>NZ_BMCS01000002.1:655775-983663 GCF_014635305.1 Williamsia phyllosphaerae | reverse complement strand
GCCCCACTCTTGCCGCCCAGCCCCTTCGCGGTGTCGCCGGCTTTCGACATCGCCGATTGCGCCGCAGACGCCGGGTTGCCCTGACCGGACTGCGCGGCCGCGTTCTTCGAGGCGTTGGACGCTGCTGCGGCCGGATCGCCAGTGCCCTGGCGCGTCAAAGTTTTGGCGGCGTCAGTTGCGGACTTGTTCGCTGGTGCGGTCGACGCGCCACCGCCTGTACCGCCCCCGCCACCTCCGCCACCTGACGTGGCGCCAGAGGTTCCCGACCCGCCGGAGCCGGATCCACCTGGGCCTGACCCTGGAGGCCCGCCGATCACCAGAGGTACACCTGTCACCGGACTCGACGGATCTGTGAGGTTCGACAGTCCGGTGGCGATGGCAGTGACTGCTGGGTTGTAGGTCATCATCATCGTGAGTCGCGCAGCCACGTCTGCCTGATTTTGCACGGCAGCACGAGATTCCGGTGGAGACGCAGCCATAGCGGATGTGCGAGCGCTGGCCGATTGTTCGATTCGACTTTTTGTGTCGCCGAGCGAACCTGCCCAAGCGAGAATCGCAGCACCATTGGCAGAAGCCTGGGCAGATATTTGGACAGTAGTCTGAGTGAGCTTGTCGGCGGCAGTGGCTACGGCTGGGCCTGACTTACCTGTCCAAGTCCCGCCCAGCATTTTAGTCTGCACAATCCGATGAAAGATGTTAATTGCATTCGTGAGGTCGGCACCCAGTTGTTCCCATTGTTGGGCAAGCATGGTTAATTTGGCGGCTACCGCGGGCGTCAAATGTTGCACGCATTGGTCTAGTGTCAGTCCGCTTACGTCTTCCGGCGCCGCTGAGCAGGTGAAAGTACCTGCGGTATTGCCGGGTACACATGGAACATCAAGGACATTTGTGTTGGTGCTGGCCTGAAGCTGGTCTGCGAGGCTGGGACCGTTTGGGACGATGGAGGGTTTGGTCTGGCCGGGCAGAATGCCAAACGGGGACGGCGCGTCTGATGATCCGTTCTCCGCTGTTCTAACATTGTGTTCGTTTTCGAATTCTTGCCGGGTAATTAATCGACCGGCGCCAACGACCGTACCCTTGTATTCATCGATGGCTGCGGAGAGTCTGTTGGTCATCTCGTTCGCGGTGACGCCCAGTTCTGCCAGACTTTCCTCAATTCGCGATCCCGAAGGAAAAGTCCCACATCCACCTGTTGATCTCAGAGTAGCGACGAGTTTCGCAAGTTCGTTCACTCCGCGAGTCAGGCCTATTGAGGCCGCAGCCACCGACTCCGCAGTTGCAGGGTTAAACTCAAAATCGGTCAAGGCGCAGGCCGCATCTGTGAGGGACTTTTCGGCATTAAACTGACGATCTTTGTGGCGGCCTCGACAGATTGGGAGCATGGATCCAGCCGTTCAGGCGAGGAAGTTCGGAAATCGACATTAATCGAACCAAAGAAGGTGCCCCATGAGGTCTGGCAAGACTCACGAAAGGTTGGGTCGCCGGGGCTGGTCGCCGGCAGCTTCGAAACGGTGGCGCTAATCTTGTCAGTTAATCGGACATCTCTATTTTGGAGAACCACTGAGCCAGGTTCGGTCAGCTCCGTTATATTGTTGGTGAAGAAGTTGATCGTTACGCTATAAGAAATGTTGCCAGCCTCGTCGAACTTGAACATTGTGCACGCCTGTGAAACTAATTGCGTGCCGCGGAATCCGCGCTTTTTGGTCTCGACTCCAAGCTGCTGCATTGTCTTCTGAGGAATGAACGTGCAGATGTCGGGAAGGTGCGCGGCGTAAGGGCTATCAGCGAAACTGACTGTCGTGACCACGCCGGTCATGTCTTTGGTGGAGTTGAGGTCGAGAACTGAGTCTTTCTCAACACCGGGCGGAACCGATTCGGACGGGAACGCGGGCGAGGCCTCGGCGGATGCGTTGTCGGTGCTCGGGGAGGGCTCACCTGTGGTTCCTGAGGTGCACGCAGTGGTGGCGACCATGACCGCGGCCATGACGGCGATCGACAGTCGGGTGTTGCGCCGGAGCGTCACAGGGTTGCCTCTTTACCTAGTCGAACGGTTTGCTGGAGATGGTAAGCCATTGTTCTTGCGGCGGTCGGACATGCCGGGCCTTTCGGGGCAATGGAACTGTACATGCGTACCCGACCTGTGATCGAGGAGCGCATCAGCTGGCCGCACCTCTCGCGGTGTCGTGACGTGCACGGATGGTGTTGATCACCCGGTTGAGGGTTTTAGCGAACCTGGTGGCGTCGACGGGGAGCGCAGCACCGGGGGAGTCGACTATCAACAGGTAGCGACCGTCGTCGGGGATGTCGCGGTATCGAACTTCCAGCGATGTGGGTCGACCGCCGTTGGCGAGCGTGCCCACCTGCAGACGGATGGATCCGCACACCCCGGGTTTCGGATGGGTGAAGGCGGTGGCCGCGGTCGGCGTCACCGGTGCGACGACAACGGGAATGGTCATCGACTCCACGCTCGGGATCGTGTGGAAGCCGACGGCGGTGTCGCCGGGAAGCGAACCGACCCCGGTTCCGGGAGGAATAATCGCGACCAGATCGCGCGTCCACGAACTGAACGCGTGGCGCGTGATCGACACCGACGCACCGAGGCTGACCGACGAACCCAGCCGTTGGCGGGCGATGTAGACGTGCTCGTTGTCATCGGTCGCCGAGAGCAGCCGCAGGTGATGGCTGGGGTTTTCGAACGGACGAGCCGCGTCTATCCCCGTCACCGCGATGGTGATGGACGGACGGCACAAAGCCGACAGCGCCGCGCGCTGCGGCGCGGTCAGCTGCTCGAGCCGTATCGACGGAGCTTGCGCCGCATCGGGACCACGGTCGACGTCGTCCTGGCCGGTGTAGGCAAACTCGATCGGATAGTCGCCCGCGTCGAACTCCTCCCACAACAACCGGAACTCGTGGGTGCTCAGCGTCCACGCGTCCGCCGACATCAGTAGTCGATCCCTTCGCGCAGTTGGTCGCGGTCTCCGTTGCGTCGTCGCAACAGCATCCACGCGGCCAACGCGAGCAGGACGGCCCCGGCACTCACACCCAGCGCGACGTAGCGGGGCACCGAACTGGGCTGCGCGGGGTTCACCTGCGGACGCACCGGCTCGGCGGCGTACACGTCACGGGTGTCACCGGTCCGGGGATCGGCGGGGTCGGCACCGGCGGGTGCGACGTCCGGAGTGGTGGTGGTCAGAGCGGCGACGGGATCGATCAGCCCGTAACCGACCGCACCGTCGCGTCCGTCGGAGGGATGGTGCGCGGTGCGGGTGATGCGGTCGATCACCTGACGGGCGGTCAGCCGCGGGAACCGCGCCCGGATCAGCGCAGCCAGCCCCGAGACGTAGGGCGTGGCGAAGCTGGTGCCGGTGAGGGGGCTGGAGCCCTGGTCTGCCCGGAAAGCGTCGATGATCGGTGGTTTTGCAGCGATGTTGAGCGACACCAGGTCCGACCCGGGCGCGGCCACCGTGACCCACGGACCGGCCAACGAATACGACGACGGGCGGCCGTCGTTCTCTACCGACCCGACGGCGACGACGTAGGGGGAGAAGTACGCCGGCGACGACTTCGTCACCACGTTGGCCCACGGGTCGACGTCGGTGCCGCCCAGCGCAGCCGAGTTCTGGGTGCCGCATCCCTCGTTCCTCTGCCCGACGTTGTTCGCGGCAGCGACCACGACCACGTTGCGGTCGTACGCGTACTTGACGGCGGCACCCAGGGCGCGATCGTTCAGATCGGTCCCCGCCGGCCGGCACGCGCCCTCGGAGATGTTGATGACCGTGGCCCGCAGATTGACCGCGCGCACCACGGCCCGGGCGAGCGTGGCCACGTCGCCATAGCCGTCGGGCTTGATCTTCGTGTCGTTGGACTCCCGCTGCGTGTCGGCCGGTTCATATGCGGCCGAGGTCTGGCGGATCGCGATGATCGACGCATCCGGTGCGATGCCCGCGAATCCGTCGTTCGACGAGTCTTTCGCCGCGATCAGGCCGGCGACCGCGGTCCCGTGACCGTCACAGTCCTGCGTGCCGTCACCGGACGACACGTAATCGCCGCCGCCGGTCACCGACAATCGCGGATGCCGGAAGACGCCGGTGTCGATCACGGCCACGCGCTGGCCGGCGCCGCGCGAGAACTCCCACGCCTTCTCGACGCCCAGGAGAGCGAACGAAGCAGGCGGCGAGATGTAGTCGCCCTTCGACGCGATGGTCTCGATGCACTGCGCCACAGCACGCTTAGTGGGAATCGACGGGCCGACCGGGTTCTCCGACGGCACCGGACCCGAGATCTGCGGCGGCGAGATCGTGCGGCTGACGCCCGGCACGGCGACGGCCGTCATGGGCATCGCGGAGGTGGCGCCGATCCCGATCACGGCGACCAGACCCACCCGGGTGACCAGCGCGAGACGACCCCGTCCGGACGACGAGGACCGAGGCGACGGCCGGGCGGTCATAACCCGCGAGCGAGGGAGTACACGCCGATGACCCACGCCGCGATCGGCACGGTCGCGGCGATCACCAGATACTCGAGGATCTCGCCGATACGACGCAGCACGGGGGAGAACTCCATGTTCGGCGTGATGACACCGAAGTAGAACGCCGCCGCGGACAGCAGCAGCAGGATCCCCACCGCGAGCACAACCCACACGCCACCGGCGAAGAACTGCGCCCCGATCACACCGAGCAGGGCGACAGCACCGAGGCCGATCATCCCGGACGCCTGGACGAGGTCGGAGTGCGACCGTCCGCGCAGGACGGTGGCCAGGGCGATCAGGGTGCCGAGCAGGGTGGCCTTCCAGTCGACGTCCGGCGCGGGCACGGCGGTGATCACCGCGCACACCGCGGCCACGGCGGCCGCGCCGAGCATCAGACCCGACATGTGCGCGTTGGCGGCCTTCGCGCGCAGTTCCAGCGCCGCGGTCTCCGGCAACGCGACGGCACCGATGGCCGCGACCCCGGGGTTGACGTTCTGCTGGTTGGGCGGGTCGATGTCGTCGAGCGAGGCGCCGGCCGACGGCACGGTCGGGACGGGCAGGCGCACCATCAGGATCGTCAGCCGCGGGGCGATCAGGGCGACCAGCAGCGCGATCACGCCGAGAACGGCGGCGGTGTGCTGCACCGGCGCGGTGAACAGGAGCTGTCCGGCCGCGCCGAGTGCGACCAGCGTCGACACGGTGATCAGCGCGAGGTGGGTGAACGGCTCGCCTGCGGTCATGCGCAACGCGATGACCGCGACGAGGATCGAGACACCGGCACCGAGAAGGACGTTGGCGGCGTGATCGGCGGCGGACAGGACGGCGAAGCACGCCACGAACACCGAGAAGCACGTCGCGACGGACAGGGCGGCGCCGACCACCCGGTCGCCGCCGTTGTTGCGCGCGACCAGATCGCCGACGAAGAACACCACCGCGGCGACGAACGCCAATGCCCCGAGGTCGTAGCGGTGCTCCGACCACGACGCGATCAACGCCAGGGTCCCGGTGACGGCAATCATCCCCAGGAAGGCGATGACCCCCACCCAGCGGGCCGCGGCCGGTGACCACGACTGGAACTCACGGCGGGTGATGCCCGCGACGGCGTCGATGACGTCGTCGTAGACGGTCGGCAGTTCGGTGGTGGCCTCGGAACGCAGGACGAGCAGATCGCCGTCGACGATCCCCGCCTCGATGAGGGTCCGCGTCTCGTCGAGGATCTTCTGGCCGACCTTGCCGAGGGTCCAGTGCAGGGACAGGTCGTCGGGAACGCGCTCGGGCTCGCCGAACTGGTTACGCATCAACAACCCGGCCAACTCCGGGATCAGCGAGGCGACCGGGACATCGGCGGGAAGCGCAACATCGACCTGGGTGCGGCCCGAGAGCACCGACACCCGGCAGAGCTCGGGGTCGACGCGGGCGGGTGCGGAGGACTGGTTCGGACCGGCGAATGCGGCGGGTCCGGCGAACGGGCTGGCGGCAACGACCGACCCCGGTCCAGAGGACGTGGATCCAGGCTGGTGCGACGTCATCTGTATCCAGTGCCTCCCTGTCAACTGTGCGAACCGTACGATAGCCGACGCAACGATCTATGGCTCGGGGAGGTCAGATGACGACTGAGGGTTTCGTACGCCGCGCACGGCCCCCGCGGCCGCGTCTGCCCGGCGGCGAGATGTCCATCCAGCCACCCCCCGAGGTCCCTCGGAATGTGCCCGCAGGCATCGTCTCCCGACTGCTGCCGGTGGTCATGATCGTGGCGATGGTCGGCATGATGGGGCTGTTCTTCACCGCAGGCTCGTCGGCTCTGAAGAACCCGGTCACGCTGCTGTTCCCGATGATGATGGTCATGTCGATGGTCGGCATGTTCGCCAGCGGTGGCCGCGGCGGCGGACCGAAGGCAGCCGAGCTCAACGAGGAGCGTAAGGACTACCTGCGCTACCTCGGCCGCATCCGCAAGGACGTCGACGACACCGCCCAGTCCCAGCTCAAGGCCCTCGTCTGGTCACATCCCTCGCCCGGATCGCTGCTGCCGGCCGTCGGCTCCCGACGCATGTGGGAGCGACGCACCGACGACGCCGACTTCTGCCACGTGCGTCTCGGCATCGGTGCACAGCGTCTCGCCACCCGACTCGCGCGCCCCGAGACCGGACCGCTCGAGGACCTCGAACCGGTGTCGGTGATGGCGCTGCGTCGATTCATCCGCATGCACGCAGTGGTCCGCGGTCTCCCCACGGCGGTGTCGCTGCGGGCGTTCCCGGCGATCTCCATCGAGGGCACGGTCGCATCGGTCAACTCTCTGGCCCGGTCGATGGTGCTGCAGCTGTGCGCATTCCACGGCCCCGACCTCGTGCGCGTGGCGATCGTCTGCTCCGACCCGGAGAACGCCGAGTGGTCCTGGGCGAAATGGCTACCGCACGTCGCGCACCCGGAACGGCGTGACGGTGCCGGCCCGGCGCGGATGCTCTATCAGTCGCTGCGTGAGTTCGAGGAGGACCACGACCCGGAGCTGACCGAACGACCACGGTTCTCCCGTAACGCATCGCCGGTCGACGGCCGCATCCAGTGGATGGTGATCCTCGCCGGCGGTTTCGTCGCCGGTGACGAGCGCAGCACCAACGACGGCGGACTCGACTCGGTGACCGTCATCGGACTCGGCGAGACCCCGCTGGTGCTCGCGGCCCGCCGGGGAACGCAGCTCGTGGTGGACGGCACGACGCTGGGCGCGCGCTCGGCGTTCGGCGTCGAGAACTTCGCGGTCCCCGACGACATGCCCGTGGCGACGGCCGAGGCGGTCGCCCGGCGGATGGCGCGGTACTCGCTGGCCACCGCCGCGCAGCTGATCAACCTCGACGCCGACACCGGCCCACGGGATCCTGGTCTGATGCGTCTCATCGGTGTCGCCGACGCCTCGGCGATCGACCCCGACCGCGTGTGGCGTCCACGGACCCCGCGTGACCGGCTGCGTGTTCCCGTCGGCGTGACCGAGAGCGGCCAGCCGCTGGAGATCGACATCAAGGAGGCCGCCGAACACGGGATGGGCCCGCACGGGCTGTGCATCGGCGCGACCGGTTCGGGTAAGTCGGAATTCCTACGCACACTGGTGTTGTCGATGGTGACGACCCATGCGCCGGAGTCGTTGAACCTCATCCTCGTCGACTTCAAGGGCGGCGCGACGTTCCTCGGGCTCGACGAGCTGCCGCACGTCGCGGCCGTCATCACCAACCTCGAGGACGAGTTGGCGATGGTCGACCGCATGCGCGACGCCCTCGCCGGCGAGATGAACCGCCGCCAGGAACTGCTGCGCTCGGCGGGCAACTTCGCCAACGTCGCCGACTACGAGAAGGCGCGACTCAACGGCGCCCCCCTTGACCCGTTGCCCGCGCTGTTCATCGTGGTCGACGAGTTCTCCGAACTGCTTTCGCAGAAGCCGGATTTCGCCGAGCTGTTCGTCATGATCGGCCGCCTGGGCCGGTCGCTGCAGATGCACCTGCTCCTCGCCTCGCAGCGCCTCGAGGAGGGCAAGCTGCGTGGTCTCGACTCGCACCTCTCCTACCGCATCGGTCTGAAGACGTTCTCGGCCAGCGAATCCCGTGCCGTCCTCGGTGTCCCCGACGCCTACCACCTGCCCGCGGTCCCCGGCTCGGCCTACCTCAAGTGCGACTCGTCGGAGCCGGTGCGGTTCAACGCCTCGTACGTGTCGGGTCCGTACCTGGCGACGCGCAGCGTCACGCGCCGTGGTGACTCCGGTGCGCGGTCCGGCCCGAGTGTCCCGATCCGGGTATTCACGGCCGCTCACGTCCCCGAGATGCGGATGCCCGAGCCGCTGATCATCGAGCAACCCGTCGCCGACGCCGACAACGCCGGTCCGATCCTGCGTGAGGGCAAGACGGTCACCGAGCTCGACATGGTGGTGTCGCAGCTGGTCGGTCACGGCCGCCCGGCCCACGAGGTGTGGTTGCCGCCGTTGGAGGACTCGCCGCCGGTCACCAGGCTGCTGCGCGCACGCGACTGGCGTGCCGCCGCGTCGGACAGTCTGGCCGGTCTCCGGTTCCCGATCGGTATCGTCGACCGTCCCTACGACCAGCGTCGCGATGTCCTGCAACTCGATCTGTCGGGCGCGCAGGGGCATGCGGTCGTCGTCGGTGGGCCGCAGTCGGGCAAGTCCACGACGCTGCGCACCCTGATCATGTCCGCGGCCATCACCCACACACCCGAGCAGGTGCAGTTCTACTGCCTCGACTTCGGTGGCGGCACTCTCACCGGTCTGGCCGGGCTGCCGCACGTCGGCTCGGTCGCCACCCGCCTCGAGGAGGACCGGGTCCGACGCACGGTGGCCGAGGTCATCTCCGTGCTCCGCCAGCGTGAGGCGCGCTTCCGTGAACTCGGCATCGACTCGATGGCGGAGTTCCGGCGCCGCCGCGCCGCCGGCGACGAGCGACTCGACGTCGACAACTTCGGTGACCTGTTCCTCGTCATCGACGGGTGGGCGACCGTCCGGACGGAGTTCGAGGTCATCGAGGACGCGATCAGTGCGATTGCGGCGCAGGGCCTCTCGTTCGGTGTGCACCTGATCATCGCGGCGTCGAGGTGGATGGAGATCCGTCCGGTCGTCAAGGACCTGCTGGGTACGCGCATCGAACTCCGGCTCGGCGACTCCGCCGACTCCGAGGTCGATCGCAAGCTCGCCGCGACGGTTCCGCTCGGACGTCCGGGGCGCGGTCTGAGCCCGGACCGGCTGCACATGCTGATCGGTCTCCCGCGCCTCGACAACTCCTCGGCGACCGACGACATGTCGACGGCGGTGTCGTCCGCGGTCGCGCAGGTGGCGGCGTTCTATCCCGATCGCACGGCGTCGGATGTCCGTATGCTGCCCGACCGGGTCGACCGCGAGGGTGTCGTCGCCCGCGCCGAGGCGGTGGTCCCGCGCAGTCCGATGCGCGTGACCATCGGTATCGACGAGGCCGAGCTCGCGCCGGTGACATTGGATTTCGCGGCGCAGTCGCACTTCCTGGCGTTCGCCGACGTTGAGAGCGGCAAGACGACGCTGCTGCGCACGATCCTGCGTGGGCTGGTCGCCAACGGGAGGCCCGCGGACACCAAGATCCTGCTCGTCGACTACCGGCGCAGCCTGTTGGGCGAGGTGGAGGGCAACCACCTGCTCGGTTACGCCACCACCGCGCAGCAGGCCGAGCCGTACCTCGTCGAGCTGGCCGACTACCTGCTCAAGCGGCAGCCGGGCCCGGACGTGACGGCCGCACAGTTGCGCAACCGCTCGTGGTGGGAGGGACCCGAGATCTACGTCGTGGTCGACGATTACGACATGGTGGCCGTCGGGTCCGGCAACCCGTTGGCACCGTTGGTCGACCTGCTGCCGCAGGCGCGCGACATCGGTCTGCACCTGATTCTGGTGCGCCGCAGCGGTGGTGCCGCGCGATCGATGTACGACCCGATCATCAGCCGTCTCAAGGACCTCTCGGTCGACGGACTCGCGATGAGTGCGCCCAAGGACGAGGGAATCCTGTTGGGTACCACAAAGAGTGCACCGCGCCCGCCGGGCCGGGGTGTGCTGGTCCAGCGCAGCGGCGAGCGGCTGATCCAGGTCGCCTGGTCGGCTCCGCAGGAGTAACCGGGACCTGGGTCGCACGGGCTAGCGCAGCCGCGCACCCAGGTTCATGGACGCGACGATGTTGTCGACAGCGGTTCGGATGTCGTCGGGTTCGATACGCATCAGGGCGTCGGCGTCGAGGTCGGTGATGTCGATGTCGCCGGAGGACAGACGGTATTCGCGTTCCTCCTCGGCGGCCTCGATCACGTTGCGCACGAAACGACCGTTGCCCGCGAGGTCGATGAGACGCACCTGCCCACCGTTCTGGTCGGTGACGACGGTGTCGTAGAGCGGGCGGCACGCGTCCTGCAGGATCTGCACCGACTGCGCGGGGAGCACCGAGTCGCGCGCCTGGGACATGACCTCACCGATCTCGGACAGCTCCTCGGGCCGGTAGGACTCGAACCGGATGCGACGCGCGAAACGCGACGCGAGACCGTCGTTCGACGACAGCAGACGGTCGATCTCGCCGTCGTAGCCGGCGATGATCACCACGAGTCGGTCCCGGTTGTCCTCCATGCGGGCCAGCAGGGTGTCGACGGCCTCGCGACCGAACGCGTCGCCACCGGACAGCCCGGTCTGGATCAGCGTGTAGGCCTCGTCGATGAACAACACACCGTCGAGAGCGCGGTCGATGAGCGCCGACGTCTTGGGTGCGGTGCTGCCGAGGTGCTCACCGACCATGTCGCGCCGGCTGGCCTCGACGATGGTGTCGGTCTTGAGCAGCCCCAGCCCGCAATAGGTCTTCGCGATGATGCGCGCGATGGTCGTCTTGCCGGTACCGGGAGGACCGGTGAACGCGAGGTGCAGGCTGCGCGACGTGGAGGCGAGTCCCTTGTCGGCGCGGACCTTCGCCAGCGCCACCGACGACGTCAGCTTCGCGACCTGGTCTTTGACGGACGCGAGTCCGACCTGGCGTTCGAGTTCGGTCTTGGCTGCGGCCAACTGATCGTTCTGCGCAGCCGACGCCGGCTGCGAGGCCAGTGGCTTGTCCTCGGGCACCGACTTCGGGTCCCACTTGTCGGTCCGGCGCGCGATGCGCTCGGGATCGACGACCAGGAGCCGGAACTTCGGGTTGCGCATCGCGTCGCTGACGCCGCCGAAACCGGGGTCACGGGCATAGACCTGCTCGAACAACGCGACAGCCTTGTCCTCGTGGCCTTCCTCACGCTGCACCAGTCCGTGGGTGTACATCGCCGCGGTGGCCGCGCCGGGGATCGGCCCCGACTCGGCCTCCTCGAGGCGACGGTTGGCCTCGGTGAACATGCCCAGCTGCGCACACGCCGCGCCGGCCATCACGTTCGCCGCGGCCAGCATGTACGGGTCCTCCCAGCGCGCCGACGCCGCCAGCGTCGTGAGCACGTCGGGCCAGCGTTGCGTGAAGTAGTGCAGCATCGCGCGGACGTAGGTCGCGATCGGCGTGACCGCCTCCGCGGGGATCTCGTCGAGCACCTGTTCGGCGCCGGTGTAGTCCTGGCCCTCGATGAGCGACGCCGCGTACGCCGAGATGACCTCGACGATGTCGCTGACGGGGTAATCGATGTACAGCCCGGTCGCGAACCTCCCGACCAGCGTGCGCGGGGGCAGACCGAGCCGACGGAGCTCGCCGTTCAGGGACCTGCGCGTCTGATAGAGGTTGTGCAGGATGTACGGCGAGTTGTCGCCGCAGGCGATCCGCCCCAGCCAGGCGTCGCACATCTCCGGGGCCTGCTCGCTCGCGCGCTGGAAGGCCAGCGCCGCCTGAGCAGGATCGCGAGCGGCCTCCTGGCCGTCGACGGGGATGCCGAGCGACAACACCGCCAAGTCGAACAGTTGGCGTGCCTGACGAATATCGCCCACTTCCACGACCCCCAGCGTGTCTCGCGACGTACGGCACATCGGCCGCACAGATCTACGGTTACGGCGCTCAGGGTATCGCGCGGTCAAGCCGCCGCCGCACGGGTCGGCACCCGGAAGCGACCGTCGAGGTGCGCGGATACAATCTCCCCCGAGCCGATCCATCGGCACGCCGCCCACCTCGAGGACCGGAGACGCCTTGTCCGTCGACACCGTCAGCCATGCAGCGCAGACGCCCGATGATCCACAACCCTTCCGCGAGCTAGGACTGAAGGACGACGAGTACGCGCGGATCCGCGAGATCCTCGGCCGCCGCCCCACCGACGCCGAGCTGGCCATGTACTCGGTGATGTGGTCGGAGCACTGCAGCTACAAGTCGTCGAAGGTCCACCTCAAGTACTTCGGTGAGACCACCACCGACGAGATGCGCTCGTCGATGCTGGCCGGTATCGGCGAGAACGCGGGCGTCGTCGACATCGGCGACGGCTGGGCGGTGACCTTCAAGGTCGAGTCGCACAACCACCCGTCCTACGTCGAGCCGTACCAGGGCGCAGCCACCGGTGTCGGCGGCATCGTCCGCGACATCATGGCAATGGGCGCCCGTCCGATCGCCGTGATGGACCAGCTGCGCTTCGGTGCGGCCGACGCCCCCGACACCCGCCGCGTCGTCGACGGTGTCGTGCGCGGCGTGGGCGGATACGGCAACTCACTCGGCCTGCCCAACGTCGGCGGCGAGACCGTCTTCGACGCCAGCTACGCGGGCAACCCGCTGGTCAACGCGCTGTGTGCGGGTGTGCTGCGGGTCGAGGACCTGCAGCTCGCCTTCGCCTCCGGCGCGGGCAACAAGATCATCCTGTTCGGTGCACGGACCGGCCTCGACGGCATCGGCGGCGTGTCGGTGCTCGCATCGGAGACCTTCGACGACACCGGCGAATCCGGCCCGAACCGCAAGAAGCTCCCGGCCGTCCAGGTCGGCGACCCGTTCACCGAGAAGGTGCTCATCGAGTGCTGCCTCGAGCTCTACCACGCAGGACTCGTCGTCGGCATCCAGGATCTCGGCGGTGCCGGGTTGTCCTGCGCCACATCCGAGCTCGCGTCCGCAGGTGACGGCGGCATGAGCATCCAGCTCGAGACCGTCCCCATGCGCGCCGAGGGCATGACCCCGGCCGAGGTCCTCTCCAGCGAGTCCCAGGAGCGCATGTGCGCGGTGGTGACGCCGGAGAACGTCGAAGCGTTCCTCGCCGTGTGCCGCAAGTGGGATGTGCTCGCGACCGTCATCGGTGAGGTCACCGACGGCGAGCACCTCGAGATCACCTGGCACGGTGAGACCGTCGTCGACGTGCCGCCGCGGACCGTCGCCCACGAGGGGCCGGTCTACCAGCGTCCCGTCGAGCGCCCGGAGTGGCAGGACGAGGTCATCTCGTCGAGCTCGAAGACCCTGGATCGCCCGTCGTCCGACGACGAACTGCGCTCCACGCTGCTGACGATGCTGGCCTCACCGGCCCTGTGCAGCCGCAAGTTCATCACCGAGCAGTACGACCGCTACGTCCGCGGCAACACCGTGCTGGCCGAGAACGCCGACTCCGGAGTCATCCGGATCGACGAATCCACCGGCCGCGGAATCGCTCTCGCGACCGACGCGTCGGGTCGGTACACCTACCTCGATCCGTACCGCGGTGCGCAGCTCGCCCTGGCCGAGGCGTACCGCAACGTGGTGGTCGCCGGCGCGACGCCCAAGGCCGTCACCAACTGCCTCAACTTCGGTTCGCCCGAGGACCCGGCGGTCATGTGGCAGTTCTCCGAGGCGGTCAAGGGATTGGCCGACGGCTGTGCGCAACTGGGCATCCCGGTGTGCGGCGGCAACGTCAGCTTCTACAACCAGACCGGATCGACCCCCATCCTGCCGACGCCGGTCGTCGGTGTCCTCGGGGTCATCGACGACGTCCACCGGCGCATCCCGACCGGCTTCGGAACCGAGCCCGGTGAGACGTTGATCCTCATGGGCGACACGAAAGACGAACTCGACGGATCGATCTGGGCGCAGGTCACCCACGACCACCTCGGTGGGGTCCCGCCGGAGGTCGACCTCGAGCGCGAGCGGCTGCTCGGGGCGATCCTCACCGCGGCGTCGCGCGACGGCTTGATCTCCGCGGCACACGACCTCTCCGAGGGCGGGCTCATCCAGACCGTCGTCGAGTCGGCGCTCGCGGGTGAGACCGGTTGCCGCATCATCCTGCCCGAGAACGCCGACCCGTTCGTGTGGTTGTTCTCCGAGTCGGCGGGACGCGTACTCGTGGCGGTCCCGCGTACCGAGGAGACCCGGTTCTGCGCGATGCTCACCGCACGCGAGATGCCCTGGACGCGTATCGGTGTGGTCGATCAGGGCAGTGACTCGGTCGAGGTCCAGGACCACTTCTCGGTTCCGCTGACCGAGTTGCGCACCGCTCACGAGGCGACACTGCCCGCACTGTTCGGCTGAGCTCACCCCCGACCACGGAGGCCCCAGAGATGACCACGAACAACCCTTCGCCGGGTGAGCACGACCCCTCGCAGTCGGGGCCGCAGTACCCCTACGGTCCGCCGCAGGGGTACGGCCCACCACCCGGGTACGGACCGCCGCAAGGCTATGGACCGCCACCCGGGTACGAGCAGCAGCAGCCGTACTACGGACCGCCTCCCGGGTACGAGCAGCAGCAGGGATACGGCCAACCGCCACAGGGCTACGGGGCGCCGCAGGGCTATGGACCCCAGCCGGGGTACGGGCAGCAGCAGGGTTACGGTCAGCCCCCGGTATGGGGACAGCCCGGCTACGGGCCGCAGCAGGGCTATGTCGCCCAGCCCTCGTCGACCGTCCCCACGATCGCCGCGGTGCTGGCCTTCCTCGGTGCCCTGGCCGCGGTCGTCGCGATCATCGGCGACATCGCCATCGTCTCGATCTCCGACATCGATGTCCCGGGGTGGTTCGTCGGGTACGCCGCCACCGAGGGGTTGGTCGCTGTCGCGCGGTTGGTGGTGCTCGTCGCGGGCGGCGTGTTGTTGCTCCGACGCCGCGTGCTGGGTAGGACGTTGGTCCTCGTCGGGTGCGGTCTCACCATCCTGACGTCGATCGTCGCGTTGGCCATCGTCCAGGGGGCGTCGGTGAACGGCGGTCCAGCCGCCATCGGGTCCGGCGTCGGAACGACCATCGGGTTGGCCTTCCCCATCGTGACCGCGGTGCTCGTGCTCAACTCGGCCACCACGCGATGGTTGAGGTCCGCCTGACGATCGCGAATCCACCGCGCCGGAACTAGAACGTGTTCTACCCTGGGTTCTGACTCGGAATCGGACACGGAGGTCTGCGGTGGCGCTCAGAGTGGTGGAATGGTCGACCGGAACGGTGGGGCGGCACGCGATCGCGGGGATCGACGCACGGCCCGAACTCGAACTGGTCGGGGTGTGGGTGTCGAACCCCGACAAGGTCGGTAAAGACGCAGGCGAGTTGGCCGGTCTCGGCCGTGACCTCGGGGTGGTCGCCACCAACGACCGCGACGCGCTCATCGCCTTGGCGCCCGATTGCATCGTGCACACCGCGATGGTCGACGACCGCATCTTCGAGGCACTCGAGGACCTCATCTTCTTCCTGGAATCCGGGATCAACGTGGTGTCGTCCGGTCCGGTGCTGCTGCAGTTCCCGAAGGGCGTCGTCCCCGACGACCTCGTCGACCGTGTGCAGGCGGCGGGCGTCAAGGGCAATGCCAGCCTGCACGTCAACGGCATCGACCCCGGTTTCGCCAACGACGTTCTACCCCTGGCGATGACGAGCCTGTCGCAGCGTATCGACCAGGTGCGCTGCTACGAGATCGCCGACTATTCGACGTACTACCAACCCGTCGTGATGAGCGACATCTTCGGCTTCGGCAAGTCACTCGACGAGACGCCGATGCTGTTCACGCCGGGCGTGCTGTCGATGGCGTGGGGGAGTGTCGTCCGTCAGATCGCCGCCGGTCTCGGCCTGACCCTCGACGAGCCGTTGGAGGAGAAGGTCGAGCGCTACGCCGCCGAGGAGGACATCTCCACGGTGTCGTGCGACATCGCCACGGGCACCATGGCCGCGGTGCGATTCCAGGTGATCGGCAAGGTCGACGGCGTCGAACGCGTTGTGCTCGACCACATCACCCGTACGCACCCGGCGCAGCGCCCCGACTGGCCGACCCCGAACTCCGGCGACGGGTGCTACCGCATCGAGATCACCGGCGAGCCGATGATGACCGTGGATTTCAGTCATCACGGTGAGCACGGCGACCACAACGTCTCGGGCATGATCGTCACCGCCATGCGACTGGTCAACGCCGTGGAGGCGGTGGTCGCCGCCGAGCCCGGCCTCGTCACCGCGCTCGAGCTCCCGCTCGTCACCGGCCGCGGTCTCATCCCCGCATCGGCGGTCGCCCACGCCTGAACGGACGACCGTAAATCGTTCGCGCTCAGCGGTCTTGTGCTGGACACTTCTCCTCGACCACGAAGGAGAATCCAGTGACCACCCGCATCGGCAACCTCAAGCTGCTCAGCTTCGCCTCCGAGATCGACGACAAGACGATCGAACAGGCCAAGGAGACCGCAGCCCTGCCTTTCGTGCACCCGCACGTGGCGTTGATGCCCGACGCCCACTACGGCAAGGGCTCGGCGGTCGGTACCGTCATCCCGACCGTGGACGCCGTGATCCCGGCGGCGGTGGGAGTCGACATCGGCTGCGGGATGATCGCGGTGCGAACGACTTTCGACGCCGATGCGATCGAGAACTTCGACCGTGCCGAGCTGCGGACGTCCATCGAGTCCGCGATTCCGCTCTCGCCGGGCAACTACAACCGCGCGGTGGACCGCTACCCGTTCACCGCCGGGCGTATCGCGGTGTTGGAGGAGCTGGCCGCGGCCGACGGGGTCGAGCTGTCGCATTCGCCGAAATGGCGTGAGCAGCTCGGTTCGCTCGGCGGTGGTAACCACTTCATCGAACTGTGCCTCGACGAGGAGGATCGGGTGTGGATGTTCCTGCACTCGGGCTCACGCGGCGTCGGCAACCGGATCGCGCAGCGACACATCAAGATCGCGCAGAGGTTGTGTCGGCAGTGGCACATCCCGCTGCCCAACGCCGACCTCGCGTACCTCCCGCACGGGACGTCGGAACTCGATGTGTACCTGCGTGATCTGGCGTGGGCGCAGCGGTTCGCACTCGAGAACCGCGCGGAGATGATGGACCGGTTCCGGCAGGCGTTCGCGCACTGGGTCGGCCACGACGGTGACCCGGCCGGTCTCGAGACCGAGAGGATCAACTGCCACCACAACTACACCGTCCGTGAACACCACGGCGGCAAGGATGTGTGGCTGACCAGGAAGGGTGCCATCGATGCCCACGAGGGTGTCCAAGGCATCATCCCGGGATCGATGGGCACCCGGTCCTACATCGTGACCGGCAAGGGTCACGGTGGTGGCCTCTGCTCCGCGCCGCACGGTGCGGGACGTCGGTTCTCGCGGACCGAGGCCAAGCGTCGCTATACCGAGGCCGACCTCGCGACGGCGATGACCGGCATCGAGTACCGGCACGGCGCGGAGTGGATCGACGAGATCCCGCAGGCGTACAAGGACATAGACGTCGTGATGGCCGACGCCGAGCGGCTCGTGTCGATCGACCACGTGCTGCGGCAGGTGCTCAACGTCAAGGGCACCTGATTCCGATTCGCGCTCCACTTCTGGAGCCACGCTCCACATGCAAGCGGAGCGCCGCAACAGAAGTGGAGCGCGAACTCGGTCCGAGGGTCTACAGGTCCCAGGTGTGCACGGCCTCGCCCTCGTGCATGCGGTCGACGTACTCGCGCAGCATCCCCGACAACGCCTGGGCGCGAGAGTCGCCGGCCGCCTCGCGCGCCGCCACCGACTCCCGTTGCCAGACCGCGCCGGTCTGTCGGCTCAGGCAGCGACCCTCGATCACCGACAGGTATCTGCGTCGCGCGCGTGGCGACACCCCGTACGCGGCCAACCCGGTGTCGGCCAGCGGTAACAGCCGACGCAACACCAGCTCGTCCGGCCGGATCCATCCGACGGTCGGCCAATACAGCTGGGCGTCGAGCCCGTCACGCGCACCGGCGTGCAGGTTCTCGGTGGCCGCGTCGAACGACATCTGCGACCACAGCGGTCGGTCGGCGTCGACCAGACCGCGCAGCACGCCGTAGTAGAACGCCGAGTCGGCCATGGTGTCCAGCACGGTCGGCCCCGCGGGCAGGACGCGGTTCTCGATGCGCAGGTGTGCGTGCCCGTCGACGACGTCGTAGATCGGACGGTTCCAGCGGTAGACGGTCCCGTTGTGCAGCTTGAGTTCCGACAGCTCCGGTATCCGGCCCGCGTCGAGCGTCTCGAGCGGATCCTCGTCGGCACATACCGGCAGCAGGGCGGGGAAGTAGCGGGTGTTCTCCTCGAAGAGATCGAAGATGGTGGTGATCCAGCGTTCGCCGAACCACACGCGCGGCCGCACGCCCTGGTTCTTCAGCTCGAGCGGCCGGGTGTCGGTGGCCTGCTCGAACACCGGGATCCGGCTCTCGTGCCACAGCGCCTTGCCCGCGAAGAAGGGGGAGTTGCCCGCGAGCGCGACCTGCACACCGGCGATGGATTGCGCCGCGTTCCAGTGCGCGGCGAAATCCTCGGGAGCCACGCGCAGATGGAGCTGCACCGAGGTGCACGCCGCCTCGGGCAGGATCGAGTCGGTGGTGGCGACCAACCGCTCGCCCACGCGTTCGGCCCCGAGGGGGACGCCGTCGATGTCGAGAGCGATGTCCTCGCCGCGGGCGGCGAAGATCTGCTGGTTGAGCAGGTCGTAGCGCGGGTTGGCCGAGATCCACTGATGCATCAGGTGATCGGTGCGCAGCGTCGGCAACATCCCGATCATCACGATGTGGTTGTCGGTGGCGGCGGCGCGCGCCTCGGCGCGGTTGAGCGATCCGCGCAGGGCCTGCTCGAGTGCGATGGTGTTGTCGTCGGTCAACGGACGTGGGGCGACGTTGATCTCGATGTTGAACTGGCCGAGCTCGGTCTGGAAGTCCGGGTCAGCGATCGACTGCAGCACAGTCGCATTCGACATCGCCGGGTTCATCGCGCGGTCGATCAGGTTGAGTTCGACCTCCATGCCCAGCAACGGGTCGGGTGCCGATCCGTCGGCGTCGGTGTCGCTGAACAACCCCTCGGCCAGCATCCGCGCGATGGCCTCGGTACCGCGACCCACCTGCTCACGAAAACGGCGGCGGTCCTCCCGTGTGAACTCCCGCTTGGAGACCTCGGCGCCCATCACCCCATCGTGTCACCGATGTCTGATCCCGGGGTGGCGATTGACGCCCCGAACCGCGTGGTCGTCATCTACTGCGATGATCGGCCGTGTGGCACCCGGAAAAGCAGTCGACCCGGCCGAGATGCGATCGGCGATGCTCGTCATCGGTGACTGGCTGCGCGACGACACCGTCGATGCCCCCGCTCGCGCCGAGCTCGCCGCGGCGGTCCGGATGAGCGCCCGCATCCTCGCCCAGATCGCCCCCGGCGCCTCGGTCGAGGTACGGGTGCCGCCGTTCGTCGCGGTGCAGTGCATCCAGGGCCCGCGCCACACCCGCGGAACACCTCCGAATGTCGTGGAGATGGACCCGCGGACGTGGTTGTTGCTCGCAGCCGGCCTCGACGACCTCGCGCACGCCGTGGGCGACGGCCGGGTGACCGCATCGGGGAGTCGGGCGGCCGAGGTCGCGAGTTGGTTGCCGATCGTCCGGATCTGAGTCCGCGAACCCACTACCGCGGTGACCCAGGTCTCAGTATCGGTGAGGTGTGGTGCAGGAGGGACAGACTCACACTCGTCGGATTCGCCCAGCTCAGGGGTTGGCCCGTAGACTTCACCCCAGTCCTGCTGTAATGCCCACCACCCCGGGAGCGCACGTGACCGAGCTGTCGATCCACAGCCCGAACCTTCTCGCCGACCTCAAACCCAGCGCTGAGCTGGACGTCGACGAGAACGAACCCCGAGAAGAGTGCGGTGTCTTCGGAGTCTGGGCGCCGGGGGAGGACGTCGCCAAGCTCAGTTACTACGGCCTGTACGCGCTGCAGCACCGAGGTCAGGAAGCCGCCGGAATCGCCGTCGGTGACGGCTCGCAGGTGCTGGTGTTCAAGGACCTCGGACTGGTCAGCCAGGTGTTCGACGAGCAGACCCTGGCCTCGATGCCGGGCCACGTCGCCATCGGACACTGCCGCTACAGCACCACCGGGTCGACCACCTGGGAGAACTCCCAGCCCATCTTCCGCACGACCGCCGCCGGTACCGGTGTCGCGCTCGGGCACAACGGCAACCTGGTCAACACCTCCGATCTCGCCAGCACCGCGCGCGCCGCAGGTCTGATGGAGTCGCGGCTCAACGGCGGGGCCACCTCGGATTCCGATGTCGTCGGTGCATTGCTCGCACACGGGGCCGCCGACCGCACGATCGAGCAGGCCGCGATGGAGCTGCTGCCCACCCTCAAGGGCGCGTTCTGCCTCACCTTCATGGACGAGCACACCCTCTACGCCGCGCGCGATCCGCATGGCGTCCGCCCGCTGTGCCTCGGCCGGCTCGATCGCGGCTGGGTCGTCGCCTCCGAGACCGCTGCACTCGACATCGTCGGCGCCTCGTTCGTCCGCGACATCGAGCCCGGTGAACTGCTGGCCATCGACGCCGACGGCGTGCGCAGTTCCCGCTTCGCCAAGCCCACCCCGAAGGCCTGCGTCTTCGAGTACGTCTACCTCGCCCGCCCCGACAGCGTCATCAACGGCCGCTCGGTGCACTCCTCGCGTGTCGAGATCGGCCGTCGCCTGGCCCGAGAGTTCCCCGCCGAGGGTGATCTCGTCATCCCGGTGCCCGAGTCCGGGACGCCGGCGGCCACCGGGTTCGCCCAGGAATCGGGCATCCCCTACGGCCAGGGTCTGATGAAGAACGCCTACGTGGGCCGCACCTTCATCCAGCCGTCGCAGACCATCCGGCAGCTCGGTATCCGCCTCAAGCTCAACCCGCTCAAGGAGGTCATCCGTGGCAAACGCCTCGTGGTGGTGGACGATTCGATCGTGCGCGGCAACACCCAGCGCGCGCTGATCCGGATGCTCCGCGAGGCCGGTGCCGCCGAGATCCATGTGCGCATCGCGTCGAGCCCCGTCCGGTGGCCGTGCTTCTACGGCATCGACTTCGCGTCCCCGGCCGAACTCATCGCCAACGGCATGGAGTCCGAGCAGGGCATGGTCGAGGGTGTCCGCCAGGCCATCGGCGCCGACACCCTCGCCTACATCAGCATCGACGAGATGATCGCGGCCACCGAGCAGCCGCAGGATGCGCTCTGCGCGGCCTGTTTCGACGGGAAGTACCCGATCGACCTGCCCACCGAGACCTCCATGGGCAAGGCCGTTCTGGAGACGATGCTGTCGAATGCCGTCGGCGCTGAACCGCTCGCGTCCAACGACAACGTCAGCGCGCTGCGTAGGCCCTGACCGGTGCGCTCGACGGGTGCACGAGGGATCGTGCCACTCGCGCTCGGGTGTGTTGTCCTTGCGACCTCGGCGACAAGACCACGTGCACCCCGATCGAGGTGACTCCGAAGCTCCCGATCACGTCTGAAACGGCGGAGGCGTCAGTGAGCATCGCCCTTGTCGACGTCAGAGCCGGGACGCGGGACAGCAGGGTCAGCGACGCCGACCTGACGTTGCAACGCGTGCGTGGCCAGTGGCTGATCACCGACGTGGCGGTGAAATAGCGGTCACACGGCGTCCGGCTTCGCGGCCGCCGTTTCCGACACCTTCTGAGTGCGCTTGTAGAGCCAGCCGAGCACCAGGACGAAGGCCACGATCCCGACCACCTGGGCCCAGTTGTCGAAGCCCTCGCCGACGATCCGCAGCGGGTCGTCGTCCCCGGATGCGGCGACGATCCCGGCGAACACCACGCCGAACAGGCTCTCGCCCACGATGAGTCCGCACGCGAGGAGCACGCCGAGTCGTTTGGTGCGTTCGACGTTCGTCGCGTTGCGGTCGGCCCAGCGGTTGTAGAAGAACCCGAGCACCGCGCCGATCGGGATGACCAGCGTCAGCGAGATCGGCAGGTACATTCCGAGTCCCACGGCCAGCGGCGGCAGGCGGAATCGGGTCGTGCGGCTCATCGTCTCGTCGATGGCGATCACGGCTGCGCCGATCAGGGCGCCGAGTCCGATGAGGTTCCAGTCCAGCGAGTCGCCGAACACGCCGCTGACGAGTGAGGAGATCAGCGATGCCTGCGGTGCGGCGAGCGCGTCGTCGCCCGCTCCCGGCGCGCCGGCGAACCCGAACGCGGTCTGCATGAGCTGCAGGATCGGCGGGATGACGGCGGAACCGAAGAGGACGCCGATGACCAACGCCACCTGCTGCTTCCACGGCGTCGAGCCGACGAGCTGACCGGTCTTGAGGTCCTGCAGGTTGTCGTTGGAGATGGTCGCGACACCGAACACCACGGCCGTGGTGAACAGCGTGTAGGCGATGAGTGCGGTGGTCTGCGTGTCGCCGGAGTCGCCGAACGTGACCTTGATGAGCAGGGCGGCGCTGATCGCGACCAGGATGCCGACACCGGACAGTGGGCTGTTCGAGGAGCCGATGAGTCCGGCCATGTAACCGCAGACGGCGGCGATGACCAGGCCGAAGACGAGCAGGTAGACCAGGCTGACGGTGATGATCCCGGCGGCGCCGCCGTTGAGCGCGGTGTCGCTGGTGAAGTCCCACAGCAGGAAGCCGATGGGGATGAGCATGAACACCGCGACGCCGGCGACGATCTGGATGGGGATGTCGCGTTCGACGACGTCGACCTCGGTGCCGCCGCGTCGGAGCCGTGCCGAGCGAGCCGACTCGATGATGCCGGTGACGATCGGCCGGATGATGGTGACCAGCGTCCACACCGCGGCGACCGCGATCGCACCCGCGCCGATGAACCGCACATCGGAGGAGAAGGTCGCCGAGACCGTGTCGGCGAGGGCCTCGGACCCGGAGAGCTTGCCCGACGTGAGGATCGGCAACAGGATGCCGTAGGAGATGACCAGGCCCACCACCATCGCGATCGCGACGGTGAGGCCCACCAGGTGTCCGACGCCGATCAGCGCCATGGACAGGCTCGCGCCGACCATGGTGCCGCCGGAACCGACCTTGAACGACGTCGACACCGCGTTGCTGATCACCTTCAGCGACGACACCAGCGAGAAGCCTGCCGCGACCAGGGCGGCCACCGACAACATCCGCAAACCGGTCTTGTTGTCCGCGGCGGCCTGCGCCGAGTCCGACGTGCCCACCTTGAGCACCTCGGCCCCGGCCACCCCCTCGGGGAACGGCAGATCGGTTCCGGTCACCAACGCCCGGCGCAACGGGATGGAGAACGCGACACCCAGGATGCCGCCGGTGGCACACACCGCGGCGGTGACCCAGTACGGGAAGCCGCTCCAGTAGCCGACGATGATCAGCCCGGGGAGCACGAAGATGATCGCCGAGAGCGTTCCGGCGGCCGAGGCGATGGTCTGGACGATGTTGTTCTCGACGATTGAGTGATTCGCGAAGTAGCGCAGAACGCTCATCGAGATCACCGCGGCCGGAATGGAAGTCGCGAAGGTCAGTCCGACCTTGAGGCCGAGGTAGACGTTGGCGGCGGTGAAGACCAGGGTGATGAGCCCGCCGAGCACGACACCGCGCAGGGTCAACTCGCGTACGGCGCTACCCCGGGTACTGCTCACAACGGACATCGAGTCCTCCTCGTCGACCAACGGTGCTGTGCACAGATTATGGGGGGAAGTGGTTCGTGAATGTGCGATGACGGTCGGTTCGACGTGGCGCCGCAGGCGGGAGCAGGGGCGATGGGTCGTCCTCCCCTCCGGTACCGTGTAGCCCGTGACACAACAGGACGCTGATCCCGCAGGTGAGCCGACATCCACTTCGCGGGGGGCTTCCTACGCCGAGGCGGGTGTCGACATCGACGCCGGTGATCGCGCCGTCAAACTCTTCGCTCCACACGCCAAGCGCGCCTCCCGCCCCGAGGTTCTCGGGGGACTCGGCGGCTTCGCCGGACTCTTCGCCCTCAAGGGCACCTACCGGGAACCCGTGCTCGCGGCGTCGACCGACGGTGTCGGCACGAAGCTGGCGGTCGCGCAGGCAATGGGCAAACACGACACCGTGGGCCGCGACCTCGTCGCCATGGTCGTCGACGACCTCGTCGTCTGCGGCGCCGAACCGCTGTTCCTGCAGGACTACATCGCCGTCGGCAAGGTGATCCCGGAGACCGTCGCCGAACTGGTCAAGGGCATCGCCGACGGCTGCGTCGAGGCCGGATGCGCACTACTCGGTGGCGAGACCGCCGAGCACCCCGGTCTGATGGAGAACTCCGACTACGACCTGTCCGCGACCGGCGTCGGCGTGGTCGAGGCCGACTCGGTCCTCTCACCGGATCGCGTCCGACCCGGTGACGTGGTCATCGCGATGGGCTCGTCGGGACTGCACTCCAACGGTTACTCACTCGCCCGCAAGGTCCTGCTCGAATGGGGACACATGGACCTCGGTGGACACGTCGAGGAGTTCGGGCGGACGTTGGGCGAGGAGATGCTCGAACCCACCCGCATCTACGCCAAGGACTGCCTGGCCCTGGCCGCCGAGGCCGATGTCCGGACGTTCTCGCACGTCACCGGCGGCGGGCTCGCCGAGAACCTGGCCCGTGTCATCCCGGCGGGGCTCGCGGCGGAACTCGACCGCGGGACGTGGACGCCGGCACCGATCTTCGCCATGATCGCCCAACGCGGTCGGGTCGAGCGCGCGGAGATGGAACGCACCTTCAACATGGGCGTCGGGATGGTCGCGATCGTGGCCCCCGAGGACACCGACCGGGCGCTCGCGGTGCTGACCGCGCGGCACCTGGACTGCTGGGTGTTGGGGTCGATCAAGAAGTCACACGACGGCAAGGATCAGGCCGGTGCTGCGGGACTGAACGGGGAACACCCGCGGTTCTGACGCCGTGCGGACACGACGATCAGCCGACCGATCAGTGATCGGTCGGCCGTCCAGCCGAGATTCAGGCTCGGCGCCACTCGTCTTCGTCGGCCCAGGCCTCTGCGGGGTCCGGGCGATCGGAGGGGCGTTCTGGTTCGTTCGCCAGCTCTCGCTGCAGGCTCGTCAGGTCCATGTTCGGAGAGCTGTACTTCAGCTCCCGAGCGACCTTCGTCTGCTTTGCTTTTGCTCTGCCGCGGCCCATAGGGGGACCCCCTCGCACAATGACGGGGCGGCCAATCAAGACTGGCGGCCCCATTCTGAGTTTATAAACCTTGTCGTGAGAAACAGTCTAGCGCGCCCGAGGCCACCTTGCGGACCAGCCTCGCCAGGCGATTGCCGCGCCTGTCGCGGCGGCTGCCGGAGACCCGCGGCCTCGTGAGCTGTACACCTGTGTGATTGACGGGAGGCTGTTCGACCGGCGAACGATCTGATCTCCGCCCTCGACACGGCAGGTGGCGTAATGGACCGGCGCGTTCAGGACTGCGCGCGCTCCGACTCGCGAACACGCTTGCGCACCCACCTCGACGCCTCGCGGTGCACCTTGCCCTCGTAGCGGGAGTCGGTGGTCAACACCTCGAGTCCGGAATCGGGTGCATCTCCGACGAACAGCGACCGGACGCGGACGCCGTGTTCCGGACGGGACAGCACCGTCACCGCGTCGCCTGCCTGGATCTGTCCACCCACGACAACCCGCAGGTAGGCGCCGGTGTCGGCGCGTTCGGCGAAGCGCGCGACCCACCGCGTCTCCTCGGCCCACTGGGCGAAGGTGCGACACGGGGTCCGCGGGATGGTGCACTCGACCTCGACGGTGTCGCCGATGCGCCAGCGCTCGCCGACGATCGCGTCGGTCACCTCGATCCCGTCGATGCGGAGGTTCTCACCGAACCAGCCCGCGGGCAGGTCACGGTCGAGATCCCCGGCCCACCGACTCGCCTCGGTCTCGCTGTAGGCGTAAACCGCCTGATCCACGCCACCGTGGTGTTTGGTGTCACAGATCAGGTCGCCGTCGACCCCTTCGGCCGAGACCGTCACCGGCCCGGTGATCGGGGATTTCGCGATCCCGCTGTCGCCGATGCGCTCGAGGTGGACCGGGGCGTGCGCGGCACACACGGCCAGCACGGTGCCCTGCGCGAGAGGTGCGCTCATCGCGACCGCAGCCCTTCGATCGCAGCTCGACCGGCCTGGATGCGGTCGTCGGCCCGCAGCGAGGTCGGGTCGATGGTCGCGTCGGCGCCACCCGCGACGAGCGGGGTGTCGACGGGGACCGACCGCTTGATCAGCGCCAGCGCGATCGGGCCGTACTCGTAGTGGTCGATGACCGTTCCGACGCGACCGATCGCACGGCCCTCGGCGGTGACCGGATCGCCGGTGGACGGCCGCGTGTCGGCGCTGCCGTCGAGCTGCAGCAGGACCAACCGCCGGGGCGGCTTGCCCAGGTTGTGCACGCGCGCAACGGTCTCCTGTCCGCGGTAGCACCCCTTCTCGAGGTGCACGGCGCCGAACTCGTCGGGTCCGCCGATCCACTCGACCTCGTGCGGGATGGTCCGGTCGTCGGTGTCGAGACCCAGGCGCGGGAACCCGGCCGCGACCCGCAGGGCCTCGTAGGTCCACATGCCCGCGGGCTTGGCGCCGGCCTCGGTGAGCCGTTGCCACCACTCGGTGAGCTGGGTCGCGGGCACCATCACGTCGACGCGCGGCATCGTCCGGACGCCGATCGAGTCGGGATCGCCGAACGGCGGCATGATGCGCCAGAAGCCCGACGGCTCGTCGTCGTGGCGCTGCTCGGGGAAGCGACCGGCCTGATAGGTCGAGGCATGCGCGGGGATCTCGAGGAGATCGGCGATCGGTCCGGTGACGGTGTCGGGACCCAGCAGCGTCAGGATCGCGAGGTCGTCACGCAGCACGGGTTCGGCCTTGGCCCAGAAGACCATCTTCTGCAGGAAGCCGAGCAGCGGGTCGAGGCGCTCGCGCTCGGTGTCGAGGAAGGTGAGCTCGTCGATGTCGGTGACGACGAAATGATCTTCCACCCGACCGTTGAGGTCGAGGCTGAGGTTCTCCGCCGAGGTGCGGTCGGCGAGGTTGCTGACGAACTGACTGGAGATCGTGTGCAGCCAGCTCAGTCGCTCGTCGCCGCTGATCTCGATGATCCCGCGGTGTGAACGGTCGATCACGACGGCGGAGCGTTCGGCCGAACGCTGCTCCGCCAGTGGATCTCCGAAGTGCCAGGCGACTCCGGAATCGGGTGATTCATCGGGTCCACCGACCGCGCCGGCGGACCGCTGCGCGACTAGGAGGGGAGAGGGGGTGGCGGTGGGGCCGCCGAGCGAGTCGGTCACTCATCCATCGTACGAGCACCCGCTAGGCTGACGCCCATGTCGCAACCGATCCTCGTGACCATCGACGGTGCCGTTCTCGACCCTGACGTGCCTTTTCTGCATGCCGACGACCTCGCGGCGGTGCGTGGCGACGGCATCTTCGAGACCCTTCTGGTGCGTGAGGGCACCGCCCGATGCGTGGGTCTGCATCTCAAGCGGCTCGGCCGCAGCGCCGCCGCGCTGGATCTGCCGAAGCCTGACATCGAGGCCTGGCGGTCGGCGATCGACACCGGTCAGCGGGTCTGGGCCGACAAGAACGGCAAGTCGACCGAGGGCATGATGCGGCTCGTCTACTCCCGTGGTCGGGAGAGTGCGCCCGCCGGCGCGGTGGTCGAACGCGACCACGCCGAGACCGGCATCACGCGTGAATCCAACGAGGCGACGGCCTACCTGACCGTTGGTCCCGTGCCCGCACGGGTCGCGACCTCGCGCGCCGACGGCGTGAAGGTCATCACGCTGCCGCGCGGCTATTCCATCGATCACGCGGCCGACGCACCGTGGCAGCTGATCGGCGCGAAGACTCTGAGCTACGCGACGAACATGGCCGCATTGCGATACGCATCCGGGCAGGGCGTCGACGACGTGATCTACACCAGCAGCGAGGGCGATGTGCTCGAGAGTCCCCGGGCGACGGTCGTGGTTCTCAACGGTGACGCGTTGCTGACGCCGCCGGCGAAGAATGGGATCCTGCACGGGACGGCGCAGCAGGCTCTGTTCGCGCTGGCCGAGAAAGAGGGTTTCCGGACCGAGACCCGACGTCTCCGGACCGCGGATCTCATTGCCGCCGACGGGGTCTGGCTGCTCTCCAGCATCACTCTCGCCGCCCGGGTGACCGAGCTCAACGGGTACACCATGCCCGTCCCGGCCCGAGCCGAGGAGTTCGGTCTGCTGGTCGATCGGGCCATCTCCACCTGACGTCGCCGTTCGGCCTCCGGCCGACCGTTGCGTGAACGTCCTCGGCGCCCGTCCTGTGGTGCACGAGACACCCCTGACCTCTGGCGATCAGTGCTGCCCAGGTCTACGGTCGGCTGTAGTACTACGGACGGTAGTAGCACCACTCGGACAGTGAGGTCCCGTGATGAACGCGCTCGACATCTCGCGATGGCAATTCGGGATCACGACGGTCTACCACTTCATCCTGGTGCCGCTGACGATCGGTCTGGCGCCGATGGTCGCGGTGATGCAGACCGTGTGGACCATCACCGGGAACGAGCAGTGGTACCGCGCCACCAAGTTCTTCGGGAAATTGTTCCTGATCAACTTCGCACTCGGTGTCGCCACCGGGATCGTGCAGGAGTTCCAGTTCGGGATGAACTGGAGCGAGTACAGCCGCTTCGTCGGCGACGTCTTCGGTGCGCCGCTGGCTCTCGAGGGTCTCGTCGCGTTCTTCCTCGAGTCCACCTTTCTGGGTCTTTGGATCTTCGGGTGGGCGCGACTGCCGAAGAAGGTGCATCTCGCCTGCATCTGGCTCGTCGCGATCGGTGTCAACGCCTCCGCCTACTTCATCATCGCGGCCAACTCCTGGATGCAGCACCCGGTCGGGGCGCGCTTCAACCCTGAGACCAAACGAGCTGAACTCGTGGACTTCTGGGCCGTGATGACCAACAACACCGCACTGTCGGCGTTCCCACATGCGGTCGCCGGATCGTTCCTCACCGCGGGTACCTTCGTCGCCGGCATCGGCCTGTGGTGGATGATCCGAAACTCACGGCGGGCGAAGCGGACCGTCGACGTCGAACTGGCGTCGACGCTGCGTACCGACGCCCGCACCCTGTACCGACCGGTGACGCGGTTCGCACTGTGGGTGATCGTCGTCTCCGGTGTTGCGCTCGCAATCACCGGAGATGTGCAGGGCAAGTTGATGTTCGAGCAGCAGCCGATGAAGATGGCGTCGGCGGAGTCGCTGTGTCACACCGAGACCGGTGCGTCCTTCTCATTGTTGACGATCGGCACGCACAACAACTGTGACTCGATCACCCGGGTCATCCAGCTGCCGAATCTCACATCGTTCCTGGCGACCAACACCTTCGACGCGACGCTGCCCGGCGTCGCCGAGATGCAGCAGCACTACAACGAGACCGTCGGACCGGGTGACTACCGACCCAACCTCTTCGTCACGTACTGGGCATTCCGCGCGATGATCGGCTGGGCCGCGGGCTCCGCGCTGCTGGCACTGGCGGGACTGTGGTTCACCCGCAAGGGGCGGGTGCCCGACTCGAAGTGGCTGGGGCGCCTGGCGATCGCGGCCATCCCGACCCCGTTCCTGGCCAACAGTTCCGGCTGGGTGTTCACCGAGATGGGCCGTCAGCCCTGGATGGTGGTGCCCAACCCGACGGGCGACCCGAACATCCACCTGACCGTGCAGCAGGGGGTCTCGAACAACTCGAGCGCGACCGTGCTGGTGTCGCTGATCACGTTCACGCTGGTATACGGCGTGTTGGCAGTGGTCTGGTTCTCACTGATCCGCCGTTACGCGGTCGAGGGGCCGCTGGCCCACGACGCCCACCCGCCGACCGACGACTCGCCGCCCGACGGCGACGACGCAGACGATGTGGCGTCCGAGAAGCTTTCGTTTGCCTACTAGGTGAGAGGTCGGTTCCGATGAGTCTTCCGGAGATCTGGTTCGTGGTGGTGGCCGTGCTGTTCGCCGGCTACTTCCTGCTCGAGGGGTTCGACTTCGGGGTAGGCATGTTGATGCCGTTCGTCGGACGACGACGCGGCGAGACGTCGGAGGAGGGCGATGTCCGACGGCGCGTACTGATCAACACCATCGGCCCGGTGTGGGACGGCAACGAGGTGTGGGTCATCACCGGGGCGGGCGCGATGTTCGCGGCGTTCCCCGGTTGGTACGCAACGATGTTCAGTGCGCTGTACCTGCCGCTGCTGCTGATTCTCGTGGGACTCATCGCGCGGGTGGTGGCCATCGAGTGGCGGGGCAAGATCGACGACCCCCGCTGGCGACGGTGGTGCGATGTCGGCATCGGACTGGGCTCGTGGTTGCCGGCCTTTCTGTGGGGAGTCGCGTTCGCGAACCTCATGCGTGGGTTGCCCATCGATTCCGGCCACCAGTTCGTCGGCGGCGTCGGCGATCTCGTCCATCCCTACGCCCTGCTCGGCGGTGCTGCGACGACCATCCTGTTCCTCACGCACGGAGCGGTGTTCCTCTCGCTGAAGACCGCGGACGAGATGCGTGTCGCGTCGATGACCGTAGCCCGTCGCCTCGCCGTTCCCGCTGCCGTGGTGGTGCTTGCCTTCGGGCTGTGGAACCAGGCGGAGCACGGAACCGACGTCACCGCAATCGCTCTCGCGGTTGCCGCGGTCGCGGCCGTCCTGACCGCGGTGGCCACGACGGCGCGACGTGAGGCATCGGCGTTCGCGGCCACGAGCCTGACCATCGCGGCGGTGGCGGTGATCGTCTTCGGCACACTGTGGCAGGCGCTGATCCCCTCGACCATCGATCCCGCCTTCGACCTGGCCATCGCGGGTGCCGCCTCGAGCCACTACACACTCACCGTGATCAGCTGGGCATCGATCGTGATGGTCCCGGTGGTCGTCGGCTATCAGGCGTGGACGTACTGGGTCTTCCGGCAACGGATCTCGACCCGCGACATCCCGTCGTCGATCGGGCTGTCGATGCGCGCGCCCACCGACACGGTTGCCGAGGATCGGTCGCGATGAGCACGACACCGCGACCGCCGATCGACCCCCGACTGCTGCGGCGGTCCCCGAGCGCACGCCGCTACGTCGTGCTCACCAGCGTCATGGGGGTGGTCACGGCGGCGGCGGTCATCGTCGGCGCGGTGGCCATCGCCGCGATCCTCTCCGAGTTGGTCACCGACCCCGGCGCGAGGTCGGTGGACGCGCAGCAGGCGCACCTGGTGATGCTGGCGGTGGCATTCGTCGTCCGGGTGGTCGCGACCCTGTTCCAGGACCGATACGCCCATCGTGCGTCGGCGGCGGTGATCGCCGAACTCCGGGGCGCGGCGCTGCGGACACTCACCGACCCGGCACACACGAGCCCGCGCGACCTACAGCGCAGGCGCGGCGATCTGGTGACCGTCCTGACCCGGGGACTCGAGGGACTGGGTCCGTACCTGACGTCGTTCGTGCCATCGCTGGTGCTGTCGGTGACCGTCACGCCGGCGGTGATCGTCGTGATGGCCTTCACCGACCTCACGTCCGCGGTGATCGTCGTCGTGACGCTGCCGCTGATCCCGGTGTTCATGGTCCTCATCGGTCTGATGACCCGGCACCGGACCCGTGCACGCCTCGACGCGATGAACCGACAGGCCGCCCAGCTGCTCGATCTCGTGGCCGGCATTCCCACCCTGCGTGCGCTGCACCGTGCCGACGAGCCCGCCGATCGTGTCAGTGCGTTGGGTCAGGCGAACCGGCGTTCGACGATGGGCGCGCTCCGGATCGCGTTCCTCTCCGGCGCGGTCCTCGAGCTGTTGGCGACGCTGTGCGTCGCCGTCGTGGCCGTGGGAATCGGGTTGCGGCTGGTGTACGGCGACATGGGCCTCTACGCGGGCATCCTCGCTTTGATCCTGGCCCCGGAGGTCTACCTGCCGCTGCGGTCGGTGGGCACGCAGTTCCACAACTCCGAGGCCGGTCGCGTCGCCGCCGACGATGTCCTCGCGATCCTCGACCCGCCAGTTGGGCACGTACACCCATCAGTTGGGCACCTACACGCGTCGAGTGCCCAACCAACGTCGGTAAGTGCCCAACCAACGTCCGTACGTGCCCAGTCGACGTCCGTAACCGCCCAGTCGACGGGGGTGGAGTTCGTGGGCGTGGGGATCGTGGACCGCGACGGGTGGGCCCCGCGCGGCCTCACCGCACGGTGCGAACGCGGCGCGATCACCGTCATCACCGGCGACAACGGCACCGGGAAGAGCACCACCCTGCAGGCCATCGCCGGCCTGATCCGCCCCGACGAGGGCGTCGTGTTGATCGGCGACACCCCCGTGTCCGGGCCAGCCGTCGGCGACATCGCCTGGCTGGCCGAGCCGCCGGTGGTGTTACCCGGCAGCGTCGCCGACAACCTCTCGCTCTTCGACGCCGACCGCTCGTCGATCGACACCGCCGCGCGTGCCGTCGGTTTCGACACCGTCGTGCGGGAACTACCCGACGGCATCGACACCCTGATCGGCACCGGTGGGGTGGGCATCTCGGCCGGCCAGCGACAACGCCTTGCGCTCACCCGGGTGCTGGCGTCGCCCGCGCGGCTGCTGCTCCTCGACGAGCCCACCGCACACCTCGACGACGAGTCCGAGGCCCGGGTGATGGACGCCCTGCGCGCCCGCGCCGCCGCGGGCGACACGGTGATCGTCGTCAGTCACCGCCCGGCTGTGCTCGCGTGCGCCGAGCGCGTGATCGAGATGGGTGCGGTCCGTGTCTGATCCGCTGATACGCGCGCTGCGACTGCTCGGACTCCGCGCCGGACCGGTCGCCAAGTCCCTGCTGCTCGGCGCCGCGGCCGCGATGAGCGCACTCGCGCTGGCCGGGTTGTCGGCGTGGTTGATCACCCGGGCGTGGCAGATGCCGCCGGTGCTGGCGTTGTCGGTGGCGGTCACCGCCGTTCGTGCACTGGGTATCTCGCGAGCCCTGCTGCGGTATCTCGAACGCCTGGCCACGCACGATCTCGCGCTCGACGCGATGGCCACCGCCCGTGCGCGGCTCTACCGCGCGCTGGCGGGCGGGTCGCCGTCGTACTCGGTGACGTTGCGTCGCGCCGAGATCGTCTCGCGCAGCGGCGACGACATCGACGAGGTGGGCAACGCCCTCATCCGAGGACTCATCCCCATCGGATCCGCAGCGGTCACCGCGATCGCCGCCGTCGCGGTCATGGCGTGGATATCGCCGTGGGCAGGCGTCGCGATGGCCGCCGCGTGGGTTCTCGCCGGAGTCGTGGCCCCGATCGCGGCCGCCGCGGGCGCCGCCCGCTCGGAACGCGACGCCCACACCGCGCGCGACGAGGTCGCCGAGATCACCACCACGCTGCTGTGGCACGCACCGGAGCTCGTCGTGGCCGGCCGTCGGGACCGGCTGCTGAGCCGAGCCGAGGACGCCGAACGTCGGGCGCTCGAGGCCCATGACCGAGGTCGACGCACCGAATCCCTCGCGGCCGCGGTACTGCCCGCCGCCCTCGCGCTCACGACGGTGACCGCATCCCTTATCGCCCTGGGGATGAGCTCGACGTCGAACGCCACGACCATCGGTGTGCTGATCCTGTTACCGCTAAGCGCTTTCGAGACCGCCGGTTCGCTCATCGATGCCGGTCGGCAGCTCCACCGCAGCCGCCTCGCCTCGGCGCGGGTGATGGACCTCGTCGACGGCGCCGGCCCGGTCACCGACCTCTCGCCCGTACCCCGACCGACCCTGCCCCGGCCGACCCTGTCCCGACCGATCCCGCCCGATGTGACTCCGACTGTGCGGACCGACGGCCTGCGGTGGGGTCACACGGGCACCACTGTGTTCGGCCCCGACACCGACCTCGACTCCATCGAACCCGGCGACCGCGTCGCGATCGTCGGGCCGAGCGGGTGCGGCAAGACGACCCTGCTGCTCACGCTCGCCGGTCTGCTCGACCCCGTTGCCGGTGCGGTGCACACGCCGGGCTCGACGCCCGACGACGCGGTGCGCTACTTCGGGGAGGACGGCCACGTCTTCGCGACGACGGTGCGGGAGAACCTCCTCGTGTCCCGGGGTGACGCCGCCGACGAACTGCTGCACCAGGTTCTCGGCTCGGTCGGCCTGCACCGCTGGGTGGTCGGCCTGCCCGACGGCCTCGACACCGTCCTCGACAGCGGCGCCGACGCGATGAGCGCGGGGCAACGCCGACGTCTGCTGCTCGCGCGTGCGGTGATAAACCCGGCACCCGTGCTGCTACTCGACGAGCCGTGCGAGCATCTCGACCGCACCGAGTCCGACCGACTGCACCGCGCGCTGCTCGACCCCGACAGCGGGTTGATCGCACCGGATCGCACCGTCGTCCTGGTGACCCACCGACTGCCGTCGGACACCGGTACGGCTCGCGTGGTGGATCTCGGTTGTCAACGCCGACAGGCGCGGTCGCGTTCGCGGGCCGCGTAAATCCCGAATCGATTAATCCGTTGCCGACCGGTCGGAGCGCGCGTAGCGTCGTGCGTACACGAGGAAGGAGGTGGTCTGCAGTTGAAAAACATATGGACACGTGAGGTGACCATCAGTTAGGTGGCGTGTTGCCCGGGTTCCCCGGTGCGAAACCGCCCGTCACGGTTGACGTGACAGCGGCGCCGTCACCCTGCGAATCCCCGGTGGTCGCCCGGCCCCCGCATCCCTGTCATGTCCTGACAGGCTCGGCTCCCCAAGGGAGCGGTGCGGGGGTCGTCCCATGTCCGGGGTCGGGTCAGCCCCTGAGGGCAGGCCTGGCCCGGTCAGGCCCGGTCGGAGCTCCGGTTGGCGTCCGACGCCATCGTCATGGTGGTGCTCTGTCCGTCGATCGCCTCACGGATCAGGTCGGCATGACCGCTGTGCTGCGCGGTCTCGCGGAAGAGGTGCAGCAGGATGCGCCGCACCGTGTGGTGCTGGCGGACCGGCGCCCACGGCGCCGTCGGGACGGGGATCAACAGGTCCAGGTCGGGCACGGTCGCGATGAACTCGTCGGTGCGCTGCGCCTGATCGCGGTACTCGGCCAGCCAGTCCGCGAACGTCTCGCCGTCGATCAGCGTGTAGGCGTTCTCGGCGCCGGCCACGTCGAACTCGGCGTCGGGATCGGCCTCGGCGATCGTGGTGATCCAGTACTTCTCGACATTTGTCAGGTGCTTCACGAGACCGCCGAGGGTCAGCTCGCTGACGGTGGATGCCTTGCGCGCGTCGTCCTCGGAGAGTCCATCGAGAGTGACGAGGAGTGCCTTGCGCTGATCTCCGTAGATCTCGATCAGCGTCTCGCGTTCGCCCGGCACATTCGCGCTCGCAATCATCATCCTGTCAGCTTCTCACCAACAGGGCATTGCGCGCATCAACCCTTAGTCCAGTATCCGACACACCTCAGTAGTGCTACTTCACTGACGGGACGTCAGCCGATGTGACGTTGCAACTTGGCGGAGAGGCGGGGGACGAGGTCGCCGTCGGCGTCGACACGTTCTTCCACGTAGGCGAGGTCACCGTCCTCCACGAGACCGTAAAGACGCTTGGCGCCACCGATCTGACGACCGTCGGCCGTGCCGGACGCCGACGTGATCACCACATCGGTCACGAGTTCCCAGGACGTCTGGTTCAACGGCGAGCCGTAGAACAGCTCGATCCACCCCTCGGCGTGCGTCAGGAGGAACTCGATCGTCTCGTCGCTGTCGGGACCGCTGATCCGCCAGAATCCCGACTCGCGCAGGCTGGGGCCGACGTACTGGGCGTCGTCGTCGATCACCCAGGAGCGCGACTCCCAGCTCAGGTAGTTCTGTCCGTCGTGACTGATGACGATCTGCTGCCCGAAGTGGTAGGCGCCCGAAGCCGGGTCGTTACCCTCGCCCAGACCGCGCCAGACACCGACCAGGGGCAGAAGGCCGAGGAGACCCGGATGCAGATCCGGGCCCTGGCGTAGGTTGGCGGTGTCGTCGGGCAACGGGAGCCCGGCGAGATTCGGGATGTTGGCGTCGGCGGTGTGCGCGGCGCGCTCCTCGGCGGCCGCGATCGCGTCATTGCCCGCGATGACGGGCGGCGTCGGTTCCGCGCCGGACTCGTCATCGGTCGGCATGTGTGTCCCCGTGGGGTGTGAGCGCAGCGGGGGTGCGGATCACGACTCGTCGTTGATCAACCGGTACAGCGTGTACAGGCCGAACCAGACGATCGCGAGCGTCGCAATGACCAGCAGGACTTCGAAGAAGATGACCACGTCCCCGATTCTACGACGAAACGTCGAGACCGCGTCACGCCGGTACTCATCGAGGGGTCACAGGGTGCCCGCGTCGCGCACGTGTGTCCGCAGCCGGTCGAGAACCTCGCCGAGTGACACGACGTCCGTCTCGTCGAGGGGCGCGAAGAACAGGCGCTGCACCAGGTCCACGTGACCGGCGGACGCGGACTCCAGGGCGACGCGGCCGGCCGACGTCAGAGTCGCATCGGTGGCCCGACCGTCGGTTCGCGACGGATGTCGCTCGGTCAGCCCGCGGCTGCACATCCGCTTCAGGTGATGCGACAGCCGACTGCGTTCCCATCCGATCTCGGTCGCTAGTTCGGTGAGCCCGCGTCGTCCGTCCTCGCTGTCGGCCAGGGCGACGAGCACCGAGTAGTCGGCGAGGGAGAGATCGGCGTCCTCGGAGAGCTGGCGGTTCATCTCGTAGGTCATCTGCAATGAGAGCCCCATGTACGAGCGCCACGTCTGCTGCTGCGCAGGCGTCAGCCACGGGGTGCCCCGCGGCTGGCCTTTACGTGACATGTCATGTACTTTCGGGTCACCGATCATCCGGGCGACGATCGCCCTCCGATCATCACCATAGAGGTTCCCGTGACGAATCCCACCAGCGCGAATCCGTCCGATGCAATCGCAGATGTCATGCGCCGCAACGTCCTCGAGGTGTTCAACACCACTGACGACTCCGCCCGGCGCGAGCTGATCGAGGCTCTCTACGACCCCGACGCGGACTTCTACGACGCCGAGGGATCGGTGTCCGGGCACGACGCGATCGACGCGAAGATCCGAACGCTGCAGCTCGACGCACCGGGGCTGACGTTCACCGTCAGCGTCGAGCCCGCCGTCATCGACGACCTCGGCAGGATCTCCTGGGCGCTGGGGCCTGCGGGCGCGCCCGCGGTGGTGAGCGGGATGGACGTCGCACACGTCCGGGCGGGCAGGTTCACCGCGCTCTACACATTCGTCGACCCGCGGTAGTCACACACGAAGAAACGAGTCGCCCCCACCGCGATGCGATGAGGGCGACTCGTTGTCGAGATGACGTGGGTCAGGCCGGGGCGACCGTCACGTCGTGTTCGAACACGCCGGTTCCGTCCGGGGTCACGGTGGTCTCACCGTTGCCCCGCGACGAGAGCGCGCGGATGGTCCACGTGCCGGGCGCCGCGAAGAACCGGAAGTCGCCGGTTCCGCTCGCGACGACCTCGGCGGTGAACTCGCGGGTCCCGTCGAGCAGGCGGACGAACGCGCCCGCCACGGGCGATCCGTCAGCGTCGAGAACCTGACCGGTCAGGACGGTCTCCTTCTCGACGTCGACTCCGGCGGGCAGTTTCTGCCCCTGTTTCGGTGCTGCACACATGTCTATTCTCCGAGCTCGATGGGGGCGCCGACCAGAGAGCCGTATTCGGTCCAGCTGCCGTCGTAGTTCTTGACGTTGTCGTAGCCGAGCAGCTGGGTCAGTGCGAACCAGCTGTGCGACGAGCGCTCGCCGATGCGGCAGTAGGCGATGGTGCCCTTGGCGGGGTCGATACCGACACCGTCGTAGAGCTCCTTGAGCTCTTCGTCGGACTTGAAGGTGCCGTCCTCGTTCGCGGCCTTGCTCCACGGCACGTTGACCGCGCCGGGGATGTGGCCGGGACGCTGGCTCTGCTCCTGCGGGAGGTGCGCAGGCGCCAGGATCTTGCCCGAGTACTCGTCGGGCGAACGGATGTCGAGCAGGTTCTTGGTACCGATGGCGTCGATGACCTCGTCGCGGAACGCGCGGATCGACAGGTCGGGGGCCTCCGCCTTGTACGAGGTGGCCTGGCGCGACACGGCGTCGGTCGACAGCGGGCGGCCGTCGAGCTCCCACTTCTTGCGTCCACCGTCGAGCAGGCGGACGTCCTTGTGGCCGTACAGCTTGAAGTACCAGTAGGCGTACGCGGCGAACCAGTTGTTGTTGCCGCCGTAGAGGATCACGGTGTCGTCGTTGGCGACGCCGCGTGCCGACAGAAGATCGGAGAACTGCTCCTGGTTGAGGAAGTCGCGACGGACCTGGTCCTGCAGGTCGGCCTTCCAGTCGAGCTTGATCGCGCCGGCGATGTGGCCGCCGTCGTAGGCGGTGGTGTCCTCGTCGACCTCGACGAGCACGACCTTGTCGGTGTTCAGGTTCTGCTCAGCCCAGTCGGCGCTGACCAGGACATCGGAGCGAGCCATGGTGTTCCTTTCGTAGGGACGTACGTGATGTTTGCCCGAAGAATTGTTCGGTGGGATGCGCGCAGCGAGATACGCCGCGGATGGAACGGATGTGGCCGGGTGGCGGTGATACCGCGAGAGACCCGACTAGCGACAGCAGCAGGTGGCGAAACGACAGAAGTCGATCGCCCGGCGGCGGGTGAGCAAGAGCTCACGGCGCGTCAGCATGGGGTCGAGGGTAACAAAGGCCGCGCGGGCATCTGACCGGCGGCTCAGCATGGTGGTCGGTGCAGCTGGCCATCGGAGAGGCAGGTGTACATCATGTAGATCTCGGTGTCCTGCGCGGTCAGGAAGAGTCCGGGGTCCCAGGTCTGGGTTCGCGGTGTGCCCTCGATCATGATGTCGCTGCCGCTGCTCCGGGCGGACGTTGCCGTCGCGCCCCACGCCATCGGGAGGTCGGCGATGGTCGCGGAGAACCGGTCGAGCACGGCTCGCCTGTCCGCCTCGGCGACCGTCGTCTCGGAGTGCTCCTCGGGTCCGTCGTAGAAGTCGGTGGCAACGAGGCGGAGCGCACCCCCGACCGCCGAGAGATCGACGGTCACGCTCACCTTCACGTCGGGTCGTCCGGGCCTGGGCGACACGCTGCCCGTGAGCAGCACGCCCGATGTCCGGCTGAGCAATCCGTCCTGGGGACCGCCACCGCCTGCTCTGCCCTCGGGAGCGGGCGTGTTCACCGTGAGGTCGTCGATCTCGAGCAGGCGCCCCATCGCGACGGAGTCGAGCGTCGTCGACGCCGTGGCGGATCCGACCTCCATGAACACGGCGCCCTGGGGGAACGGGTTCGTGATCGACGCCCTGTCGACGCGAACGTCGCGGAGTCGAGTACGCAGATCGGCATGGCAAGGGTCCCCGACGGTGCAGGTGCCGCCGCGGTAAACGGGCACGGCACGCGCCGTGATGCCGATGGACGAGTATCGACCGTCGGACACCGAGCGGAATGCGGGGAAGCCCGAGATCGTGACCTCGGGTTCGAAGGGGAGCCCGCGATTGCCATTCGTCGGGTGCACGAATGCGCGCGCGAAGCTGCGCTCGGCATTGATCGCGAACCCGGTGTCGATTCCGAGTAGCGCGACGACCACGACGACAAGCCCCAGGGCGAGGAGCGTGAGGGTTCTGCGCACTCGAAAACCCTCCGTTCGACAGTGCCGCATCAACGGCTGGTAACAGGCTGGAGCGATATTGCGGTTATTCTGACACCTGTCTCACACACGTTGGTAAATCTGAGTACATATGGCGATCAACTGAGATCGGAGTGGTTTGTGGATCTCTTGTTACTGACAGCCGATCCCACCCCTGAGTCCGTCTTGCCGTCGTTGTCACTGCTGGCTCACACAGTTCGCGTCGTTCCCACCGAGGTGTCTTCGCTCATGGAGGCGGGCAACGCCGATGTGGCTATCGTCGATGCCCGGACCGATCTGGCCGCCGCCCGTGGCCTGTGCCGGCTGCTCGGCAGCACCGGGTCGTCGGTGCCGGTGGTCGCCGTCCTCACCGAGGGCGGGTTGGTCGCGGTCAACGCGGAGTGGGGGCTCGACGAGTTCCTGCTGCCGAACACCGGCCCGGCCGAACTCGACACCCGTCTGCGTCTGCTGGTGGTGCGCACCAGGGGAGTGGCCGCCGAGGAGTCGAGCGGCAAGGTCTCCCTGGGTGACCTGGTCATCGACGAGGGCACTTACACCGCGCGGTTGCGTGGTCGTCCCCTCGACCTCACCTACAAGGAGTTCGAGCTCCTGAAGTACCTGGCGCAGAACGCCGGTCGGGTCTTCACCCGCGCACAGCTGCTGCAGGAGGTGTGGGGGTACGACTTCTTCGGTGGCACCCGCACGGTCGACGTCCACGTCCGACGCCTGCGCGCGAAGCTGGGCCCCGAGCACGAGGCGCTCATCGGCACCGTCCGCAACGTCGGTTACAAGGCGGTCCGCCCGAGCCGCGGTCGCGGCGAGTCCCCCGAGGGCCCGACCCCGGACGAGCCGGACCCCGACGACGAGTCGACCGACACCGATTTCGACGACACCGTCCTGAGCCCGATCAGCAATGGCAACTGAGTCCGCCGGGTCGGACGTCGAGATTCTCGACGACCTCGATCCCTCGACCGCATCGGCGGCCCGTGATCTCGTCGCCCGTGTCGCCAGAATCGACGGCGTGGACGGTTTGTCCGAACAGGCCCGCGCGGCAATCGATTCCGGCGGTGTCACCCATCTCGTGCGGCGCTCGCCCGACGACGGCTCGCTGGCCGGCTACGCCAACATCACCCCGGGGCGCGACGACGAGCCACCGATGATCGAGGCGGCCGTCGATCCCGATCACCGACGCCGCGGCCACGGCCTCGCGCTCGTCCGATCCGCGTTCGACACCGCCCCCGACCCCGCGCGCATCTGGGCGCACGGCGACCTGCCCGGCGCGAAGGCGCTGGCCGCGACGCTGGACCTCATCGCCCTGCGCGAGCTCCTCTCACTGCGCCGTCCCCTCGGCGATCCCGACAACCCGTTGCCGCCGTTGGACATCCCCGACGACCTGGTGTTGCGGACATACGAGGGCAGTGGCGACGACGCCGAGATCCTCCGAGTGAACAACGCCGCGTTCGACTGGCATCCCGAGCAGGGTGGCTGGGGAAAAGACGAGATCACCGCGCGAACGGGGTCAGACTGGTTCGACCCCGAGGGCTTGTTCCTGGTCTTCGACCGCACCGACCCGAAAACACTGCTGGGCTTCCACTGGACGAAGGTGCACCCCGCGGTGACGAACCCGGATGGGGACGACGAGCCGGCACTGGGCGAGGTCTACATCGTCGGCGTCGACACCGGCACGCAGGGTCGCGGCCTCGGGCGGATCCTGACCCTCGCGGGTATCCGGTACCTCGAGGACACCGGCCTCGGTGAGGTCGAGTTGTACGTCGAGGGCGACAACGCCGCCGCGCTGCACACCTACGCGCGGCTCGGCTTCACACAGCACTCCATCGACGTCGCCTACGGCTGAGAGACCGGGAACCCGCGCGTTCCCGGTCGGCCGCGGGTGTGTCCTTGCTCACCCGATTTCGTTGCCTCTGTAAACGGTCCTCACCTGGACCAATGGTGTGTGCCGGGTGTTGGCCGACCGACCACGTTGATCGCCGATCTATTCACCGCTCGTTCACCTTCAGTCGGCGGTCCGTCCACCACCGCGCCCTAACTTTCACTCCAAGAGCAAGCACCAGCACACAACGGAGGACCTTGGCGTGAAACTCAACCTGAGCTCGGCTGCCCGCAGCGGCGGAGTCGCCGCGAGCATCGTGGTCGCGGCCGCACTCACCTTGTCGGCCTGCAGCGGCGGTGGCGGAAGCGATTCCGGCGACGCCAGCAGCGACAACAGCTTCAGCGGCCAGGCCGTCAGCGGCGAGGGTTCCACCGCCCAGCAGAAGGCCGTGGAGAAGTTCCAGGACGTTCTCGCCAGCAACGGTGGCATCGTCCTCAACTACACCGGTAGCGGCTCGGGCGACGGCGTCAAGAAGTTCCTGAGCAGCGACGTCGACTTCGCCGGCTCGGACTCGGCGCTCAAGACCGACGAGGCCGCCACCGCCAAGACCCGCTGCGCGGGCAACGACGCATGGCACATCCCGCTCGTCGCGGGCCCGGTCGCCATCGCCTACAACCTCGACGGCGTCGACGACCTGGTCCTCAACCCCAGCGTTCTCGCCAAGATCTTCGACTCGAAGATCACCACCTGGAACGACCCGGCCATCGCTGCGCTGAACCAGGGCAAGACCCTGCCGTCGGAGAAGATCGTCCCGGTCCACCGCAGCGACAGCTCGGGCACCACCGACAACTTCCAGCGCTTCCTGCAGGACACCGCCAAGGCGGACTGGCCGTACGAGCACGACAAGGCGTTCAAGGGCCAGGGTGGCTCGGCCGCCTCGAAGTCGACCGGCGTCGGTGACACCGTGAAGAAGACCCCCGGCTCGATCACCTACGTCGAGTGGGGCTTCGCCGAGCAGAACAAGCTCAGCCTGTCGAAGGTCGACTTCGGTTCGGGCGCAACCGAGCTGACCTCGGAGACCGCGGGCAAGGCGCTGGAGAACGTGTCGTTCAAGACCCCCGGCTCGAAGGATCTGCAGGTCGACACCGACAAGCTCTTCGCCACCAACACCGCCGGCGCGTACCCGCTGCTGCTCACGACCTACGAGATCGTGTGCTCCAAGGGCTACACCGGCAACAAGGGCGCGGTCCTGAAGTCCGCCTTCACGACCATCCTGAACAGCGGCCAGGAAGGCCTGGCCGACGAGGGCTACGTCGCCCTGCCGGAGAGCTACAAGACGACCCTGCAGGGAACCGTCGACGCACTGAGCTGACCCGGACTTCCGGGCCAGATCGAGAACGACATCTGACGCCCGCGGGGCCGCACACATTGCGGCCCCGCGGACGCAGTTGAGAGACTTGGGGGACATTGCTCATGACCGAAGTGCACGGTGGCAACTTGCGCGCCGGCCAGACGGCTGACTCAGAAGGATCCATGACGTCATCGATCAGCGGCCCGGACCCGATGGCCGGCGTCGCACCCGGCCCCGCCCCGACCGGGGACAGCGCCGACAAGCCCGACGCCGCGGGCAAGGGGTCGGTCATCCGACTCGGCGACCGCATCTTCCGGACCCTGTCGGTCGGCTCGGGCATCGTCATCTCGGTCCTGATCGCGTTGATCGCGATCTTCCTGGTCATCCAGGCCGTTCCGGCGCTGCTGAAGAACTCCGAGAACTTCTTCACCTACACCGGTGACTGGGTCACCTCGGGTGACGAACTCCAGTTCGGTATCGCCAACCTCTTCTACGCGACACTGGTCGTGTCGGTGATCGCGCTGGTCCTCGCCATGCCCATCGCGCTCGGGATCTCGATCTTCCTCACCCAGTACGCGCCGAGGCGCCTCATCGGACCGATCACCTACCTGGTCGATCTGCTCGCCGCAGTGCCCTCGATCGTCTACGGCCTCTGGGGCATCCTGGTTCTCGGGCCGGCGCTCGTGCCCCTGGACCAGTGGCTGGTCGACAACCTCTCGTTCCTGCCGTTCTTCCAGGAACCGACGCAGATCGCCAACCTCTCCACTGGTGGCACCCTGCTCACCGCGGGAATCGTCCTCGCCGTAATGATCCTGCCGATCATCACCGCGGTCACCCGCGAGGTCTTCGTGCAGACCCCCACCGCGCAGCGCGAGGCCGCACTCGCCCTCGGCGCGACCAAGTGGGAGGTCGTCCGGGTCTCGGTGCTGCCCTTCGGTTTCTCCGGCTACATCAGCGGCTCGATGCTCGGCCTGGGCCGCGCCCTCGGCGAGACGATGGCGCTGCTGCTCATCATTTCCACTGCGGGTCCGCTGGACTTCAACCTGATGGAGAGCGGTGAGACGTTCGCGACCAAGATCGCCAACAACGCCGCCGAGTTCGACTCGCCGATCAAGACCGGCGCCTACATCTCCGCCGGCCTGACCCTGTTCGTACTGACCTTCATCGTCAATGCCGCGGCCCGCTCGGTCGTCGCCGGAAAGGCGAAGTCATGACTGCCACCCTCGAGAGCCCCAGCCTGGGCCCGGTGAAGCGGGACGCATCCGGCTTCACCAAGGTCAACGGCCGACGTAAGGTCACCGACCGGACCGCCCTCGTGCTCGTCTCGGCGGCGCTGCTGATCGCGCTCGCGCCGCTGGTCTGGTTGCTCGTCACCCTCGTCGTCCGGGGCATCAGCCCGATCCTGTCCGCCGACTGGTGGCAGTTCGACGAGCTGCACGGCGGCGCGTTCAACGCGATCGTCGGCACCCTCCAGCAGACGCTGCTCGCGGCGGTCATCTCGATCCCGGTGGGCATCTTCGTCGCCATCTACCTCGTCGAATACGGCAACAAGTCGCTGCTGGCGCGATTCACCACCTTCATGGTCGACATCCTCTCCGGTGTCCCGTCGATCGTCGCCGCGCTGTTCATCTACGCCGTGTGGCGCACCACCCTCGGCCTGCCGCGTTCCGGTTTCGTCGTGGCGCTGGCCCTGGTGTTGCTGATGATCCCGATCGTGGTGCGCTCCACGGAGGAGATGCTCAAGATCGTCCCGCAGGATCTGCGCGAGGCGTCCTACGCGCTGGGTGTGCCCAAGTGGCGCACCATCGTCAGCATCGTCCTGCCGACGGCGCTCTCGGGAATCGTGACGGGTGTGATGCTCTCGGTTGCGAGAGTCATGGGTGAGTCCGCGCCGGTGTTGATCCTGGTGGGCTCCACCCGAGCGGTCAACAACAACCCGTTCGAGGGCAACCAGCAGTCGCTCCCCCTGATGATGGTGCAGCAGTACAACAACGGTCCCGACGCTCTCGACAAGGTCTGGGGCGCGGCGTTGACCCTCGTGCTCATCGTCGCGGTGATCTACTTCGGCGCCAAGCTCGTGTCCCGCCTGTTCGCCCCCAAGAAGGCCTGACGCCTCTCCGACGGCCTATCGGCCCCACAGACATTCGAACGACTCGAACGAAAGCGACACCATGGCAAAGCGTCTCGACCTCAAAGACCTGAACATCTACTACAGCGCGTTCCACGCCGTGAAGGACGTCAGCCTTGATGTCCCGCCGCGCTCCATCACCGCCTTCATCGGCCCGTCGGGCTGCGGCAAGTCGACGGTCCTGCGCACGCTGAACCGCATGCACGAGGTCACCCCCGGTGCCCGTGTGGAGGGCAAGGTGCTGCTCGACGGTGAGGACATCTACGGCCGCGCCGTCGACCCGGTGAGCGTCCGCTCCACCATCGGCATGGTGTTCCAGCGCCCGAACCCGTTCCCCACCATGTCGATCCGCGACAACGTCGTGGCCGGCCTGAAGCTGCAGGGGCTGCGCAACAAGAAGGAGCTCGACGAGGTCGCCGAGCGCAGCCTGCGTGGCGCGAACCTCTGGGAAGAGGTCAAGGACCGTCTGGGCAAGCCCGGTGGCGGCCTGTCCGGTGGACAGCAGCAGCGGCTGTGCATCGCCCGCGCGATCGCGGTCTCACCCGAGGTCCTGCTCATGGACGAGCCGTGTTCGGCGCTCGATCCGATCTCGACCCTGGCCATCGAGGACCTGATCACCGAGCTCAAGAAGGACTACACGATCGTCATCGTCACCCACAACATGCAGCAGGCTGCACGCGTGAGTGACCAGACGGCGTTCTTCAACCTTGCCGCTACGGGCAAGCCGGGCCAGCTCATCGAGGTCAACGACACCGAGACGATGTTCTCCAACCCCGAGCAGCGCGCCACGGAAGACTACATCTCCGGCCGCTTCGGCTAGACCCGCAACGAACACAAAGCCCCGGTCCTCCAGGAGGACCGGGGCTTTGTGTTCGTTCGTGTGAGGCCCTGGCGGGCAGATCAGGCCTGGGCCTGCTGCTGCCCCTCGAGGAACTGCTCGGGGGTCTTGCCGGTGGACTGGAACACCACGCGCCGACCGATGAGGACGGCGTGGTCGGCGAAGCGCTCGTAGTACCGGCCCAACAGTGTGACGTCGACGGCCGCGGCGACGCCGTGGCGCCACTCACGGTCCATCAGGACGGTGAACAGGTGCCGGTGCAGGTCGTCCATCGCGTCGTCGTCGGCCTGCAGTCGGAGGGCGTCGGACGGGTCCTGGCTGTTGAGAACCTCGCGGGCGTTCATCGCCAGTGCCACGGCGAGACGACCCATCTCGGCGAAGTAGCCGTTGACCTCCTCGGGCAGCGCCTTGGCCGGGTGCCGGCGACGGGCGACCTTGGAGACGTGCAGCGCGAGCGCACCCATCCGGTCGACGTCGGCGACGATCTGGAAGCCGCTGACGATCGCGCGGAGGTCGCCGGCGACCGGTGCCTGCAACGCGAGAAGGGCGAATGCCTGCTCCTCGGCCTGCGCCGAGAGACGGACGATCTGCTCGTGATCGGATATGACGCCCTCGGCTACGGCGAGGTCGGCCTGGAGAAGTGCCTGTGTGGAGCGCTCCATGGCGACACCGGCAAGCTGGGACATGTGTCCCAGGATGCGGTTCAGGTCAGCCATCTGCTCGTGGTACGCGGTACGCATGTGCCAAGGGTACTGGTGACGGCGAAGCGAACGGTTCTATCCCGGTGAACGCGTGGTGAACGGGGTGCGGATACCTGCGATCCGACCCATCCGCAGCCCGATCAGCCGCTACAGGAGGTGTCCGCCCCGTTGGTGACGCTGAGGTCGCTGGGCAGGTCGATCGCCTCGGACGACTGGGGATTCTCGGTCACCGTCAGCCGCGTTCCCGCGTCGGGAACCGGCCGCAACTCGCCCGGGTAGTCGCTGCCGAGGAGCACCTCGACGCCGGACTTGACCGTGCGGTCGGGCTGGATGACCGCTCCGGTGATCATTGACGCGACGGTCGCCGCGGCGGCCTGCTGACCCGGTCCGTAGCGCACGACCGTGGCGGTCTGGTTCTCTGACGCGTCGGCGACACCGCGGACGTCGAAGCCGAGTTGCGACAGGCTGTCGGACACCCGCGATGCGAGGCCGGGGGTTCCGGTGCCGTTAAGCACCCGCACCCCGACATTGCCCGGGGACGCAGCCGATGCGGTCGCCTGCGTCGGGGCCTCGGGAGTGGTGGACGTGGGTGCGGTCGCACTGCTCGAGCTGGAGGACGACGACGGCGAGGACGACTTGGGAGCGGCGGCCTTCTGCTCGCCGGGCAGCTGCTCGTCGTTGATGATCGCGTCGAAGATCGCGTTGATGTCCTCGGTGCGCGGGATCTCGTTGTTCGACCCGTCGGTCGTCGTACCCGACGTCGGCGTCGTGAGGAAGGTGACGCGACCGGCCTGCAGACCCTGCAGCGACTGCCCGAGGTTGATCAGGTCCTGCGTGTTCACCTGGTCGACGAAGCTGTTCTTGATGAACGTGTTGATGATGCCGTTGAGCTTGACCGGGTTGGACAGCACCTGGCCCGACAGCATTCCGCGGAGCAGCGACGACAGGAACAGCTGCTGGCGTTTGATGCGGCCGTAGTCACCGTTGCCCTCGGTGTCGACGGTGCGCGCACGCACATAGTTCAGCGCACGCTTTCCGGTGACCTTCTGCGTACCCGGCTTCGACAGGATCTGTCCGAGTTCGTAGTCGTAGAGCGGGGTGGGGGAGCACACCTGCACCCCACCGAGCTTGTTGACGACCTGCTCGAAGCCGAAGAAGTCCATGGCGATGAAGTGGTTGATGTTGAGACCCGACAGCTGCTGGATGACCTCGACGGCGCACTTCGGGCCGCCGTCGCCGTAGGCGGTGTTGAGCTTCGCTCCGGTCTCGGCGGGGACCACATCGCTCGTGTAGGTGCCGGTGTTGTTGTCCCAGCCTGCGCACTGCGGGCGGTCGATCTGCAGGTCTCGGGGGAACGACACCGCGACCACGCGGCTGCGGTTGGCCGGGATGTTCACCAGGATCACGGTGTCCGAGCGGGCACCCTCGGCGTCGGCGGTGGTACCCGCTCCGACCTTGCCGTTCTTGCCGACGCGGGTGTCGGTACCGACGATCAGATAGGTCTGGTCGCCGTACTGCGCGTCCTTGTTGCGGATGTTCTTGTCGTTGGCGTTGACGGCCTCGATGGTGCGGAACTCGCCGTTCGTGGCACGCAGGTAACCCCACACGGTGCCGGTGCCGACGAGCGCCAGCACGCAGCCCACCGCGACGAGGACCCGACCGGCAGTGGTCGCGGCGTGGCGGCGGTGTTGGCGTTTGGCGGCCTCGGCGAGCCGGTCGTCACTGGGCGGCAGCACGGCCGGGCCGGCGTTGCGACGGCGACGGTGACCGCTCGCCCGGGTGTCGGTGTCCGACGGCGCCGGAGCGGCCGGGACCGGCGCGATCGTCTGCGTCGCGTCGTCGTCGATGTCGGCGGGACGGGGGGTGGACGGCCGTGACCTGGGCGGGGTAGGTGTCGCAGGCGCCGACGGTGTGGCGCCCGAGTCCGCGGAGCCGGCCGCGGGCCGGCCCGCCGAGGACTGTCCGGACTGCTCCATCTGGCGGAGCAACTCGGCGACGGTCAGACGCTGGGTGCGTCCTCTCGGGACCCCCACGCGACCGGCGGGTTCCCGCAGGACATCGTCGGATGGTCGGTCGAGGCGGCGTCGTATGTCGTCGCGGATGTTGTCGGGCGTGGAGCCGTCCGGGCGCGCGTCCGACGGGCGGTTGCTGTCCCTGGGGGGACGCGGAGGTTCACCCGAATCCTTGGATTCGGGAGTGTGGTCGTCGCTCACCGAACTCCTCCGCTGTCAATGTCTCGCCAATGGTACGGGCAGGAGGCGGTATGACCGAGTGGGAGCGGTTTCCGGCGGGGCTGCACTAACCGCCCGAGTGCATGATCTCGGCGCCGGCGGGGACCGCGTCGTCGTCGGGATCGTCGAGCCACCCGTGCGGGAGCGCGACCGCGGCGGGTGATCCCTGCCGTCCACGCGGACCGTGCCCGTCGAGGGGGAAGGGTGCGTCGGCGGGCAGGGTGCCGACCAGATCGATCAGCTGGTTCACCGTGGTCACGAGCGCGAGGTCGCGACGTATGTCGGAGCCGACCGGGAAACCGCGGAGGTACCAGGCGACGTGCTTGCGGATCTCCCGCATGCCCTTGTCCTCGCCGTGGTGATCGGCGAGCAGGCGGCCGTGTCGGACGATGATCTCGCCGACCTCACCGAGGTTCGGCGGTGTGGGACAGGGCAATCCGTTGAGTTCGGCGCTCAGTTCGGCGAACAGCCACGGACGACCGAGGCACCCGCGACCGATGACGACGCCGTCACATCCGGTCTGCTCCATCATCGCGACGGCGTCCGGCGCCTCGAAGATGTCGCCGTTGCCGAGCACCGGTACGTCGGTCACGTGGTCTTTGAGCCGGGAGATCTCGTCCCAGTCCGCGCGCCCGGAGTACCGTTGCGACGCGGTACGGGCGTGCAGCGCAACTGCTTTCACGCCCTCGGCGGCCGCGATGCGACCGGCGTCGAGGTGGGTGTGGTGCTCGTCGTCGATACCGATGCGGAACTTCACCGTGACCGGGACGTTCGTGCCCTCGACGGCACGGACCGCTGCGGCGACGATGTTCTGGAACAGCTTGCGCTTGTACGGGATCGCGGACCCGCCGCCTTTGCGGGTGACCTTGGGGACCGGGCAACCGAAGTTCATGTCGATGTGGTCGGCGAGGTCCTCGTCGACGATCATCTTGGCCGCGGCGTAGGTGTACTCGGGATCGACGGTGTAGAGCTGCATCGACCGCGGGTTCTCGTCGGGGGCGAACGTCGTCATGTGCATCGTGGTCGGATGCCGCTCGACGAGCGCTCGGGCGGTCACCATCTCGCAGACGTAGAGGCCCGAGACGGTGCCGGTGCGCGCGAGCTCGAGTTCGCGGCACAGCGAGCGGAACGCGACGTTGGTGACACCGGCCATCGGCGCCAGCACCACCGGGCTCTGGAGATCGAACGGACCGATCGACAATCCTGGACGCACCGACGCCGAGACCGCCGCGTCGGAGGTCTCCGGTGCGGCGGTCGGGGTGTCGATCAGCGTGGTCAGGACGACCTCACGAAGCCCGTGCCTCGCGCTTCGCGGCCTCACGGGCCAACGCGCGATCACGCATCTCTTCGAACTTGAGGGTGTCCTCGCCGAGCTTCTCGACGAAGGCGCCGAGGCGCTCCTGGTCGGCCTGGCCCTGTGCGCCGAAGTCGTCGCGGTCGAAGACGTTGAGCTTGCGCAGGATGGGCAGGACGACCTCTTCGTGGTGCTGACGGAGGTCGTAGATGCCGTGCTTGGCCATCAGCACGCCGTGGCGACGGAAATTGGGCATGCCCGCGCCGGGCATCTGGAAGTTGCAGATGACGTCGGTGACCGCGCGCATGGTCTGATCCGGCGCGAGATCCATCGCCGCCGCGACGATGTTGCGGTAGAAGATCATGTGCAGGTTCTCGTCGGCCGCGATGCGCTGCAGCATCCTGTCGGCGATGGGGTCGTTGCAGGCGCGGCCGGTGTTGCGGTGCGAGACGCGGGTCGCGAGCTCCTGGAACGTCACGTAGGCGACGGTGTGCAGCAGGCCGAGCTCGCCGCCGTGGGCCTCGACCTCGTCGGCGCGGTCGCCGCCGACTCCGACCGAGGTGAAGCTGTTGGTCATGTGGATCATCCGCGCCTCTTCGAGCGCGACGGGGTCGACACCTCGGGTGACCACCAGATAGTCGCGCATGGCGAGACCGTGGCGGTTCTCCTCGGCGGTCCACCGGCCCACCCAGTGGCCCCAGGCGTCGTCGGTGGAGAAGTTGTTGGCGATCTCCCGGTGGTACGAGGGCAGGTTGTCCTCGGTCAGCAGGTTGGTGATCATGGCCGCCTTGGCGACGTCACCGAGTTCGGACTGGTCGTCGGAGTAGTCGACGCCACCGAGGGCGGCGAAGTTCTTGCCCTCGTCCCACGGCACGTAGTCGTGCGGGTTCCAGTCCTTGGCCACGGCCAGGTGGCGATTCACGTTCTCCTCGGCAACCGGTGACAGCTGCTGCAAGAGCTCGAGCTGGGTGAGATCGCGTGCCATGTACTTCAACCCCTTCGACAACGTGCGTGATCAAGGATCAAGACTACGGGACCGACCTGGGTGACCCAACTTTTCGCAACGGTGTCGTGACGAATACCAACGACGCTCAGGCGAAGTAGGAACCCGTGGTCGACATCCAGGCCCGGGCCTCGTCGGTGAGGGTTCCGAGTTCCTTCGCCCGGACACACCAGGTCATGGCGGCGCGACCGAATTTCATGGGGTTGTATACGTCCTCCTCGCACGACCACAGGCCGTCGCCGGCGTACGTGAGGATGGTGATGTTCGTCGCGGTGATCACCGAACCGTCGCCCGGGTCGCGCAACGGGTTGTCGATCTCGCAGATGACGCGCGCCGTGGCCGGATCGGTGACGTGCCACAGCGACGGGAACGCGACCATGTGGTTACCAGGGAAGCTGCCCATCGTCTTCTTGATCCACGGGCGGATCTGCTCGCGGCCCTTCATCGTCCCCATCGCGTGCTCGATGTAATCGGCGTCGGCGGTGAACTGCTCGGCCCACGGGTCCCATTCACCGGCCGCGGCGCACCGCTCGGTGGTCTGCTCGAATTCCTGGAAAGCAGCGGTCAACTCATCGGTGTCGAAGCGGGGAGTCATGACCCGCACACTAGGCGATCAAGCGCTCGCTTGGTCGAGTTCTATGCCGGGTCGAGGATCCGCTTGAGGAAGGTCTTGGTGCGCTCGTTGCGCGGTGCCCCGATGACATCGGCGGGGGTTCCGCGCTCGACGATGGCGCCGCCATCGATGAACAGCACCTGGTTGCTGACCTGTTGGGCGAACCGGATCTCGTGGGTGACGATCACCATCGTCGTGCCCTCGACGGCGAGGTCCTTGATGACACCGAGGACGTCACCGACCAGTTCCGGGTCGAGCGCGGAGGTGGGCTCGTCGAACAGCACCACGGTGGGTTTCATCGCCAGTGCGCGCGCGATGCCGACGCGCTGCTGCTGACCGCCGGACAGTTGATGGGGGAGTTGCTCGGCCTGCGCGGCCAGCCCGACCCGCTCGAGCAGCGCGTGGGCATCACCGCGGGCCTCCTCTGCGTCGCGTTTCTGCACGATGACCGGCCCCTCGGTGACGTTCTGCAGCACCGTCTTGTTGGGGAAGAGATTGTGCGACTGGAACACCATGCCGCTCTGCAGTCGGTACCGCGCGAGCAGCGCGTTGTCGGCCCGGGTGAGCTTGCGTCCGGATCCGAGGCCCTTGCGCGGCTTCCCCAGGGCGGCGAAGTCGACACTCACCTCGCCGATGCGGATCACGCCCGCGTCGGGGATGTCCAGTGCGTTGAGCGACCGGAGCATCGTGGTCTTGCCCGACCCGGACGGACCGATGATCACGGTGACCGATCCGGGGGCGACGGAGAAGTCGTTGTCGCGCAGCACCTGGATGGGCTCGCCTTTGGGACCGTCGAACGACTTCGTCAGGCCGGTGACCTCGACGACGTCGGTGCCATGAAGGGTCTTCGGTTCGGTCATGTCGCCACAAACTTTCTGAGCCGGGTCTCGAGATTGGATTGACCGAAGGACAACACCAGGCAGATCACCAGGTAGTACACCGCGGCGGCGGCGTAAAGGGGCAGGTAGTCGAACGTCGGTGCCGCCGCCTCCTGAGTACGCCGGAAGAGCTCCAGAACCAGGATCGTCGACGCCAACGACGTGTCCTTGACCAGTGAGATCAGCGTGTTCGACAGCGGCGGCACCGCAGTCCGCGCCGCCTGCGGGAGGATGATGCGGCGCAGCGTTGTCCGGTAGTTCATGCCGATGGTGGCCGCGGCCTCCCACTGGCCCTTGTTGATGGACTCGATCGCGGCACGGATGATCTCGGCCGCATAGCCACCGACGTTGAGGCTGAATGCAACGACCGCGGCTGGGAACGGACTCACCACGATGTTCAACTCGGGCAGTGCGTAGAAGATGATGAACAGCTGCACCAGCAACGGCGTGCCGCGAATGATGGAGATGTACAGCGCGGCGATGCTGCTGACGACCCGCCGATTCGACATCCGTGCGATGGCCACGCCGAGCGCGATGGCGAGGCCGATGACGAAGCTGATCGCCGTCAGCGGGATCGTTCCTGTGATCGCTGCCTTGAGCATGGGGACCAGATTGCGGCGCACCACGTCCCACGTCGACGACGATGACGCAGTTGCGTTGAAGTACTTCGCGTAGGTCTTGTCGAGGGTGCCGTCAGAGCGAAGAGCGGTGATCTGCTCGTTGATCGCCGGCATCATCTGCGAACCCTTGCGAGCGGCGAACACCTGCCTGCTCACGTCCGGCGTCGTGGCCGCGACGTGAAGGCTCGTGTTCTTGCTGGTTCGCAGGTAGTCCTTGACGGTCAACTCGTCGTTGACCGTCGCCTGTACGCGGCCCTGATCGAGCAGGTTGATGGCCGTCGTGAAACCGTCGACCGACACGACGTTCGCGCCTGCAGCCTTGGCGATCTCGGCGTAGTTGCTCGTCAGCGACTGTGCCGATGTCTTGCCCCGGAGGTCGGCGACCGACTTGATCGAATCGTCGTCGGTCTTGGCGACGATGACGCCTGCTGACTCGACGTAGGGGTCGGACAGGTCGTACTTCGCGGCGCGCTCGTCGCTGTAGGAGATCTGATTCGCGATGACGTCGAAGCGACCTGCCTCGAGCGCGGGGAACAAGCTGTCGAAGGGGGACTCGACGAACTTGATCTTCAGACCGAGTCGATCGGCGATGTCTGTGATGACGTCGACGTCGAAGCCGGTGAGCTTGCCGGTGTCGTCGTGGTAGGTGAAGGGCGAATACGTCCCTTCGGTCCCGACGGTGAGGACGCCCGGCTCGACGGTCGGGAACGCCGGTGCGGCGTCGGCACGCGAAGCCACTGCGGTGGAGCCCGCGATCACGGCCAGCAGCATCGTCAGGATCAGCAGCGGGAGCGTGATCGATCTACGCAGCGCGTGCGATCTGAAGGTCATGCCTCATCCAAGCAGCACAGCGCTGGGTCAGTGCACCATTGCTCGCTGACCGCGCGGAACTTTCCGCCGACCGTGCCGAAAACCCCCGGGCACTGGCGGGTGGTCAGCAGTGCTCATAGCGGTGGGCCGGGTTGTTCGGCGCCACCAGATCGCGGTCACGAAGGATCGTCATTCGCGGGGTGTCGGGCCGCTCGCACACATCGGTGAAACCGCCGCGCAGGTCGTCGGTGTACTCGATGTCGTAGACGTGGTCGCCATATGCATTCGTGAACTCCGCGCACTCGTCGTAGCGGTCGCACTCCTCGGACACGGCGAAGTCGAACCCGATCTCGGTGCGCCCGCGTCCGAGAAGATCGGTGGCGTTCTTCTGGGCCACCGCCATCCCGGCGCGATGTGCCCGGTCGGTGAGCATCCGGGCGAATTCGCCGGCGTCGTCGACACCGAATGCCCCGTGCGACCGCGAATACGAGTCGAGGTTGTCGAACTCGACAGACCGGAACCCCTTTCGGGCGCACAGGTCGATGGTCGCCTGGTGGCGGTCGGCTGCCGACGCTCGGTGGTCCGCTGTCGACAGGTCGATCAGATGCTCGTCGGGCCATCCCGGGTCGACGAGGAGCGAACCGTCGCTGCGGTGGACGAGCAATTCGTCGGGCCACGTGACTCCGGGCTGCGTCTGGAAGCCGTTGATGTAACAGACCGAGTAGACGCCGGGCGCCGGATCAGCGGTGCTGTCGCGCTCGACGACGGTGACGCCGGCAGCCGGCGGGTAGGCCCCGCCGAGTTGGTAGTCGAAGCCACCGGTGGTCGGGGGCAGTGTGACCCCGGCGACCGCACCCGCAGGCGACGACGTGGTCTGTGTGGGGTCGTCGCCAGAGGTCGAGCACGCCGTCAGCGCCAGTACCGCGATCAGGAGGAACGCGGGCGCCCTCACCGACCGCTGTTGTCCCACACCGACATCAACTCGGCGAGGATGTCTGTGGCCATTCCGAGACCGCCGAGGTGGCTGTCGCCGGACATGGTGAACAGTGTCGCGTCGGGCAGCAGATCCACCATGTGCTCGCCGTGGCGGTGCGGGATGATGTGGTCGCGATCGCCGTGCCACCAGCGCACCGGGACGGTGACGTCGCCGACGCGGAAACCCCAATCGCGGGAGAACACAACCACATCCGCGAACGGCGCCTCCATCCGATGCCGACCCCCGTTCAGGAGGTCGTCGAGGAACATCGCCTTGAACTCCGGGCGCGCGAGCAACTGACGATCGGCCTTGGGGGAGAGCAGGCCGTAGATCCCGATGGCCGGGCTCGCGATCGGGCGGGCGACGCGGATGAACGAACTCACCGTCCGGCCGATGGGGGCGCCTGCGACCTGCAGGATGCCCGCCGCGTGACGACCGAGTTCCATGGCTCCGCCGGAGACGGCGTCCGGGCCGACGGTCGGGGCGACGCCTCCCAGGATCCCGGCCACGACGACGCGCTCGGGCATCGCGGCGGCTACGCCGAGGGCATAGGGCCCGCCCCCGGAGAGGCCGATCACCGCCATCTGGTCGACGCCGAGGGTGTCGGCGACGGTGCGCAGGTCGTCGGCGAATCCGAGCACCGACGGGTACCGGTAGGGCGTCGAGGAGCCGACGCCGGGACGGTCGAGTCCGATGATCCGGATGTTCTCCGCATCGGCCCAACGGCGTGCCTCGAGCGGGATCTGGCGACGAGCGCCCGGCGTGCCGTGCAGCCAGAAAACCGCACGTCCGTGGGGTGAACCGAACTCGGCGAAGCCGATCCGGCGACCCTCGCCCACGGCAACGGACCCCTCGATCTTGGGGCGGACCACATCCATCATCCGTTCAGCATGGCACTGCCGCCGACGGTGGTGAGGGGAAACGTCGCGACGCCGGTCGGCGCCACGAGCAAAAGTCTGAGCAAAACGCGCAAAACGAGTCTTACGCGCTCAACCGTGACTGTGATCCACGCGACCCCGAGACTCCAGATGTAGCGAAGATCACTTCGCCCCGAATGCATGCCTCGCAAGGAAGCGGTACCCAACATGCTTGTAGCTCTCGGCCTACTGATGGTGGCCACGTTCATGTTCCTCATCATCACCAAGCGCTCGACACCGGTGGTCGCACTGATGCTGGTGCCCGTCGCGTTCGGTCTGTTCGCCGGCGCCGGGCTGGGTATCAGCGACATGATCACCGACGGCATCAAGGACCTCGCGCCGACCGCGGCGATGCTGTTCTTCGCGATCGTGTTCTTCGGCATCATGATCGACGTCGGACTCTTCGACCCGGTCGTGCGCCTCGTGGTCAAGCTGGTCCGCGACGATCCTGCGAAACTCGTTCTGGGAACCGCGGTCTTGGCGATGATCGTCTCCCTCGACGGTGACGGCTCGACCACCTTCATCATCACGACCTCCGCCCTGCTCCCGCTGTACCTCAAGCTCGGCGTCAGCCCGGTGGTCCTCACCGTCGTCGCCGGCCTGGCCAACGGGACGATGAACATCCTCCCGTGGGGTGGCCCGACCACCCGCGCCGCTGCCGCGCTCGGCGTCTCACCGTCAGACGTGTTCGTCCCGATGATCCCGTCACTCGTGGTCGGTCTGCTCGTTGTCCTGCTGTTCAGCTACCACCTCGGGATCATGGAGCGTCGGCGCATCGGCAAGATCGAGATCCGCGAATCCGTGCTCGCCCGTTCGGGTTCCGGTGGTGACTCCTCGGTCGCCGTGCTCGACGGACCCGGCAACGGTGTCCCGCCCCGCCCGTCGATGGGCACCGGCGACGGACCCGACGACACCGAGGACGCCCCGGCCGACTCCGGTTCTTCGAACTCCGGTTTCGCCGGTGACACCAAGAACTCCGGCTTCGCCGGGGGAGCGCTCGACGAGAACCGCGAGACGCTGCGCCCGAAGCTGTTGTGGGTCAACGCCGGCCTGACCGTCGCACTCCTCGCCGTGCTCGGCATGGACATCATCGCCATCCCGGTGCTGTTCATGATCGCCGCCGGTATCGCGCTGGTCATCAACTTCCCCCGCGTCGCCGAGCAGCAGGCCGCGATCACGCGGCACTCGTCGTCGATCGTCGCCGTGGTCGCCATGGTGCTCGCGGCCGCGGTGCTCACCGGCGTCATGTCCGGGACCGGGATGGTCGAGGACATCGCACAGTGGCTGACCTCGATCCTGCCCGAGTTCCTCGGACCGCACATGGCCATCGTCATCGGCGTCCTGTCGATCCCGTTCACGTTCTTCATGTCCAACGACGCCTTCTACTTCGGTGTGCTGCCGGTGCTCTCGGAGACCGCGGGCAAGTACGGCATCGACCCCTCCGAGGTGGCTCGCGCCTCCATCACCGGGCAGCCGTTCCACATGCAGAGCCCGTTGGTCCCCGCGATCCTGCTGCTGATCGCGCTCGCCGGGGTGTCGTTGGCCGACCATCACAAGAAGGTGCTGTGGCGTGCCGCGGTCGTCTCGTTGACGATGCTGGCCGTCGGGGTCCTCGTCGGTCAGATCCCTTTGTGAGCGCGAGCCCCTTCTGAGGCTCGATCCCCCTCTGATCGCCGGTTCTCCGATCTCCACCAAGGTGGGCACCCGTCATCCGACGGGTGCCTACCCTGGTCTGATGACCCGGGTCGGTGAGGTGTTGCGCGGGCGACCCATGAAGCTGCGCACCCAGGTCCTGGTCCTGCAGATCGTCGTCATCGCGATCAGCCTCGCGGTCGGATTCGGTGTCCTGATCGCCGGTTCCGGTGATCGTCTGCGTGACGAGTACGCCCAGCGCGCGCTTGCGATCGCGCGGTCGGTGGCCAGCGATCAACAGGTGCGCGACGAGGTCGCCCGGTACTCGTCGACCGGTGGCGCGGTGTCGCCGGCCGGCGCCTCGTTGACCGACGGGCCGTTGGAGAACCAGGCACGTGCGGTCGCCGCCCGCACCGGGGCATTGTTCGTCGTGATCGCCAACGACCGCGGTATCCGGTTGGCGCACCCGGAGACCGACGAACTCGGCAAGCCGTTGAGCACCGATCCCACACGGGCGCTCGCCGGCGACGAGGACGTCAACACCGACCGGGGGACACTCGGGGAGTCGGTGCGCGCGAAGGTCCCGATCTTCGCCCGTTCCGGCGCCATCGTCGGACTCGTCAGCGTCGGCATCTCGACGGAGAAGATCGGCGGAGACGTCCGGGACGATCTGTTCACGACCTCGGCAATCGCGTTGGTGGCGTTGGCGATCGGCATCATCGGGTCCATCGCCCTGGCCCGTCGCTGGCGTCGGCTCACGCTGGGGCTCGAGCCCGATCAGCTGACCGAACTCGTCCGTGAGCAGCAGGCGGTGCTGCACTCGATCGGTGATGGCGTCGTCGCGGTCGACGCCGGCGGGGTGGTGCGGGTCATCAACGACCGTGCCCGTGACCTGCTGGCGCTGACCGGCGACGTGGGGCAGCGAATCGAGAGCATCGGTCTGACGCCCCGTGTGCTCGAGGTGGCCCACGACCCGGTCGAGGTCCCGCGTGCCGCGGCCGTCGGTGACCGGATCGTGCTGGTCAGCTCCCGTCGGGTCCGGCAGGACGGTCGCGACCTCGGCATCGTGGTCTCGGTGGTCGACCGCACCGACGTCGAGGGACTCACCCGAGAGGTCGCTTCCATCAAGGCCATCAGTGACGCGTTGCGCGCTCAGCGACACGAGTCGGCGAACCGGATCCACGTGGTCGCCGGCCTGATCCGACAGGGCGACGCCGCCGCGGCACTGGACTACCTCGACGAGGTGACCGGCACCGGTCGCTACGCGATCGAGGTCCCGGGCCTCGACAACGTCGCCGAACCCCACCTGCACGCCTTCCTCGACGCGAAGGCGGCCGGCGCGAGGGAGAGTGGTGTCGTGCTCACACTCGGCCCGCAGACCTGGGTCGACGGCGAGTTGGTGTCGCCGGTCGACGTGATCACGATCGTCGGCAACCTGGTCGACAACGCCATCGACGCCGCACGCACCGGCGGCAGGGAACCACGTGTGGTGGAAGTGGAACTCGTCATGGAGGATGCAGATCTCCTCGTGACCGTCGCCGACAGTGGAGACGGGATCGCCTTCGGCAGTGGAGACGGGATCGCCTTCGGCGAGGGAGACGGGATCACCGTCGCCGACCCTGACGACGTGTTCACCGAGGGCGTGACGACGCACGCCGACTCCGCGGTGCCCGGTGGCCGCGGCATGGGCCTCGCGTTGTCGAGGCAATCGGCACGGGGCCACGGCGGCGATGTGACGATCGGCGACCCCGGCTCGGCCGCTGGCGCCGACAAGGGTGAGACCATCGGGGACGAGAATCCGCTGGGCGGCGCGATCATGATCGCGCGGATCCCCCAGGTGCTTCGTGAGGGGGGTGTCCGATGAGCAGGAGTGAGCTGTCGCTGCTGGTTGTCGACGATGACTTCCGCGTGGCAGCGCTCCACGCCTCGATCGCCGACGCGATGATCGGGTTCCGCACCGAGGCCCGGGTCGGCGGCATCGCCGAGGCGCGCACCGCCCTCGTCGACCATCCCGACATCGATCTGGCGCTCGTCGACGTCCATCTGCCCGACGGCTCCGGAATCGAGCTGATCCGCGAGATGCGTTGCGACGCTTTTGTTGTCACCGCAGAGGAGAGCGCGACGGCCGTCCGCCACGCCTTCACCGCCGGGGCGCTGGCGTACCTCATCAAGCCGTTCGAGAACACCGAACTGGCGCGCAGGCTTGCCGGTTACGCCCAGTACCGACGCATCGTCGACACCACCACTCTCGGTCAGGCACAAGTGGATTCGGCCGTGGCGACCATGCGGGGCGACCGCGTCCCGCAGGCTCGCGGCGACGAGAGCTCGCAGACCGAGAAATCGATCCTCGGGGCCTTCGCCGACCAGGCGCGACCGATGTTCGCCGACGAACTCTCCTCCGTCGTGGGCATCTCCCCACCCACCGCTCGCCGCTACCTGGCATCGCTCGTGGCCGACGGGCAACTGGTGATGAAACTGCGATACGGCAGCACCGGGCGACCGAAACAGGAATACCGACTTCCCGGTGTCGAATCGGCTCCATAGGGGGCCGGGGTAGGGGGTGCGGGGATTGTCCGAGCACCCTCGATAGGGGGCTGGGGGATCAGCCCCATACTTCAAAAACCCTGGTCAAAGCACTACCGGACCCGCGAAACGCCGTGTTCTATCTCACTCATGACAAACAACATCGCACTCGCGAAGCGCATCGGAACCCTCGCCGGATCGGTCGTGGCCGCCGCCGCATTCGCCACCGTCCTCGCCGCAGGACCGGCCTCGGCCGGTCCGCTCGGAACCGCATTGTCGAACGGGTCGCAGCAACTCGGCACCGCCCTGACCAACGGCTCGTCGCAGCTCGGCACGGCCGGTAGCAACGCGCAGTCGCAGTTGGGGACCGCGGGTAGCAACGCGCAGTCGCAGTTGGGGACCGCGGGTAGCAACGCGCAGTCGCAGCTGGGGACCGCGGGTAGCAACGCGCAGTCGCAGCTGGGATCGGCGGGCACGAACGCCCAGGTCCAAACGGGCACCGTGCTCACCAACGCAGCGTCCCAGCTCCTCGGCGGACGCTGACCTCTCACTCCTTCCCATCCCCCCACCGACCGGTGCCCGCGACCCCGCGCGCGGCACCGGTCGGTTCCGTCATGTCAGCGGGTCAGCCCACCGGTCGACCGATCCGATCGAGTGCGGCGAGATCGTCTTCGGACAGCACCAGCCCTGCGCCGATCACGTTCTCGCGCAGATGCGTCGACGACGAGGTGCCCGGGATCAGCAGGACGTTCGGCGACCTCTGGAGCAACCAGGCCAGGGCCACCGACATCGACGTCGACCCCAGTCGATCGGCGACGGCCGAGAGTTCCGAGGACTGCAGCGGGCTGAACCCGCCGAGCGGAAAGAACGGCACGTAGGCGACGCCGGCGGCGGCGAGGTCGTCGATCAGATCGTCGTCCTGCCGATGGGCGAGGTTGTACATGTTCTGGACGCAGACGATGGGGGCGATGGACCGGGCCTCGGCGACCTGCGTAGCCGTCGCATTGCTCACGCCCAGATGACGGATGAGGCCCTGCTGCTGCAGTTCGACCAGCGTCTCGAACGGCTCGAGTAGCGAACCGTCCTGCGGCCCGGTGGCATCACCGAGGCGAAGGTTGACCACGTCGAGGACATCGAGGCCGAGTACCTCCAGGTTGTCCTGCACCGCGCGGCGGACATCCTCCCGCCCGCGCGCCGGTGGCCATCCGCCGTGTTCGTCCCGGCTCGCGCCGACCTTCGTCACGATGTGCAGGGATTCCGGGTAGGGATGCAGCGCTGTCCGGATCAGTTCGTTGGTGATGCGCGGTCCGTACGCGTCTGCGGTGTCGATGTGGGTGATACCCAGATCGACGACCTCGCGCAGGGTGGAGATCGCCGCGTCGGGGTCGGTGGGTGGTCCCATCACCCCGGGGCCGGCGAGTTGCATGGCGCCGTACCCGAACCGGGTGACGGTCACCTCGCCCAACGGCCAGCTTCCGCCGGGGAGGGGTGAGGACGTGCTCATTCGTGTGCCTTTCGTTTCTGGTGGTCTGTCACTTGCGATTCTCGCCGGGTAGCATCCCAACGGGAAGCAGGCACCTGTGAGTGCGTAACTCTCCGGACCAGAAAAGAGGTTTCGATGGCGACATCGACGGCGGCCCAGAAGCGAGCGCAGGCCAAAGTGGACTATGACGCATTCCTGGCCGGATGTCCGAGTCGCCATCTGCTGGAGCGGATCTCCGACAAATGGGTCGTGTTGGTCCTGGCTGGTCTCGGTGGCGGCGGACCCGGGTGCGACGGCGAACCGCGGGCGATGCGCTACTCCGAACTGGCGCGCCTGATCGCCGGCGTCAGCCAGAAGATGCTGACGCAGACATTGCGCTCGCTGGAACGTGACGGTCTGGTCACCCGAACGGTGACGCCGACCGTGCCCGTGACGGTGTCCTACGAGCTCACCGAGTTGGGTCTGTCGTTGAACCAGGTCATCGGCGGTGTCAAGCAATGGGCTCAAGCCAACATGGATGAGGTGTTCGCCCGCCGTGCGACGTTCGACGCGGACTAGGAGGTGACGGTCAGGCGGTGGGCAGCAGATCGGCTGAGACAGCCGCGATCTCACCGAGGCGCGGTGGAGTTGTACCCAGCCTGCTGAGCTGGATCAGGCCCTGCGACACCATCACGACGTGCGCACTCAGGGCCGAGATCTCGGCTTCGGGGAGACTGTCGAACTCGGGCCCGCGGAGTCGATGCGCCACGGCGGTCTCCATGCGTCGGGTGGCGGTGCTGATGATGCCGGTCACGGTCGGCACTCGATCGCCCATGTGCGCCAGCGTGTTCAACATCAGGCACCCGCGGCGGTCGGAATGCGACCCGCAGTCGGCGATCACCGCGTCGAAGTAGACGCGAACCGCGTGCTGCGCGGAACCGTAGGTGGCGTCGAGCGTCGTCTCCACGAACGCCGCGCGCCGATCGCAGTAGCGGTCGAGAACCGCGACGAACAGGCCCATCTTGTTGGTGTAGGCGGCGTAGATGCTGCCGTTGCCGACACCGGTCGCCGCGGAGACGTCCTCGACCGACGTGCCGTCGAAGCCGCGCGACCAGAACAGGTCCTCGGCGGCGTCGAGCAGCGCGTCCTCGTCGAAGCGGCGTGGGCGTCCCATGGCAACAAACTAGCAATGTGTGGCGCGAACAGGATTGTGGAGGCACAATTCCATAACTATGACGCTGCTCGATCTCCCAGCCGACCCCGCGACTCGTCGGCGCATCGGCATCCTGGTCTTCGACGGCGTCAAGTTGCTGGATTTCGCGGGCCCCGCAGAGGTGTTCATCGAGGCCAACCAGACCGTCGACAATTACGACGTGGTGTTGGTGTCGCCGGACGGCAGTGACGTCATGACGTCGATCGGCGCCCGGATGTCGGTGTCGGCCGCGGCGGCCGACGCCGGGTGGTGCGACACCGTTATCATCCCGGGCAGCGAGATGTCGCCGAGCCGCTTCGTCACCCCAGAGGTGTTGGCGGCCACGGCGAGCCTCGCCAAGGGCACCCGACGACTCGCGTCGGTGTGCAGTGGCGCGTTCGTGCTCGCGGCGTTGGGTGTCCTCGACGGTCGGCGGGCGACCACGCACTGGAAGTTCACCGACAACCTGGCCCGGCTGTACCCGGCCGTGGACGTCGAGCCCGACTCGATCTTCGTCCGTGACGGCAACGTCTACAGCTCGGCCGGCGTGGCCGCGGGGATGGATCTCGCGCTGGCGCTGGTGGAGGAGGACCACGGCCCCCATGTCGCACGACGCGTTGCCCAGTCGCTGTTGGTCTACATGCAGCGGGCCGGCGGTCAGTCGCAGTTCTCCGCGTCGTTGACCGGTCCGGTGCCGCGCAGCGACCTCGTCCGTGAGCTCACCGATCTCATCTGCGCCGATCCGACCGAGTCGCACACGGTCCGGTCGTTGGCGGCGCACGCCGGTGTCAGCGCGCGCCATCTCACGCGACTGTTCCGCGCCGAACTCGAGAGTTCCCCGGCGGAGTACGTGGCGCAGGTCCGGTTCGCGCTCGCCCGCGACAAGCTCGACGCGGGACTGTCGGTCACCGAGACCGCGACCGCCGCCGGCTACGGAAGCAGCGAGGCCTTGCGTCGGGCGTTTGTCGCGCGCCTCGGCATCTCGCCGAGCAAGTATCAGCGACGCTTCCGGTCCACGGTGCCGAGCGATGTCGCGTCCGGCGGCGAAGCGTTGGTGACCCGTATCGAGGACCGTTCGCAAAGTCGGCCCACCACGGGCGATTTCGGCGCCGAACACCTGGCCGACCCCGCATAGGCTGTTGAACCGCGGCTGCGGGCATCACTTGCCGGGCTGGACGTCGATCCCTCGTGAACCCGCGGCCCTCGCGGCGTTGTCGGGCAGGTCGATGCGGCACTGTCATCGGCGTTCGCAGACCTCGCCCCGCTGTTGTCGCCCTTGTATAAACTCCTCGTGTGCGGCTGAAACAACCGGCTGCCGCGTCCCGGTCGCCCTGTGCGGAGACATCGAGACGCGCACCCCGTTCAGCGCGCGGCACCGGAGCATGTCGCGCCCGTGGAGGCAGAACTTGAGCGACAACAACGACGTCACGACCCGGTTCAGCGCTTTGGCCGACAAGGCTCGCGAACTCTTCGAACAGTTGCCGGCCGACGAGACCGAACTGCTCGCGTCGGTGACGACTGCAGCCGTGGAACAGATCCCCGGCGCCGACTGGGCGGGGATCACCCTGGTGACGAAGCGGGGGATCACCACCGTGGCGCCGACCGACGAGGTGTCGGCTCGCATCGACCAGCTGCAGGAGGCGGTCGGCGGACCCGGTGTTCGGGCGGCGACCGCATGGAACGACCACATCGTTCGCGTCGACGACTACCGCAGCGAGGCCCGTTGGCCGGAGTACATCTCCGCAGCGTTGGCCGAGACGCCGGTCCGGTCGACCGTGGCGTTCCAGCTCTACCGCAGCGACGCCACGATGGGCGCCCTCAGCGTGCACAGCAGCCAACCCGACGCCTTCACACAGGAGGCTGAGGAGGTGGGCCTGGCGGTCGCGACGCACGGAGCGCTGGCGCTCTACGCCGCGCGACGGGAGGAACAGTTCGCGAGCGCACTGGCCAGCCGCGACATCATTGGGCAGGCCAAGGGAATGATCATGGAGCGCTTCGACATCGACGCGCTGCAGGCGTGGGAACTGATGCGCAGACTCTCCCAGGACAGCAACGTCGCGGTCTTCCAACTCGCTCAGCAACTCATCGATGCCGACCACCCGATGCCGGCGATGCGTTCGGAGTCCTGACGCTGGTGCCCCCAGTAGGGCTCGAACCTACGACCTGCGGATTAAAAGTCCGTAGCTCTACCAACTGAGCTATAGGGGCATGAGCTCACGGATCGACCGCGGCATCGCAGAGAAGTTTACAGACGCCGGTGTCGTCAACCGACACGGCTCGACGGCCGCGTCGCGTTTCCAGTGTCAGCGGGTCTGGCAGCGCGCGGCCTGCGCCTGGCGGATCTGGGCGTCGGTGAGAGCCGGGGTCGCCAGCGGCTGTCGGTGTCCGTCGGCCCGGATGCTGTCGAGCATGAGTTCGAGGTAGCGACGCCACGTGCCCGGCGCCGTCGACTGCGTGACGTCGGCGATCGCCGAGAGCATGGTGAAGAACGCGAAGAAGTCGGTGCGTTCGATCTCCGGTCGGAGTATGCCCTCGTCGACGCCGCGTCGGTGCACCTGTTCGATGAGCGAGGTCATCGCGAGCTTGGCGGTCTCGATGGCCGGTGCGGTGTGGTCGATGCGCATCATCACCGACGCCAGTCCACGGTCGCCGGCCATCGACTCACCCACGTACGTGAACAGCGTGACCACGCCGTTCCACGTGTCCGGCGACTCGAGGGCGATGGTCAGACGAGACGCCACCTCATGCAGATGCTCGACGAACACGCCCTCGATCAGCTGGTCGCGGTTGTCGAAACGGCGGTAGACGGTGCCGACCCCGACCCCTGCGTGGGCGGCCACGTCGTCGAGCGTCACCTCGAGTCCGCGGTCGGCGAACAGCTCGCGAGCTGCGGCGATGATGCGCAGGCGGTTCCGTTCGGCGTCTGCGCGCAGAGGCCGGATCGCGGCCTTTCCGGCAGTCGTATCGGTAGTGGTCATCCTCACACCCTATCAACTGGAGCTCAAACCTCCACTTAGTGCTACCGTGATCTTCGTAACCGGAGGTCGTTCCTCCGCTAGATTTCAGAACACGGAGACTCTCATGACCACATTGAGCAAAGAGCTCGACCCGCAGGGCGTCGGAGAAAGCGCGGGGGACCGGCACCACCGCCTCCGCTGGGTGATCCTCGGCGTCCTCGCACTCGCACAGCTGATGGTCGTGCTCGACGCGACCATCGTGAACATCGCGCTGCCGCACGCACAGGCGTCGCTCGGCTTCGACAACGCCGACCGCCAGTGGATCGTCACCGCCTACGCACTCGCCTTCGGCAGCCTGCTGCTTCTCGGCGGTCGCCTCTCCGACATCTTCGGTCGGCGCATGACGCTGATGGTCGGCCTCGTCGGCTTCGCCGTCATGTCCGCCGTCGGTGGCGCAGCGGTGAACTTCGAGATGCTGGTGTTCGCTCGCGCCGGCCAGGGTGTCTTCGGCGCGTTGCTCGCACCGGCCGCCCTGTCGCTGCTGACCACCACGTTCGTCGACCCCAAGGAGCGCGGTAAGGCGTTCGGCATCTTCGGCGCCATCGCCGGCGGTGGCGGTGCCATCGGCCTGCTGCTCGGCGGAATGCTCACCGAGTGGGCCGACTGGCGCTGGTGCCTCTACGTGAACCTGGCGATCGCCGCGATCGCCCTCGTCGGCGCGCTGCTGTTCATCGGCAAGCAGAAGGCCGCCGTCCGGCCCCGCCTGGACATGCCCGGCGTCGTGACCGTCTCGGCCGCGCTCTTCTCGATCGTCTACGGCTTCTCCAACGCCGAGACCAACGGCTGGGCCGACTGGGCCACCATCACCTGGCTGGTCGCCGGTGCCGTGCTCCTCGCGACATTCGTCTACCTGCAGTCACGCACCGCACACGCCCTGCTGCCGCTGCGCATCGTCCTCGACCGCACCCGCGGCGGTTCGTACCTGGTGGTGTTCATCGCCGGCATCGGGATGTTCGGCATCTTCCTGTTCCTCACCTACTACTTGCAGCAGAACCTCGGCTTCAGCCCCATCAGCACCGGACTCGCGTTCCTGCCGATGATCGGTGCCCTGGTGCTCACCGCGACCCTGTCGACGTCGGTGCTGTTGCCCCGCTTCGGTCCCCGCTGGCTGATGACGGTCGGCATGCTCGTCGCCGCCGCCGGAATGCTTTACCTGACGCAGCTCACCGAGACCAGCACCTACGCGGCGCACATCCTGCCCGGCCTGATCGTGATGGGCCTCGGTATCGGTTCGTCGATGGCTCCGGCCATGCAGGGCGCCATCTCCGGTGTCTCCGCGGAGGACGCCGGTGTCGCCTCGGCCACGGTCAACACGATGCAGCAGGTCGGCGGATCCGTCGGTACCGCGTTGCTCAGCACGATCGCCTCGAGTGCCGTTGCGTCGTACCTGACCGACCATGCGTCGCAGCTGGCGTCGAACCCGCAGTACACCGGCCAGCTGGCCGCCGTGCACAGCTACACCACGGCGTTCGGATGGGCCGCAGGCATCTTCGCCGCCGGCGGCGTCATCGCGGCGCTGCTGGTTCGCAGTGGCAAGCTGCCGGCCACGCCGGAGGACGCGGTCGTCGTCCACGCCTGATCACAGGGGGTTCCGGGGTCGCCGAACCAGGCGGCCCCGGGCCCGTGTGGGCGCTGATTTGAGAAATAAACGGGGGATGTCCTAAGCTCATCTAGCTCCCCACGGAGATACTGGCCCCCTTCGTTTAGCGGCCTAGGACGCCGCCCTTTCAAGGCGGTAGCGCGGGTTCGAATCCCGTAGGGGGTACGCTGACCCGGCGTTCGAGGTGACAACTCGAGATACGCCGGAGCACGTGTTGTACAAGCAAGGCCCTGTGGCGCAGTTGGTTAGCGCGCCGCCCTGTCACGGCGGAGGTCGCGGGTTCGAGTCCCGTCAGGGTCGCTTTGATCTTTCTTCGGAGAGATCGCAAGCGGCAACGCAGTCCGATTTCGGTCGGTATGTTTGCCGTACGGCCAGGTAGCTCAGTCGGTACGAGCGTCCGCCTGAAAAGCGGAAGGTCGTCGGTTCGATCCCGACTCTGGCCACGCACTATTACTGCAGTTCAGCGGTTCACGCCCGCCTGCTCGCTCCTCCCCGAAAACGCCTGAACGCGCAATTCAACACCTCACCCCACGTTGCGGGCGACGTAGCAATTGGACCAGGATCTTTCGGTTCTGCTTGAACGACTCCCGGCGCCCGTTTGCGCTCACCGTCACATCGTAGGTTCCGGCCGGAAGGCCCAGTTCGTGCAAAGTCGGCTCTATACCGACCTCCGCCAGACCTGAACCCACCACCCCTCTTCGGGTTCTCCACCCGGGTTCATGCCGCCAATGGTAAGGATGTCGATCGCGGAGTACTGGGCACACACACGTCCGTAGAGATCCGTGGGTCGATGAACATCATCGGTCGTCGGCATACGTCGTGTTTACCAGGATCCATCTCTAGGTTCGCCATGTCGATCCATTGCAACTATAGTTGCAACACTCTAACTTTAGTTGGAAAGAGGGGTTGATGATGCAGCTGAACAAGCCGCTCGCCACGGTGACACCGACGCTGGACGGCGACGTGCTGACAGTCTTGGCAAGCGCGGACGTCATGTTCACGATCAGCCAGATTCAGCGAATTCTGACCACGGCGTCGGGCGAAGGTATCCGCAAGGTCCTCGCGCGTCTCGCCGTGCAGGGGGTGGTGTTGCACGACCGGGTGGGTAGGACCAACACCTACCGACTCAACACCGAGCATCTCGCGGCCGAGTCGATCGTGGCGCTCTCGCGTCTGAACTCCACGTTCCTCAACCGCCTCGAACAGCACCTGGGCGAGTGGGGCGCCACGCTGCGTTACGCCGCGGTGTTCGGGTCGGCCGCGACCGGTCGCATGAAGCTCGACAGCGACATCGACCTGTTGCTGGTACGCGGTGCTGATCTCGGGGACGTTGAGTGGGATTGGAGGGTAACCGAACTCGCCCGCCGGGTTACCGCGTGGACCGGCAACGACTGCCGCATTGTCGATTACACCGACAACGAGTTTCGCGCCGCGGCGGTTGCTGGTGAGCCGCTGTTTCGGGATGTTTCAGCGCAGGGTCTGACCGTTGCGGGAACACGGGCCTGGTTGACCACGCAGCTGCGTCTGGCGGCGAGTAGGCCCTGATGGCGGGACAACGCAACTGCGACTCCGCGGTCACTTCCGGCCGCATGTCCAAGGCGAACGAGTTCACCTGAACACGCTTCTGCACCTAAAGAACAAGGCTGCCTACACGCATCAGGACGTCACCTCCGCGTAGTTGAAGAGGATGAACCGCGCGGCGGAGCACCTGTTCGCGGCGGCCAAGCAGGCAGTGGCCGCTCGGGGGTAGTCCGCCAACACACGATTCGGCGCCGCAACTGCGTTCAAGCACCGTCGCAGGAGTGCGCACTCAAGTGCGTTGCCGCTGAATCGGTCTGACTTGCTGCTTCCAGTGGCAACTGATGTTGTGTCTATCAAAGAAGTGGAGGGTCGCCGGGTCGATCCCGACTCTGGCCACACGCTATTTCTGCGTGTCCCCTCCGCAGCCACGATCTAGTCTCGTGTGATGTCGACCGGCTCTTCACGTTCGCGAGTGCGCCACCCCCTCTCTGCCGAGCGCCTTTCGCACTCATGATGAGCGACGCGGGGGACGGTGTGGACATCCCGGAGCATCTGTTGGGGTTGTTACAAGGCTTCGAACTCGCGCTCGAGACAGCAGGTGAGAATTTCTGGGCCCGGCGGATCGGGGAGATCCGGGCGGCCATCGCCGTAGGAGACCCCTACGCTGTGCAGCGTCTCTTCACTTCTTTCGGTGGGAGTGGCAGTTTGAATGATCTGCAGCTCGAGGGCGATGTACGCCGGATGAGTTCAGAGATCTACCTCATTGCCAAAGAGACCTGGCATCAGATCCGCCACGCCAACTGACGCCGATCGCCGTGTCAGCGCGCTCCGCGGAGCGCAACGGAGAGGGGCCAGGGCTTCAGCTCATGTCCCGAGAAGGCGTCGGCCGGCGCGTTCGGCGAATCCATCGAGAGCATCGAGCACCTCCGGCGCCCGCCAGGCGCGATTTCGCGCGCGGTCGGTGAACTCGACGATGACACCGGCCGTCACGAGTGGGTCGACGTATCTGCGGGCGTTGCCGGTCGTGATGCCGAGTTCGCGCCGCAGGGTCACCGCGTTGAACACCGGTTGTCTGATGAGCAGATCTGCGACTCGGTGGACGGCGGAGTCGCTGCGCGCCGTGATCTGGGAATCCCATCGGGCGCGTATCTCGCGGAGGTCGCTGACCAGGTGTCGGCCGTTGATGACCGCGAGAATTGCTGCGAAGGAGAATTTTTCGACAATAGGGGCAGGGTCCCCCTCTCGGTACGATCCGAGCGCCTCGAAGTAGGCGTCGGTGTTGGTCAACAGACCCGCCGAGACCGGAACGGTGATCTGGCGGGTGAGCCGCTTGTTGCGCAGCATCGCCTGCACCAAGGCGCGACCGGTGCGGCCGTTGCCATCGGTGAAGGGGTGAATTGTCTCGAATTGTGCGTGGGCGACAGCGACTTGGGGCAGCGTCGGGATGTCCTCCCGCCGCGCGAAGGCCAGAAGGTCGGTGATGGCGGGCGCAACCCGTTCGTGGTGGGGTGCGATGAAGTCGGCGCCGCGGGGACCAAAGGCTCCGCCTCCGATCCACACCTGCTCGGTGCGCCACCGGCCGGCCATGTCGGGATCGCTGGTCCTCATCAACGCCGAGTGCATGGCCAGGATCGCGTCATCATCGATCTGATCTGCCAGTGCAACAGCTGCTTTCATCGCATCGGTGTTTCCGACGATCAGGGCCGCGTTTCGACGCCCGGTGGTACCGAGTGCTTCGGCCTCAGCGATGGCGCGGGCGGATGCAGTGAGGTTCTCGATCGTGGAGCTGGCCGCGGATTCCGATCGGAGCAGAACCGAGGCAAAGGGTGCGATCTCGGTCCCCAGCTCGGCGTCGAACCTTGCGACTTCGCGACTGGCCTCGTCGGCATCGGCCAGGACGTGCGCCGGCAGATCGATCTCGAGGTCGGCGATGACCGCCGGTATCGCGGCCCGGTAGTCGCCGCCTTGGCGTCGCGCGGCGCGCAGATCCGCCAGGCCGTAACCCGCGTCGGCCGGGATCGGCCACTGCAGCGTTTCGTAGGCGACCGCGGTCCCGTCAGGTGATGCCACAAGCCGACGATAGCATCACTTAGAGACTAAGTGATGCTATCGCCTCTGTCTTCGCATCACGTCGCCCTCTACGTTCGTCAGGCGGATCAGACCTGGATGAGTCGGACGCGCGGGAGGATGTAGTTGAGCTGGGGAATGAGACCTGTCTGCGACGGTGTGGGGCCGTAGACGACCAGGACCACCGGCCCGGCACCCGTGGGTAGCACGGCGACGCGGTCAGGGTAGTTCAGCGGGTTGGGCGACGGCACCGACTGGGGCAGGCCCGTGACGCCGGTTGCGCCGGTGCGGAGATTGACCCACGCCGCGGTCAGTTGTGACCTCTCGATGATCCCGCGCTGGATGACGGTGATCGTCTTGCGGGTGTGGTCGATACGCGCATCGACCCGCTGGCCTGGGTTGCCCGCCGTCGGGTTGGCGAGATTGATTTCTTCGGCGGAGGCGGCGACCGGCGTCGCCGTGGCGGCTGCGGCTGCGATCGGGGCAGGCACGCCCGCGGAGATCAGACTGTGGACAGGGTCGACAGCGGGCGCGGCCTGCGCGATCCCGGCACCCAGAACGGAGGTGCCGATCGCGACGGCAGCGGTGGCCAACATCAGGGAAAAGGATTTCATCTCAGGTCTCCTCAGAGCGGCAGTCAGATGTGCGACCCACGGAGCCGACCTCGGTCCCTGGTACGCACTAGTTCCGTCGGTTAGCAACGTTAATCCGTTACATCTCTGACCGAGTCCTTGTGAATATCGTGGTGGACGGTCCGGGGCGCGAAAGCCCAGACCGCAGCGTGGAACGTCGGGGTCAGCCGATCAGATTGGCTGACGCCCAGCGCATGTGCGATTCGATTGCGGTCGAAGCTTCATTCGCGTCGCCCGTCTCGATGGCGTCGACTATGGCGCTGTGCTTGCCGACGTCCATGTTTCCCACCGCTCGGTCGAGTCCGGCGAACATGATCGACATCCGGATCGACCCTTCGAGCGACGACCACGAGTGCACGAGCGTCTCGTTGCCGGTCAATCGGCTGAGGTGACGGTGGAAATCGAGGTCCGCCTCGATCCGCGCCTCAAGATCGTCGCCGGCGGCGTCCATCACCTCCAGAGCCCGACGGAGGGTGTCGACCAGCTCGGCCCGGTCGGGGTTCTCCGCCAGTTCGCGGACCGCGAGCGCTTCGAGAGCCGCGCGGACGGCGAAGATGTCGCGGATCTCCTTGGAGTCGAGGTGGCGTACGGAAAGCCGTCCCCGTGCGCCGGCGGAGACCAACCCCTCCTGTTGGAGCTGGCGCAGCGCCTCGCGCAGGGTTCCGCGGCTGATCTGCAGCAGTTCCGACAACTCCGTCTCGACCAGTGGGCTGCTCGGTGGCAGATCGCCGCTGGTGATCGCAGCCCGTAGAGCCGTGACGGCCTGTTCGCGCAGGTTTGTCTTCGCGAGTCCCAACAGCGCGGTCGATTGCGGTGCGATGACGACCTCCTGAGACTGCGACGGTATGACTGTCGACAAACAATTGTCGACTGTCAGCTTACGGTCTCGGAGGTCGGTCAACGACTCCACCGCGGTCGCGTCAGCCGAGTTCGGCGCGCACGGTGGCGCAGATGCGATCGGTGCTGAGCCCGTACCGCTCGTGCAGGGTCGGCAGCGCGCCCGCGTCGAGGAACTGGTCGGGTAGGCCGATCGGGACGACACGTTTGCCCAGGCCGACCCGAGTCGCTGCGGCAGCAACAGATTCGAACAGCCCGCCGATCACGGTGTGGTTCTCGAGCGTGACGACGAGACGGTCGGTGTTCATCTCGGCCAGCACGGTCTGTGAGTCGAACGGTTTGATCGTCGGCGAGTGCAGGACCGCGACGTCGATGTTGTCGGCTGCGAGACGCTCGGCAGCCTGTAGCGCTCGCATCGTCATCAGTCCGCTGCTGATGAAGAGCACATCGGCGCCGCCGTGCAGGATCTTGGCTTTGCCGAGCTCAAAGGTGTAGTCGTATTCGTCGAGAACGGTCGCGACCTTGCCGCGCAACACACGCAGGTAGGTCGGTCCCTCCGAGGCGGCGAGTTGCGGCACCGCCTGACTGATGTCGACCGAGTCGCAGGGGTCGACGATGGTGAGGTTCGGCATCCCCCGGAAGATCGCGATGTCCTCGGTCGCCTGGTGGCTCGGTCCGTACCCGGTGGTCAGCCCCGGCAACCCGCCGACGATGTTGACGTTGAGTTCTGGCTCGGCGATGTCGAGGCAGAGGAAGTCGTACGCTCGCCGCGCTGCGAACACCGAGTAGGTGGACGCGAAGGGGATCAGGCCGGTTTCGGCCATCCCGGCGGCCGCCCCGAAGAGCAGCTGCTCGGCCATGCCCATCTGGAAGAAGCGGTCGGGGAACGCCGCGGCGAAGATGTGCATGTCGGTGTACTTCGCGAGATCGGCACTGAGGCCGACTATCTTGTCGTTCTGCGCAGCCGCCTCGACCAGTGCGTGACCGAACGGGGCCGTGGCGGTCTTCTGGCCGGGGTCGACGAACGAGGCGATCATCGCCGAGGTCTTGAGCTTTGGAGCTGTGGTGGTGGTCATGTCAGAGGTCCTTCGAGGTGTGGCCGGCGGTGAGTTGGTCGCGACAGATCTGCCACTCGTGTTCTTCGATGCGCATGAAGTGCGCCTTCTCTCGGTTCTCCAGCAGTGGAACACCTTTGCCCACCTTGGTGTCACACAGGATCACCGAGGGTCGATCGCCGGACAGGTCAGCGGCTCGGTCGAACGCGGCCAACAGAGCGGCGACGTCGTTGCCGTCGATCCGCTCGACGTACCAACCGCACGCCGCCCACTTCTCGTGCACCGGTTCAGTGGACAAGATGGTGGAGGTGGCGCCGTCGGCCTGCAACGCATTGATGTCGACGACCGCGGTGAGGTTGCCGAGACGATGGTGGTGGGCACCCATGGCCGCCTCCCACGTCGAGCCCTCGTCGAGTTCCCCGTCGGACAGGAAGTTGATGACCTTGCTCGCCGATTTCTGATGCCGCAGACCAAGGGCGATCCCCACCGCGACGGTCAGGCCGTGCCCCAACGATCCGCCCGAGATCTCCATGCCCGGTGTGTAACTCGCCATCCCCGACATCGGCAACCGGGAGTCGTCGGAGCCGTAGGTCGCCAACTCGGCGCGATCGACGATGCCGGCTTCGCCCAGTGCGGCGTAGAGGCCGATGGCGTAATGGCCGGTGGAGAGCAGGAAGCGATCCCGTTCTTTCCAGTCGGGCTCGGAGGGCCGGAAGCGAAGCCGGTCGGCGTAGACGGTGGCGAAGATGTCGGCGGCGCCGAGAGCCTGACCGACGTAGCCCTGTCCCTGTTCTTCGCCCATGTCGAGCGAGTTGTGTCGGCTTCGGTAGGCGAACTCCTCGACCGCAGCGACCCGGGCAAAGAACTTTGTCGCCGGTGAATTCTCGTGGGTTGTCATGATGCTCATCGGTGTTCCTGACTCAGTGGGTGACGGGTCGGGGCGCGGAGGTGCCCGACGCCTTGGGGGTGGCGAACGTGGCATCGTCCATGCGCGCGGGGCGGGAGTCGAGTTCGTCGGCCGCGTCCAGCTCGGACAGTGCGCGATCGGCAAGTCGGCGCTCGGTCGGTCCCCACGTCTCTGCGGTCGAGATCGCGGCGACCAGTCCGATGAGGGCGTAGGTGGTGAACAGCAGCGCCGGACCCCACCAGCCCATCCAGAGGAACAGCAGCGTGGTGATGAACGGTGTGAAGCCGGAGACCATCGCCGAGATCTGGTAGGCCAGTGAGGCTCCGGAGGCTCGGCGCGCCGCGTCGAACAGCTCGGGGAACCAGGCGCCCTGGGTGCCGGCGAGGGCGTTCTGGCAGACGGCGTACGAGATGACGAACGTGGCGATCACGAGGAGGAAGAAGCCTGTGTTGACGAGCAGGAACATCGGGATGCCGAACACGACGGCGAAGGCGCACACGGCGAGGTAGAGCGTGCGGCGTCCGATGTGGTCGGTGAGTGCGCCCCAGGCCATGGTGGCCACGATGCCGATACCCGACGCGATGCACAGGGCCGTCAGTGTCTCCGATTTGCTCGCGAGGTTCTCGGTGTGAAGGTACGAGATCATGTACGTGATCGACACTGCGTAGCCCGCGGTCTCCGCGATTCGAAGGCCGATCCCGCGCAGGATGTTGCGCCAGTCGTGCTTGATCGCCTCGGTGACAGGTGATTTCGCGATGTCCCCGTCGTTCTTGACGTCTTCGAAGACCGGTGACTCGGGAACCTTGGATCGGATGATGAGGCCGACGATGACGAGCACGATGCTGGCGAGGAACGGCACACGCCAGGCCCAGTCGCCGGGCAGGTGCACGCTGACCAAGAAGACCAGGTTGGCCAGCAGTAGGCCCACGGGGAAGCCGGCCTGGACGATGCCGGTGAACTGCCCCTTCTTCTTCCATGGGGCGTGTTCGTAGCTGATCATGATCGCCCCACCCCACTCGGCGCCGAAGGCGATGCCCTGGATGATCCGGACGGTGACGAGGAGGATCGGCGCGATGACACCGATCTGCGCGTAGGTCGGTAGCAATCCGATGACGAAGGTCGCCAGCCCCATCGTGATCAGCGACGCGACCAAGACGGGTTTCCGACCCACCCGGTCGCCGAGGTGGCCGCCGATGATGCCGCCGATCGGTCGTGCGGCGAAGCCGACCCCGAGGGTGGCGAACGCCAGCAGCGTGCCGGCCACCGAGCTGCTTCCCGGGAAGAAAGCGGTCCCGAAGTAGAGCGCGGCAGCGGTGCCGAACCCGATGAAGTCGTAGGTCTCGATAACCGCCCCCACCGATGAACCGATGGCGACGCGTTTCGCGTCTTTTGTCCCTCGGACGGGACCTCGCATCTTGAGAGCGTCAACGCTCATGGCAACTCCTCCGGCAACTCACTATGAATCGGGGCTCTGTTGACTGTCAACAGTGAGTCCTACTGTGACCTGCGCCTCACCAAAAAGTCAACAGGTAACAGATAACAGTTGACTGTTGACAGTGACCCGGAACACTCCTAGCGTGGGGTCGACCAGCGAGATCTGCACAGGAGAGAACGATGAACTCAACGACACGCACGGCGGTCATCACCGGAGCCACCTCGAAGAAGGGGATCGGCCGCGCCACCGCCGAGCGCTACGCCGAAGACGGCTGGGGCGTGATCGTGCTCGACCTCGACGGCGAGACGTCGGCAAAGGTGGCGGCCGAGATCGGCGGTACCTACAACGTGCCCGCGTTTGGACACGCCGTCGACGTCTCCGACGAGGTATCCGTGTTGGCTGCCTACGAGGCCTGTCGCCACGAGGTGGAAACCGAAGCGTTGCCGCCGATCGGCGCGGTGGCCAACATCGCCGGAATCACCTCGCCGGTACCGTTTCTCGAGACCACCCTCGAGCTGTGGAACAAGGTGTTCGCCGTCAACGCGACCGGAACCTACCTCGTCACGAAGGCGTTTCTGCCGGACATGATCGCCCAGGGCTGGGGTCGGATCGTCACCATGTCATCGGTCTCCGCCCAACGCGGCGGCGGCGTCTTCGGCAAGGTGCCTTATTCGTCGGCGAAGGCAGCGGTTCTGGGCTTCACGAAAGCCCTTGCTCGCGAACTGGAGGACACCGGCGTCACCATCAACGCCGTCACCCCCGGTGCCGTGGACACCAACATTCGCGTGGGCAGCACCGATGAGCAGGAGAAGGCCATTGCGGCAGGTATCCCGCTCGGCCGCACCGCTACGACCCGTGAGATCGCATCGGTCATCACGTTCCTGTCATCTGACGACGCGGCGTATCTGACCGGCACGACCATCGACATCAACGGCGGCAGCCACATGCACTAATCAAGCCATTCATGCCACCGCTACGGTGAGGTGCTCCGATCGGAGAATGGCCGCTGTGACGAGCGCGGTCTCATCACTTCGGCTGACCGTTCTGAGTCAGGCGCCCCAACCGGTAGCGGAGTTTGGGCTCGCGATCCCGGTCCGACGCCATGCCGGCCGTCCGCTCGATGTGGTCCTCGCCGAACCTGGCGAGCAGGAGATCGTCGACCAATCGGACGTGCGTGGGCGCGAATTTGTAGTCCATCGCCGCAATGACTGCGTCGACATCGGCGGCGGCGAGGAACTCGTCGAGATCGTCGCGCACCGTGACGCCGTTCGCGGCCAACAGCGTGATCAGCCATTCGTAGGCGTTCGCGCGTCCAGGGTTGACGTCCGGCAGTGCGGCGGTCAGCACCTCCTGCAGCGTGCCGATCTCGATCTCCTCGGTGGCGCGGGCATGCGCCAGGTCGTTCTTGTGCAGCGCGTCGACCTCGGCGAACTGGGCATCGGCCAGTTCGATGAGGCCGGCGGCGAGCGTGAAGGCTCGGTCGATCGGCGCCGACGGCGATGTGCGCGAACCCTTGTAGCGAATGCCGTGCTCGATCTCGGCCCACGCGTGCTGGAGCACCGTGCAGATCTGCACCTCGAAATGGAACTCGTCGTCGGCGCGCAGGATCAGGTGCGTGCCGGCGTAACCGAACGTGCCGGCGCTCTGCGTGACCGAGGTCTTGTCGACCCGTTGACGCACCTCGAACGCCGACATCAGAGCCTCCTCGACGCGAGCGATGTCCGACGTCAGGTAGGTGATCACCCGGACGCCCACCAGGTCGGTCACCTCGTGCAGCGGATCCGTGAAGATGGAGATCCCGAACTCGTCGAGTCGCGCGAACTTGCCTGCCGCGGAATCAGGCTCCTTGGTGCGTGACTGAACGGCGTGAACCGCGATGTAGGACTCCGTGAGCCGCGTCGTCACGGACCGTTCCATCGCCCCGGTGAGTTTTTGGAACCGGCTGAAATCACGAAGGTATCTCTCGATTGCCGAGGTCACCGTCGCTCCTTTCTGGGCTGGACCCGGTGAGGTTCTGGACAACACCTTAGAACGAGGGGCGCATCATCTGCGCGACACCACCGACTCGACGATCGCGCTCCGCGGAGCGCGATCGAAGAACTCAGGGAGCAGAGCGCCTGTTGCGGTGTTCATGCCGGCCGGCTGTCTCTGATCCGCGGTGACGGGGGAGAGCGACACCGGCTCTCGAAAGTCAACGCACACAGCATGTATTCGAATCGAGCGATGTGACGCCAGAGAACGTTCTATGGTGCCTAGAGGGACAGTCGCTCGGAGGCGGCTCAGTTCGAGCCAGGTCACAGAGGGGCTCCTGAAAGCTCGCGCTGATCGCGCGGTGCGTTATGTCGCTACACATTTCGCGGGGGACCGAGCCGATGGCTCAACGGTCTCTGGCTAACGGACAAAGGAGTCCGACATGGCAGAAAACAGAGCAGTCAGCTACGCAGGAGCCGGCAAGGTCGAGGTTCACGACATCGCCTACCCCAAACTCGAGCTCGCCGACGGGCCGGGCGTGAACCCGGCCAACGTGGGGCGAAAGTGCGAACACGGCGTGATCCTCAAGGTCGTCTCGACGAACATCTGCGGCAGCGACCAGCACATGGTCCGGGGCCGCACCACCGCACCGGAAGGACTGATACTCGGCCACGAGATCACCGGTGAGATCGTGGAAGTCGGACGCGACGTCGAGTTCCTGAAGGTCGGCGACCTCTGCTCGGTCCCGTTCAACATCGCCTGCGGTCGCTGCCGTAACTGCAAAGAACGCAAGACCGGTATCTGCCTGAACGTGAACCCGGACCGGCCGGGGTCGGCGTTCGGTTACGTCGACATGGGCGGCTGGGTCGGTGGCCAGGCGGAATACGTCATGGCGCCCTACGCCGATTTCAACCTTCTCAAGTTTCCCGACCGAGATCAGGCCATGGAGAAGATCCTCGACCTGACGATGCTGTCGGACATCTTCCCGACCGGTTTCCACGGAGCGATCACTGCAGGCGCCAAGCCCGGTTCGACGGTCTACATCGCCGGCGCGGGTCCGGTGGGTCTCGCAGCAGCGGTGGGTGCGCAACTGTTGGGCGCGGCCGTCGTGATCGTCGGTGACATGAACGAGGACAGACTCGCCCAGGCGCGGTCCTTCGGGTGTGAGACGGTCGACGTCAGCAAGGGGTCACCACAGGACCAGATCGAGCAGATCCTCGGAATCCCCGAAGTCGATGCGGCCGTCGATGCCGTGGGTTTCGAGGCAAAGGGGCACGGAGCCGATTCGGGCCAGGAGGCGCCTGCCACAGTGTTGAACTCGCTGATGGATGTCACGAGCGCCGGTGGCGGGATCGGTATTCCCGGGCTCTACGTGACCGGTGACCCCGGGGGTGTCGACGACGCCGCGCAGCGTGGCGCGCTCTCACTCAGTCTCGGTACCGGGTGGGCCAAGTCGCTGTCGTTCGCCACGGGACAGTGTCCGGTGATGTCGTACCACCGCGAGTTGATGAATGCGATCCTGGCCGACCGTGTCTCGATCGCCAAGGCGGTCAACGCCACGATCATCACCCTCGACGACGCACCGCGGGGCTATCAGGAGTTCGACAGCGGTGTGGCCCGGAAGTTCGTCATCGACCCACACGGCATGCTCGCTGCGTGAGGTCCACCTCGCCGAGCTGGACATTCTCAGCGGGCGGCTGAGCAGCTGAGCGCGATCGTGCGCCGACTGGCTTGACCTAGTTGCGCCGACGGGCGGCGTCGTTCTCAGCAATGGCATCGAACACCCAGGCCAACGCCTCATCGGTGATCGATGCGTAGGCGCGGGGGTCCGCGACAGGTAGGTCGTGGTCCGCCCGGATGTCGAAGCGTCGGGCCCGCAACAGCTCCGCGGTCTCGCGTTGGAGCTGCGGGGGACAGACGCGATCCGCTGTCAGCGCCACGACCGCGGTCGGCACGCGCGCTCTCAACCTCCGGTGATCGGCACGTCGGACGGCGTCCCACACGGTCGCGTGCTGGACCCTGCCGGTTGCCGTCAGCTGACCGCGAACCCACGACCACCGTGCCGCGGCATCGACGCTGGTACGCCCGCTGGCCCGCCAATAGAGTGCCGGCAGTGCACGAGTGGCCTGGTCGAGCCGGAGTCGGTGGACGGCGGCGACCGAACGCAGGAACACCCGCTCGCGGACGGCGACGCCGTACCGCATCGCCGCGGCCTGCACCACGACACCCGCGATGCGCTGCGGATGACGATCGCCGACGACCATGGCGGTGATGCCGCCGAGCGAGTATCCGCACACCACCGCCCGCGCGACACCGAGATGGTCGAGCACGGCAATGACGTCATCCGCGGCGTCCGCGAAGGTGAAGGTGTCGACCCGGATTCCGGCACCGTGGTTCGGGAGGTCGAACACGATCGCGGGTCGGTCCGTTCCGAACAGTTCCGCCAGTGCGAAGAAGTTCACGTCTGCCACGAGCGTGATGCCGTGGAGAAGCACGACGGGCATCGTCGGCGACGTCTCGATGCCCGGCGTGTGTCGGACGGTGAGTCGACCGCGCTCGCCGAGGTCGACGACTGTCTTTTCGGTCCAGGGCACCGATGGAGCCGGTAGCTGTGGCACCGGACGCGTCGGTGCGAACATCGCGATCACCGACCGTAGGTCCGACCAGGCTGCGGTCATCAGCGGCCCGTATCCGATGACGCCTCGTCAGTCAGGTTTCTTCGCAGCACCTTTCCGGTCGCGTTGCGCGGCAGTTCAGGGACGAACACGACGTCGCGTGGGACCTTGAACCGCGCGAGGTTGTCCCTGACGTGGGCGCGAACAGCGTCTGCGTCGAGGTCGTGACCTGGCGCAACGACCACGTGCGCCCGGAGGCGAGAACCGTAGTCGGGGTCGTCGACACCGACGACGGCCGCCTCGAGAATGTGCGGGTGTTCGGTCAACAGGTTCTCCACCTCGAGCGGATAGACGTTCTCCCCGCCCGAGACGATCATGTCGTCGTCCCGGCCGTCGATGAAGAACAATCCCTCGGCGTCGACGTGTCCGACGTCGCCGGTCGACAGTTTGCCGTCGGCGACCTCCTTGTGGCGGCCATCGGTGTATCCGCTGAAGCTGAGTGCGCTGCGCGCGAACACACGACCGACCACGCCGGGTTCGGTGACCGGTGTGCCTGCCTCGTCGAGTACGGCGACCCGACATCCGACCGGCGGGCGACCGACGGTTCCGGGAGCGCGTTGCAGTTCGTCGGGTGTGGCCACCAATGCGACGGCGACCTCGGTCGACCCGTACAGGTTGTGCAGAACCGGTCCGAAGGCGGCTGCGGCGCGGCGGCTCAGATCAATCGGCAGTGCCGAACCGGCAGAGAGGATCACCGACAACGAGCGCGTGTCGTGGCGGGCGAGTATCTCGGGGTCGAGGTCGAGAATCCGCTGCAGCATCGTCGGTACCAGGATCAGTGAGGCGGCTCGATGCTCGGCGACAGCGGCAATGGTGGCCTCGGCGTCGAAACGACGTCGCAGCACGACGGTGCATCCCAGCGCCAGGCCGAGGATGAACTGGGACAACCCCGTGCCGTGAAAGATCGGCGCGGCCATCACCATCGGTCGGTCGTCGGGCAGCGGGACGCGGTCGAGGAACGCCGCCGACTGCAGGATCGAGACGCGCTCGCGAGGAGCACCTTTCGGAGTTCCGGTGGTGCCGCTGCTGAGCAGGACCAGTCCGCCGGGAGCGGAGGGCGGGGTCAGCGGCCCTGTCGGGTGTGAGTTGGCAGAGTTCGGGTCGGGATGGGTCAGCATCCGGGGCACCGAGGCAGGCACGGCGTCGGTCACGGTTGCGAAGTCGACGTCGTGGATGAGCATCGCCACGCCCTCTCGGCTGACCACCTCGGCGAGTTGAGGTCCGGCCGTCCCGGTGTTCAGCAGCACGAGTCGGGCGCCGATCTTGGCCGCGGCGAGCATTGCGATCACCAGGCCCCGATGATCTCGCGCCAGAACCGCCACGACGGATGTTTCGCCCAAGCCGTGTTCGACGAGCTCCCGAGCAAGGGCATTCGAACATCCGTCGAGTTCGCGGTGGGTCACCGGTCCGTCGTCGTCGACGATGGCGACGGCGTCGGGCGACAGCCAGGCGCGATGCGCGACGGTGCCCGCCAGTGGACCCCACTTCTCCGCCGATCGATACGCGTGCAGGGCGTGGTCCGGTCGGCGCAGATCGAAGAGTCCCCGTCTGACCAGCACCGACACGCCGCGAGCACCCTCCAGGGAAGCCCCGACTGCGGTTCGAGCGCCCGTCGCCAGGCGTGCACCGATGGTCATGGGAGCGCCCGGCGGCCGGTCACGGAAGGGATTTCGTCGGCACGGCGTAGTCGTCTCACATCCCGCACTCTATTACGGACAAAAGCTGTCTGTATATAGGTTCAGCGAGAATGCCGTGAGGTGGTGGCGGCCGCGAGGACGCGATCGGTGACCGCGGTGGGTGTCATTCCCACCACGAGCTTCTGTGCACGACTGGCCGTGTCGAGCACGTAGCGGCGCTTGGGTCGGGACGACGTGAGCGCGTGCTCGACGGCCTTGGTCACGCGCTTCGGGTCGGCGGCAAGTTTCTGCATGCGGCCCAGCAGTTTTCGGCTCCCCGTCAGATGCGATGCGTAGAGGTCGCGGATCTCGTCGCTCAGTCTCGCGGTCATCGCGTCGTGGTCGTCGAGCATCCCGCCCCACATGTCGGTCTTGATGGGGCCGGGCTCGACGAGTGAGACGGGGATCTTCCACGGCCGCAACTCCATCCGCAGGGCGTCGGCCAGCGATTCGACGGCGTACTTCGACGAGCTGTAGGCGCCGGTACGGGGGGTCGTGATCAGACCGCTGACCGACGAGATGAACACGATCCGACCATGACCGGCTCGCAGGGCCGGTAGGACCACCTGGGTGACCGCGATCTGCGACACGACGTTGACGTCGAACTGCTTCGACAACTCATCGATCGAGAGACCTTCAACAGGCCCGCGCACGATGATGCCTGCGTTGTTCACCACCCCGTCCAGCCTTGCGGGAAGGTGCTGGGGGAGTGCGGCGATGGCGTCACGATCGGTGACGTCGAGCGGAACGGCGATGACGTTGTCGAGAGCGTCGAGTTCGGCGAGCGCCGTGGATGAGCGAGCGGTGGCGTACACCGTCCACCCCGCCGCACTCATGCGCTTGGTGAGCGCGAGACCGATGCCGCGTCCTGCTCCGGTGACGAGTACTGAGGACATGTCGAACCTTTCGAGTAAGTGGAGAGGAGACCGGGATTGCCGGTGACAACCGCGGATCAGTCGTGGGTGATGACGACCTTGCCGCCTCGTGCCCTGCCGGCATCGACGTAGGCGATGGCTTCGAGGGTCTGATCGAACGAGAAGGTGGTGTCGATGACCGGACGCAGCTGCCCCGACTCGTACAGTGCGGCCAGCGTCGCCAGTTGGGCACCATCGGCGCGCATGAAGAAGAAGGAGTACGTCACACCATTCTTCTTCGCTGCCGCGCGTACCTTCCGGCTGAGCAACGACAGCACCCACTCGAACGGCTTGGGTGCGTTGAGCTGCGTCGCGAAACCCGCATCCGGCGGTCCGGTGACCCCGAGAGCGAGTCCGCCGGGTTTCAGGACGGTCAGTGTCTTCATGAGGTTGTCGCCGCCGACGGCATCGATGGCCAGGTCGTAGTCGGAGAGCACCTCGGCGAAGTCGGCCTTCCGGTAGTCGACCACGACGTCGGCGCCCAGGGCCGTGACGAGCTCGGCCGAGCTGGTTCCTGCCGTGGTGGCCACAGGCGCACCGAGGTACTTGGCGAGTTGGACGACCGTCGAACCGAGTCCGCCGGCGCCGGCGTGAACCAGCACCCTGGACCCCGGGCCGACGTTGCCGCGCTCGACCAGGATCTGCCAGGCCGCGAGCGCCACCAGCGGGACCGCCGCCGCCTCGGTGAACGACAGGTTCCACGGTTTGCGGGCGACATCCCCCTCGTCGATGGCGATGAACTCGGCGAAGGTTCCGATGTGGAGGTCCCTGGGCCGGGAGAACACCTCGTCGCCCACTGCGAACCCGGTGACCGCACTGCCGACCTCGATCACGGTTCCCGCGACGTCGTGGCCCAGGACGAGCGGGAACTTGTACTTGAGCAGCTGCTTGAACTCACCGCTGCGCACCAACGTGTCCAGCGGGTTGACGCTTGCGGCTGCGACCCTGACCAGTACCTCGCGTGGGCCCACTGCGGGGACGGGTATCTCGGCGACATGGACGGGGGCCTTGTACTTGTCGATGACGAACGCTTTCAACGGATCCTCTTCTCGGGTAGAACAGATCAGGGGCGGGCAGGTCCCCATTCGCGCTCCGCTTGTCGAACCACGCTCCACTTGCACGTGGAGCGTCTCGACAAAAGTGGAGCGCGAAGTCGTGGGGAAAGGGTGCACACGCGGTCAGCCCGCGAGGAATTCCAATGCGGTGGAGACGAATTGGCGGTGCTCCTGGAAGATCCCGCCGTGACCGGCGTCCGGATAGATCCGCAGCGTCGCATTCGGGAGTCGGCGGGCAAGGTCGTGTGAGTTGCTCGTCGGCACCATACGGTCGTCGTCGCCGTTGGCCACCAGCACCGGGTGCGTGATCGTGCTCAGATCGGCCGGGGTCTGCAGTGCCCACGTGTGAATAGCGCGTAACTGGGTCCGGAACACCTTTACCGATACCGCGTCGTCACGGTTCTCGGTCCGCTCTTTCAACCGTGCGATGAACTCGCGCGATCGAGCCTTGCCGTTCTCGGTGCGTGTGAAGAACAAATTCTGCTTCGGATCCTTGCCCGTGAGAACGGCTTTGATCGAGTCGGTGTACGACACCCGCGTCACCTTGTCGATGCCCACACCCCCGGCGGGGCCGGTGCCGGCCAGGATGACCTTGCCGACCAGCTCGGGCCGGAGCTCGAGGATGACCTGGGCGATGAAGCCGCCCATCGAGAAGCCGAGCAGGTCGACCTTCTCGAGTCCCATGGCGTCGATGAACGCGATCGCGTCGGCGGCCATGGCCTCGATGGTGTCAGGAGTGGTACCGCCCGACGCCCCGACGCCCCGGTTGTCGAACGCGACGACCCGGTGGTGTGCGGCGATCCCGTCGATCACACGCGGGTCCCAGTTGTCGAGGTTCGCGGTGAGGTGGTGCAGGAAGACAACCGGAACGCCGCGGTCCGGACCGTAGGTTCGGTAGGCGAAGTCGGTGCCGTCGACCAGGACGGTGCGCGTGGGGACATTGGCCCACGACACCTTCGGCTCGCCGGTCGACGGTCGTGCGTGGTTGGTGACGTTCTCGTTGCTGCTCATTGCGGACCTCTTCGACGCTGTAAACTGATCGGTGTACTGACGACGATAAGGGGTCGTCTCGCATTTGTAAACCGATCGGTGTAAATTTGGCATCGATATCAGTGAGAACGAAGTGGGCGGTGATCCAAATGGCCAATGCGACGCGAACTCAACCCAGTCGGCCCGCGGGCCGGCCGGGCCCGCGGGACCGCATCCTGTCGGCGGCTGCCGGACTGTTCTACGTCGAGGGCATCAACGCCACGGGGGTGGAGCTGATCGCATCCGAGGCGGACGTCTCCAAGAGGACGTTGTACAAGTACTTCCCCAGCAAGGTGAACCTGGTGGAGCAGTATCTCGCGTACCTGCGCGAGATGGTGGTGGATCCACGACACGCGCAGGGCGACGGGCCGCGTGAACGTCTGATGCTGTTGTTCGAGGTCCCGCAACCCGGTGGTGGCCGGCTCCGTGGATGCCCGTTCCACAACGCCGCTGTGGAGGCTGCGTCGGTGATGCCCGAAGTCGCCGAATTCGTCCATACGCAGAAGAAGGCTTTCGCCGAGGCGATCATCGACCTGTGCCGGGACCTGGGAGTCGACGATCCGGACCGGCTCGGACACCAGATCGCGCTTCTCTACGAGGGCGCCGCCGCGTTGTCGACATCGCTCGACGATGTGGAGCCCTGGGTGGTCGCCCGATCAACCGTCGAGATGCTGCTCGATCAGACGCGCGAGGGGCGATGAGCAAAGGCTGAGCGGAGGCGACGGACACGCTCCGTCGCCTCCGCCCGGCGGAACAGGCTGAAAGTCAGGCCTTCTGCAGCAGATCAATGAGCGCGGTTGCGGCCTCGGCCGACGAGTTCGGGTTCTGGCCGGTGATGAGGATGCCGTCGCGGACGACGTACGACGCCCAATCCGGTCCCTTGCTGTAGTCGCCGCCGAGCTTGATCAGCTCGTCCTCGACGAGGAACGGGACGATGTCGGTGAGGCCGACGCCGTCTTCCTCACCGTTGGTGAAGCCGGTGACTGTGCGCCCCTTCACGAGCGGTTGTCCGTCCGGGCTCGTGACGTGCCGCAGGACGCCGGGTGCGTGGCAGACGAGGGCGACCGGGATGTCGGCGCGCAGGGCGGTTTCGATGAGGCCGATCGAGTCGCGATCCTCCGCGAGATCCCACAGTGGTCCGTGCCCGCCGGGGTAGAAGACGGCGTCGAAGTCGTTCGGGCTGACCGACTTCAGCTCGACGGTCTCGGCGAGTTGCGCTTTCGCGGCGCCGTCGGCCTCGAAGCGGTGGGTGTCGTCGGTCTGGAAGTCTGGCTCGTTGCTCTTCGGATCCAGCGGCGGCTGTCCGCCGGCGGGCGACGCCAGCACGATCTCGGCACCCGCGTCCTTGAACCGGAAGTAGGGGGCTGCGAGTTCCTCGAGCCAGAACCCGGTCTTCTTGCCGGTGTCACCCAGCGCGTCGTGCGACGTCAGAACCATCAGAATCTTCATCTGTTTCTCCTTTGTGAAAGTCAGATACCCAGGACCGTGCGTGTGTGGTCCAGTGCGCTGTTCATCGAGGTGGCGGACCGGTTCACCTTGGCGACCACGCTCGCTCCGAGCCACAACTCGTAGAGCGCTGACGCTGTCGCCGCGGGGTCTCCCGTCGACGGCACCGATCCGTCCTCGACTCCGGCGCGGATCGCCAGCTCGATCCGAGCGGTGATGTCGCCGATCCCGTCAAGCAGGGCGACTCGCATGGACTCGGACAGATCGGCGACCTCCGCGCCGAGCTTCACCGCCAGGCACTTGCCCTGACAGTCGAAGCTGCTCTGCGACTCGATCCACGACGCGAAGTACTGGAGGATCCGCTCGGCCCAGGTGTGGTCGTCGCGGCCGAGGATCTTGTCGAAGTCGGCGAGGTAGCCCTCGAAGTACGACCGCAGCATCGCCTCGCCCAGGGCGTCCTTGGAGGCGAAGTGATAGTAGAACGACCCCTTCGGAACGTGGGCCGTGGTCAGGATCTCGCTGAGACCGACTGCGGTGTAGCCCTTTCGAGCCATCAGCTGCTGCGCACACGCGATGATCACTTCTCGCGTCTCGGTGTGTTCGGCAACCGCCATGAGGACGACGGTACCCGCTAGTAGACCAGTCGTCTACTAAAGTCCTGCCGGAATTGGTGTGGTTCCGCGAACAGGCGCTCAGTGAGCAGCGATGCGCCGGGCCTGCCGCACCAGCGCGTCCCGCACCGAGGCGGTGGCGACGTCCAGCGGCCCGACCATGCGCGCAAGCAGCATTGATCGCCCCAGTGCGTGAGGGTCGTCCACGGCGACGGTGACGACGGTGTCCGGCACGATGGCCGTCGCCAGCGCGGGAATGGTGGTGATGCCCATCCCTGCGGCAACAAAACCGATTCGTGCGGACCAACTCTCGAGCTCGACCACGATCCGAGGGTCCGTGAGCGATGGCCATGCCCCGAACTGCGGTTCGCCGCCGCGCCCTCGGCCCGCTATCCATCGCTGGTCGCCGAGATCGGCAGCCGTGACGCGGTCGTGGTGGGCCAGGGGGTGATCTCGGCTGACGGCCACCCGTAGCTCTCCGGACGGGAGTGGCTCGGTCTCGATGCCGGCGAGATCCCAGTCCGGCAATCCCTCTCCGCCCGCGATGAGGGCGAGGTCGAGGCGCCCGGCGCGCAACCTTCGGAGCTGCAGTGGGGTCGACGATTCGGTGAACAGGATTTCGAGTGAGGGATGTTTTGACGCCACGTCCGCGATCGCATGTGGTATCAGATCCATTGCGGCAGTGGGAAATGCGTCGATCCTGACGCGACCCGAGATCGGGTTCGTGAGGTCGGCGAGGTCGCGTCTCGCCCCGTCGAGTTGATCGAGCACGGCAGTCGCACGACGTCCAAGTGCCCGAGCAGCGGGCGTCGGACGCACTCCACGAGGGCCGCGCTCGAACAGTTGCGTGCCCGCGGCGGCCTCGAGAGCGGCGATCTGTTTCGACAGGGCGGACTGGGTGTAACCGAGATACTCCGACGCCGCGGTGAACGATCCGCTGTCGAGCACGGCGCGCAGAGCGCGGAACAGTTGCGGGTGAACGTCGAGATCCATGCCGCCATGATGCCGGACTGGAATGGCTGCTGTGCCAGACATTCGCTTGTGGCAGGTGCGGGGTGTCGGGACAGTGGACTGCGAAAGGAGACACACATGAGCAAGGTTTGGTTCATCACCGGAACATCGACCGGCTTCGGCCGACTCTGGGCGGAGGGCGCGTTGGACAGAGGGGACCGGGTCGTGGCGACTGCGCGCACCCTCTCGTCCCTCGATGATCTCGTCGAGAAGTATCCCGACGCCGTCCACCCGCTTCGGCTGGATGTCACAGATCGCGACGCCGTCTTTCGCGCGGTGGCCGACGCCCGCGAACGATTCGGGAGGATCGACGTGGTGGTCAACAACGCCGGATACGGCCACTTCGGGATGGTGGAGGAACTGACCGAGGCAGAACTACGCGCGCAGATGGAGACCAACTTCTTCGGCGCCGTGTGGGTCACCCAGGCGGTGCTCCCGGTCCTGCGCGCCCAGGGGGGTGGCCGGCTCCTGCAGATCTCGAGCGAGGGTGGGGTTCGGGCGTTTCCCGGCATCGGCGCCTACCACGCGTCGAAGTGGGCGTTCGAGGGGATCTCGGAGTCGCTGCACCAGGAGGTGGAGCCGTTCGGGATCCGGGTGACGTGTGTCGAGCCGGGGCCGTACGCCACTGATTGGCTCTCACGTGGCTCGCGCCAGAGCGCCGTGTCGGACGCCTATGAGCCGGTGCGGGCGCAGCTCGAGAACGACTTCGTGGTCGGAGACCCCGACGCCACCACAGCCGCGATTCTCGACCTCGTCGATGCCGCGGAGCCCCCGGCCCGACTGATCCTCGGTCGGGTGTTCGACGAGATCGAGGCGCTCTACCGGGAACGGCTGGACACCTGGCGTGCCTGGCAGCCGGTGTCCCGACGTGCGTTCGGCACTCCCGTCGGAGCCGGGGGGTCATGACGGGCGTCTGGCGGTGACAACGGGCGCCACCGCTCGATCGGAGAGGGGGTCCGGGAAGCATCGTCGGCCGTGCGCCGTTGTACACATGTGGACGAATTGCCGGTGGCCCCTACCCGTGTCTGGACCCCGTCGCGGGTCCTGATCACGCGGTCGGCATCTGAACTCCCGCACACCGAGGAGATCATCCGACGGTGCGAAGCGGCCGGGGTGTCCGATATCGAGGTGCTGTCGGGGGATCGGCTGACCGGGTTGCGGGGCGAGACCGAGCGGCAGACCTACGCGCTCGCGAAGAAGACTCTTGCCGTCGTGGTCGCCCCGGCGAGTGCGCTGAAACCGCAGCCGATCCCGCCGAGCGCGGACTGGCGTATCGACCTGGCCAAGGGCTGCCCCGCGCACTGCCAGTACTGCTACCTCGCCGGGTCGCTCTCGGGGCCGCCGATCACCCGCGTCTACGCGAACATCGACGACGTCCTCGCCGGCATCGGAACGCACGCCGGCCGCGGCACCATCACCACGGGTACCGCGGAGCGCGGCCACGAGGGCACCACCTTCGAACTGTCCTGCTACACCGACCCGCTGGGCATCGAACACGTCACCGGATCACTGTCGGAGGCCATCGCGCGGGTGGGGGCGGGTACCTACGGCGACGAGGTGTCGCTGCGATTCACAACCAAGTTCGACGACGTCACCGATCTCCTGACCATCGATCACGGCCGACGCACGCGGGTGCGGCTGTCGGTCAACGCCGACGACATCGCGAACCGCTTCGAGGGCGGAACCGCTCGCATGCCGGCCCGGGTCGAGGCGTTGCGGCGCCTGGCGGTCGCCGGGTACCGAGTGGGGTTGACCATCGCGCCGATCATGCCGATCCCGGGGTGGCGCGACCAGTACGGTCGGCTGCTCGCCGATGTCGCCGAGGCCCTGCGTGATGTCCCCGACCTCGACCTCACCGCCGAGATCATCACCCACCGCTTCACCCCGTCCAGCAAGGACGTCCTGCTCAGCTGGTACCCGGGAACGAAGCTGGAGATGGACGAGGATTCCCGTACGGCCAAGCGCAACAAGTTCGGCGGGGTGAAGTACGTCTACCCGCGCGAGACGATGTCGGAGATGCGGACCTGGTTCGTCGACGAGCTCGAATCCCTTCTGCCGCAGGCACAGTTGCTCTACTGGACCTGACTTCACAGCCGGGGGTCGACCGGCTCCGATTCCATCGCGAGGATCCCGAAGACACACTGATGGATTCGCCAGACGGGTTCCCCGGACACCGACCTCCGCAGCGACTCGAGCCCCAATGCGTACTCGCGCAGCGCCATCGATCGCTTCTGGCCCAGATTGCGCTGCTTGAGACGGGTCAGTGACTCTTGATCGGTGTAGTCGGCGCCGTAGATGATGCGCAGGTACTCACGTCCACGAACCTTCAGGCCGGGTTGGTTGAGCCCCTTGGGTCCGCGCACCAGGTTGGCCAGCGGCTTGACGACCATGCCCTCGCCGCCGTCGCCGGTCAGTGCGATCCACCAGTCGGCGCCGGCCATGCGCGATGTCTCGTCTGCCGTCTCGACGATGCAGCGGCGCGTGGTCCGGAACAGTTCCGGGTCCGCGTCGACGAGCCGATCGGCGACCGCGAGATGCCACTCGTGGTCGCGGTTCTCGAACGTGACACCGTCGGCGGCGAGGAGTTGGAACGGCGCGATCTGCACTCCGAGATCGGTGTCGATGGGGCGGACGTAGCGACGATAGGAGTCGACGAACAGTTCGGCGTTGGCGCGCCGCGATCGGGTCCGCGCCAGCAGATCGCCGACGTCGGCGCCACGGCGTGCGGCCGTCTCGAGCACATCCACCACCGCGGGCAGAGCGGTGGTCGCAGCGGCCCCGACCCGCGCGTACTGGCTGCGGACCATGGCCTCCGCCTTCGCCGTCCACGGCAGGATCTCGGTGTCGAGCATGAGCGAGGTGGTCTGCAGCTCCGCCCAGATACCGGCGGCGGCAACGGCATCGGCGACCCGGGCCAGGACGGTACTCTGCATCCCATCGGAGAAGAACGCCCGGCCGGTACGTGAGTGGATCACGCCCGACCCGTCGGCCCGGACACGCACGATGGCGCGTGATCCCATGTGCTTCTCCTCGCAGATGACGCGTTCGACGCCCCGCTTGGCATAGTGATCGAACGCCTCGTCCGGGTGCTCGAGCAGATCGGCGCGTGACGAGCTGTCGACCGGGGACATGGTCGGTGGTAGATAGGTCAGATCGCCCGGCGCGACGGCGAACCTGCTCATCACCTCCAGGGCGCCCGCCGCGTTCTCCTCGCGCAGGGAGATGCGACCCATGTGCTCGGTCTCGATGACACGCGGGCCGATAACGTCGGAGAGCTTCAGCATCTCCGGATCACGTTCGGGCGGCGCCGGGGGTCGGACCGGCGCGTAGTGGGTAGCGGTGGCGGGTACCGACACGAGCTCGCGTTCCGGGTAGCGCAGCGCCGTCAGACTCCCACCGAACACGCACCCGGTGTCCAGACAGAGCGTGTTGTTCACCCACTCCGGTTCCGGAATCGGCGTGTGCCCGTAGAGCACGGTCGCCGAACCCCGGTAGTCGTCGGCCCACGGATAGCGGACGGGAAGTCCGAACTCGTCTGTCGCGCCACTGGTGTCGCCGTAGAGCGCGAACGCCCGAACCCGACCGGAGGCGCGCCCGTGGTACTTCTCCTTCAGGCCGGCGTGCGCGACGACCAGTTTGCCGTCGTCGAGCAGGTAGTGGGCGACCAGGCCGTCGCAGAATTCCCGGACCCGGGCCACGAAGGAGTCCGGCTGGTCCGCCAGTTGGTCGAGGGTCTCCCGCAGCCCGTGGCTCGGTGTGACGTCCCTGCGACCCAGTGCACGTGCGAGTTTCGCCTCGTGGTTACCGGAGACGCAGAGCGCGTGGTCGTTCTCGACCATGCCCATCGCGAGACGCAGCACGCCCACGGTGTCGGGGCCGCGGTCGACGAGGTCGCCGACGAACATCACCCGCCGTTCGTTCGGGTGCGAGGCGTCGATGGCCTGACCGCGGTCATCACGGCCGATCACGTAGCCGAGCCGGCCGAGGAGGTCCTCCAACTCCGTGAGGCAGCCGTGGACGTCCCCGATCACGTCGAACGGCCCGTGGTCGTCGCGTCGGTCGTTGAACAGTCGCGTCCGCGTGATCGAGGCTCCGCTCACCGCCTCGACCGAGTCGAGGACGTGGATGGTCCGGAAGCCCTCCCGCTTGAGACCGCGCATCGACTTGCGCAGCTGCTCGTGCTGACGCTTGATGACATGCGACCCGAAATCTCGATCCGGTCGAGATGCGTTGCGGGTTCGAGAAACGTCGGTCGGCAGGTCCAGGACGATGGCGACGGGCAACACGTCGTGGTCCTTGGCCACGGCCAGCAACGAACGGCGCGCCGACGCCTGGACGTTGGTCGCGTCGACCACCGTCAGCAGTCCGCGGGCCAGGCGTTTGGCCGCGATGTACTCCAGTAGATCGAAGGCATCCTTGGTGGCGCCCTGGTCGTTCGGGTCGTCGGACACCATGGCTCGGCAGCCGTCGCTGGACACGACCTCCGAGGCCGCGAAATGAGTGGCGGCGAAGGTCGACTTGCCTGATCCGCTGGTCCCGATGAGCAGCACCAGGGACAGTTCTGGGATCGCGAGGTCGGTCATCGTTCACCTCTGAACCCGCTGCGCAGACTGAAGACCGCCATCTGCGTCGGCGGTCCGATGTCGTCATCGTCATCGCCCACCGGGACCAGGCGGACGTCGTAGCCGTGGGTGTCGCCGACCCGGCGGGCCCACCGGGCGAACTCGTCACGGGTCCATTCGAATCGGTGGTCAGCGTGTCGTAGACCGCCGTCGAACAATTGCGGATAACGCACGTTGTGCTCGACGTTCGGTGTGGTGAGCACGACGTGACCCGGTCGCATGGCTCCGAACACGTTCGCGGTCACCGCCGGCACGCGAGCCGGGTCGACGTGCTCGATGACCTCCATGAGGATGGCGACGTCGATCCCGGTCAGCCGGTCGTCCTCGTACTGCAGCGACGACAGCAGCAACGACAGCCTCTCGGACTGACGCTCCGTCATCTGCTCGACGTGCAGACGCTTACCCGCTCTGCGCAGCGATGTGTCCGACACGTCGGTTCCGATGACCCTTGTGACGCCCTGCATCTCGAGGACCGACACCAGGAGCGCACCGGACCCGCACCCGAGGTCGGCGACCGACCCGGGCTGCAACGCGCGCACGACGTCCATCACCGCGTCATGGCGGATGCGGACCAGAGGCCGGGACGGTGCGGTGTCCTCGTCCTCCAGCGAGTCTTCCACGGGCCGGTCGTCGAGGTCGATCAGACGTGCCATCGCAGCGTCTTTCAGGCCGCGCTGGTGGGCCAGGTAACGGTGGGTGATCAGATCCCGGGCGGGATGTGTTGCCAGCCAGGCCCCACCTGCTCGGACCAGCTTGTCGACCTCGTCGTCACCGACCCAGTAGTGCTTCGCATCGTCGAGCACCGGGAGCAGCACGTAGAGATGACTCAACGCTGTCGACAGACGGTGGGACCCGTTGAGGGTCAACGACACCATCGGTGCCGCACCCCATTCCGGTCGGGTCGCGTCCAACTCGATGGCGGTGGCGTGGACGTCCCAGCCGACGGGAGAGAACAGTCGCTGCAGCAGCTCGGGGTCTCCGGGTACTGCGGGAACGGAGACGGTGAGCTGAAGATCGGACCCCACCAGGGCCTCATGCCCCGGGCAGCGCCCGCTCAGCGCTGAGCGGAAGACCTTGCCCATCGCCACCGACAGCAGCGACGACGCGACGTAGGGGCGGTCGTTGACGTACTGGCCGAGTGCGAACCCGTCCCGTGACCCCGACCGACCGCGGACCAGGGCCACGGGGTCGACCTCGAGCACCAGGGCCGCCGTGCACCGTTCGGCGCTCACCTCCGGGTAGAACACGTGGGCGGTCCCGCCGTAGACGGGGAACGGTTGAACCCGATCCGGGTGCTTGTGCAGCAGGTATCCGAGATCGGCCGGTGCCGGCAGGCTCGGCGATCGCTCGGCGGAGATGGTCAACAGCATTCGGCCAGTGTGCAGTACCCCGCCTCCGGAATCCTGGGGTTTTTCGCCGTGCGAATTGCCAGAACCGGGAAAATACTCCCGGTAAGTAACGTTCCTGATCAGATGTACGACATGGCGTCCGTGACCGATCTCGAGCGTGACGAACCGGCGGACGAACCCACGCCCTCCCGCACGAAACGCGTGTGGACGTACGGACTCATCGCAGTGTCGGTGATCGCCGTGGCGGTGGTGATCGTCGGCCTGCTGCTACCCGGACCGGAGCCGGAACTGACGACCGCCCCGCCGTCATCCAGCGATGTGCCGTCCAGTGCTGCCGCCCCCACCGAGAACAAGGTGGTCGACGAACCGTTCGACCCCAAGGCGCCGATCCCCGGGTGCGACACGGTCGAGGTGCCCGACACCGGGGACGGCAAGATCACGTCGAGCTTCACCACCGGCGAGCCCTCGTACGACAACCCCCGGTTCCCGTGGTTCACCGGACCCAAGGCGACGGCGATGTCGGATGCGCTGAGGCAACTCCTGCCGGCGGGGGCCGAGCTTCAGTTCGCGACTGCGTCGCAGTCTTTGGTCTTCCAGCCCATCACTGACCTCGGTGACCCCGACCCGATGGGGTCGACGAACGCCTACGGGTCGGTGACAAACGGTGACGCCCGGGGGAGCCTGCAGGTGGTGGTGCAGAAAACCTCCGCGAAGGTGCCGCCCTGCGTGGCGGGACAGCTCGACGCGCGTCGCGTGCTGTCCGACGCCACCGTGGTCGACGTGCATGACACCTGGCAGGAGATCAACGGCGTCCGCACCAACAGACGTTCGGCCTACGCCTACGCGGGTGACGGGTCATGGATTCAGGCCATCGCCGACGACGCCTACGGTGACAACAAGAAGCAGAACAGCGGCAAGATACCGCTCGCCATCGACGATCTGGTCCGTATGGTCGGCGATCCCGGGCTTCGCGTCAGTACTGCCGTACCGGCCGGAACGCCCGCACCACGCGACGAATGCCTTGCGTACTACGGAGGCGCAGACGGACCAGAAGTGACTCGCGAGCAAGCCGCGAGACTGGACCGCGTCCTCGCCACCATCGATTTCGGCGACCGCCGGCCGCCTCCGCTGCAGATCAGCGGTTCGACGAACAACGGCCTGTGCACCACGGTCCCGGCGGCGGGTTCGTTGCCACGACTCGACATCTCGATTGCAGGCGGCCAATCGCCGCCCGCCCAAGAGCGACCCGATCCGACCTCAGGGGAGCGGACCTCGCTTCGACGACTCGGTGACGGCACAGTCATCTCGACGTCGCGCAGCTTCTACTCGACCGCGCCCATCGACGATCCGGGAGCCGCACAGTCGGAGATGTCCACGACCGTCACCGTGACAAGGCCGAGCGGCAATCAGGTTGCAGTGGTCTCTCGCTCGTCGTTTGCGCCCGCACTGCCGCCGACGGCACTCGAGAAGATCGCGCTCACTCCGGGATTGGAACTGTGAGAGTGCAAGAGAAGAGCACCTGGGCCCTCATAGTTGCTGCGGTGGCCGCGGTTCTGACAGTCACCGCGGCGGTGGTCGTGGTGATGGACCGCTCATCGCCGACATCGAGTTCGGTCAGAGCGGGTGCCGGTACGCACACCGACGCACCCGGCGTCGCCTGGTCACTCGATGCCGCGACGTATCTCGGCCGCTCGTTCGGCGAATTCTCTGACCCACGCGGGGGAGCGTCCTACCGGTCGGGCAACCCTGGGCTCCTGCTCGCCGGCGACACACTCATGACGATCGCGGGAAGCCCCACCGATCAATACGTTCTCGGCGATGCCGTCATGCTCGGGATCGACCCCGCGAACGGAAGCGTGCGTTGGAAAGCGCCCGCAGCCGACATCGAAGAATGCAGCCCGACACCGCTCGGCGGAAAGCTTTACTGCTACGCGATCGGCGGTGGCACCGGCAGTACGATCGTCACCTACGAGATCGACTCCGGCCTGACGGCTCGCCGTCCGATAGCCGAGAACGTGTTCGGCCTGACGACCACGTCGGAAACCCTTTACGTCGCAGAGGGAAGTCTCGACGAAAACGATGTGCGAGTGCATTCGGGTTCGTATTCCGACGTGTCGTCGAACTGGACGCACGGTTTTGACATCGGCGGCGACTACGAAGGCATCTACGAGACCGACAACGTCCTCACCGTCATCGATGGCGTCGGCCTGATACGGACGGGTTCGGAGATGGCGCAGTTCGCCGCGGGGTCGGGCGCCGAACTGTGGCGCACCAGCGACTACCGCGTGCAGGATGCGCGTCTCGCGCCCGGTGGTGTTCTGGTGCAGTCGAACACTGATGGGAGCACCGGTGGAAAGGTCTCGGAGCAGGTCCTGCGCGGGCCGGACGGAAAAATACTCGCCAGTACGAGGAGCACGGCCGTGCAGCGGGTCAGCAACCAGAACGACGAGGACGATGCGGACGCGCCGATTCTCCTGGGCGATGCTGCTTATGACCGTTCCACCGGCAAGCGTCTGTGGGCCGGCAAAGATCTTGTCGCCGGGCAGGACATCGGCGCGGTGACGGCGATCGCCGCCGACACCGTCTACCTGCGCGACAGCGATATGAGCGAGACGGGCATCGACCTGAGAACCGGAAAACGCAGGTGGCGCAACGACAAGACCGAGCACTTCCAACCCCTCGCCTCCGCGGGCACCGTTGTCCTGGGCAACGACGGGAGTGCTCTGACCGCGTTCGACATCCGAAGCGGCCGCACGAGATGGACCGCACCGTTCTCGGCCCTCGACCCCGACCCCGATACGTTCTCGTCCGGTGGTGCGGCCGAGGCCTACGGCGACGGGTGGATCTTCTCCTCGGACCGCAGGATGATCGGTCTGGCACCCCCGTGACCGGACGGATCGCCGAGCCGAGGTGTCGGCTCAGCTGAAAACCTTGCCCGGGTTGAGGATCCCCTGTGGATCAAGCGCGGCTTTCACGGCGCGGTGCATGTTCAGGACCACGGGGTCGAGTTCCTGCACCAGGCCGTCCTTCTTCAACAGTCCGACACCGTGTTCGCCGGTCACCGTGCCACCGAGTTCGAGTGCCGCGTCGATGATCGTCGCGAACGCCGCCTGAGCCCGCCTCCTGGCCTCGTCGTCGTCGCGTGGGGTGATGAGCAGCGGGTGCAGGTTGCCGTCGCCGGCGTGCGCGATGTTGGCGATGGTGGTCCCGAACTCGATTCCGATCTGCTCGATCCGCGAGAGCATCTCGGGCACATGCTTCTTGGGGACACAGACGTCCTCGGTGAGGACCGGACCGAGACGTTCCATCGCCGGATAGGCGAGTCGGCGAGCAGCGAACAGGGCGTCGGCCTCCTCGGCGTCGGTGGAGACGGCGGCCCACGTAGCACCGGCTTCGGAGAAGCAGGCATGCATCTTCTCCGCCTCCTGGTCGCCGATCAGACCCGGTGTGTCGACGCGGCCCAGCAGCACGACATTCGCGTCGACCGACAGGCCCATGTTCTTCCAGGCATCGACGGCGACGAGGCACTGCCGATCGATCAGTTCGAGCGCCGACGGAGTCAACCCTGCTGCCGCGACCGCACTCACGGCGCGGCCGGCGTCGACGATGGAATCGAAGTAGCCGGCCACGGTGCGCTGTGGATCCTGGAGCGGTCGCAGTTTCACGGTGATCTCGGTGATGATGCCCAGCGTGCCCTCGGAGCCGACCATCAGCCCGGCGAGGTCGTAGCCGGCCACCCCCTTGGCGGTCTTGTGTCCTAGACGGACGAGATCGCCGGTACCGGTGACCACCTGCATCCCGAGCACGTAGTCGCGGGTCACCCCGTACTTGACGCAGCACAGACCACCGGCGTTCGTGGCGACATTGCCGCCGATCGTCGACCAGGGGGAGCTCGCCGGATCCGGCGGGTACCAGAGACCGTGCTCGGCGCACGCCGCACGGAGGTCGTCGTTGATGACGCCCGGCTGGACCACGGCATAGCGTTCGAGCTGATCGATCTCCACGATGGCGTTCATGCCGTCGAGCGCGATCACGACGCACCCGGCGGTGGCGTTGGCGCCGCCGGACAAGCCGGTGCCGGCGCCGCGGGTGACCACGGGCGTCTCGTGGGCGAGGCAGGCACGGACCACCGTCTGGACCTCGTCCGCCGTTCGCGGTCGGACCACCACGAGTGGCGCGCCGTACGGTGCCCACTCCGCTTCGTCGTGGTGATACGTCGCCACGATGTCCGGATCGAGCACGACGCGATCAGCGGGTAGGGACGTCCTCAGCAAGTCGAGCAGCGACATGACATCGACACTATCCACGCAGCGCCGGCGGCGGTCAGATGTGCCCGCCGTCCTCGAGGACCGTGCAGGCGTCGGGCCGCCCGAGTTGTGCCATACGCTGGGACGGATCAGTCATCCTTCACGGGGTTCGACCCGTGGACACCGGTGAGGGCCCCGCTATGCCGTTGTTGCCGCCTCCGCTTCCCCATGGACCGGGTGCGGCGCCGATGCGCGACAAAACGCCGCGAGCACTCCTGCGATGGTGGCTGGAGCAGCCGTTCGAGTACGAGTGGGTCCACGCGTTCGCCGAGTCCCACGCCTGGCTACGGCTCGATCGGATGCTCGTGTCGGTGGGCTACGCGATGTTGGCCGCGGTCGGGGCAACCCTGCTGATCAGCGGCGACCAGGGGGTTCTGGCCACCGCCTGCGCCGGGACCGCGGTGGTCTCGTTCGGGTTGATCTCGCTGTGGTGGTGGGCTGCCTTCCCATGGCCCAGCGAGCGGGTGTCGCTCGGCTTCGTGGCCATCGGCGAACTGGCCGGGTTGCCGCTCGCGGCCGCGGCGCCCAACGGCACCGTCGCGCTGGCCCTGCTGTCGCTGTACGTGCTGCCAGGGTTGTACCTCATGTTTTTGCACAGCCCGCGGGTGCTGATCGCCCACAACCTGTGGGTCCTGGCCGTGGTCGCCGGGACCGGCGGCTACGTCCTGGCCGCCACCGACACCGACGTCGCGACGGCTCTGGTGTTGATGGTCGTACAGCTCTCGGTGTGCACCGCGGGACTGGTGGGCGGTCAGGTCGCGCTGACGTTCCTGCGCAACGATGCCCGCAACTCGTTCACCGATCCGTTGACGGGCTTGCTGAACCGTCGCGGTTTCCACGCCGCGGTCACGCATTCGGTCGTGCGGCACCCGTCGGGTGTCCCGGTCAGTCTGTTGATGGCCGACATCGACAAGTTCAAACCGCTCAACGATTCTCACGGCCACCACCAGGGCGATCGACTGCTCGTCGACGTCGCCCGGATTCTGTCGACCGTCTGCGGTGGTCATGCGGACGCACTGGCGCGATTCGGTGGGGATGAGTTCGTGGTGATCGCCCACGTCGACTCCGACACCGCGATCGCACTGGCCCACGATGTTCGAGCCGCGGTGGCGGAACGATCGGGTGACGCGTCGCCGACCCTCAGCATCGGCGTCTGTACCACTGTCCTCGAATGCTGGCCGCCGTCCGACGACGCCGTTCGCACGATGCTCGCGCGTGCGGACGGCGTCCTGTACGCGACGAAACGCAGCGGGGGAGACGCGGTCACCGCTACGCAGGGCGACGACACGATCATCGGCGATTCGGTCTAGGCCACTGCGGCCGGCGGCTGGTGGTCTGTAGGAACGCCCCGCGCACGGAGCCGGATCCCATCCCGGTGCGCGCCAGTGTGCATGTGCACACCATCGACCGTTCGATCGTGTCGGTCCGTCCCTGTCGACGTCACCGCCCGTCCTCGACGATTGGTTTGTGTCCGAGAACCGAGCTGCGTGAGGTGATGGCGTGTTGATGGCCGTTCGATGGCTGATCGCGATGAGGCCGCGGCCGGCGGGTGGTGCTGTGCGGGTGGGGGATCGATTGGACACCACGTTCCGCGTGCTGCCGTCCGACCTCGACCTGCTCATGCACATGACCAACGGTCGCTACCTGTCGATACTCGACGCCGCCCGGATCGCTTACATGTCCGAGACCGGACTGTGGCGTGGCCTGCGCGCCCGAGGGTGGCATCCGGTGGTCGTCGCGCAGACCATCAGCTATCGGCGTCCACTGACACTGGGTACGCGCTATCAGGTCCGCACGGCACTGATCGGCGTCGACGCGCGTAACGCCTACTACGAACAGGAGTTTCACGTGGGCGAGCTGACGCACGCGACCGCCGTCGTCGCCATTCGCTACCTGGATCGAACTGGTGAATCCGTCCTGCCCGATCGACTCCTGGGTCTCGACGTCGAAGTGGCGCTCCCAGAGTCGCTGCCCGCCTGGGTCGGCGAGTGGTCGGAGGCGATCCGAACCCACACCGCGACCAACCCACGCACCATGACCTCGTCGAGAGGAACACCCGCATGACACGCACCGAGAACCTCGGCCACGATCACTACACCCTTGCGATCGTGGGTTCGGGATTCGCCGGGGTCGGCGCCGCGATCCGGCTGGCCCACCACCATCAGGGGAGCGTGGTGATCTTCGAGCGCGCCGACTCGCTCGGCGGGGTCTGGCGTGACAACACCTATCCGGGCGCCGCGTGCGATGTTCAGAGCGTCCTGTACTCGTTCTCCTTCGCACCGAGCGCTCGGTGGCGCAACACCTTTGCGCGTCAATCGGAGATCCGCGCCTACCTCGAACGCGTCGCCCGCGACCACGGTCTGTTGCCGCGGCTGCGCACACGATGTGCGGTGGACTCGATCACCTGGGACACCGCACGGTCGCGCTGGGTCCTGGAGACCGAACGCGGTACCTCGACAGCCGATCACGTGGTCCTCGCCACCGGCGCGCTGGCCGACCCGGCCATCCCCGACATCGCCGACCTCGACGAGTTCGAAGGACCGGTGTTCCACTCCGCGCAGTGGGATCACTCGGTCGATCTGACCAACCGTCGGGTCGCCGTGGTGGGCACCGGCGCCTCGGCGATCCAGTTCGTGCCGCAGATCCAGCCGCTGGTGTCGTCGTTGACGCTGTTCCAGCGCACCCCACCGTGGGTGATGCCCCGCAACGACACGCCGATCTCGCGGCGCATCCGTACCGCCACCCGTCTGATCCCCGGCGTGCAGAAACTCCGGCGCGCCAAGGTCTATGCACAACGCGAGGTGAAGTTGGCGGCGTTCCGGCACCCGCGACTGATGGCCATCGGGGAGAAGGAGGGACGCGAGCATCTCGCGCATGCGGTGTCCGATCCTGTCCTGCGCGCGAAGCTCACCCCCGACTACCGCATGGGGTGCAAGCGAATTCTCATCTCCGACAACTACTACCCGGCGCTCGCGCAATCGAACGTCGACGTACAGACGATCGGTATCGCCCGCGCGACAGCGCACGGACTGGTCGACACCGACGGGGTCGCGCACGAGGTCGACGCCATCATCTTCGGAACCGGATTCCACACCAGCCGTTTGCCGCTCACCGACGCGGTCACCGGCCCCGAGGGCTACACGCTGTCCGAGCAGTGGGGCGAGAGCCCGCGCGCCTACATGGGGACGTCGGTGGCGGGGTTCCCGAACCTCTACCTGATGCACGGCCCCAACATCGGGCTGGGACACACCTCGGTGATCATGATGTTCGAGTCGCAGCTGCGCTACATCGACTCCGCGATGCGCCTGACCGCCGAACGCGACGCGGCCACGGTCGAACCCACCGACGCCGCGCAGACCGAATTCGCCCGTGAGGTGGACGAACTCACCGACGGCACCGTGTGGACCAGCGGCGGCTGCACGAGCTGGTACCTCGACCCCACCGGCCGCAACAGCAACCTGTGGCCGTCGGGAATCGTCCGATATCGCAGGCGAGCAACGACATTCCGTGTGCACGACCATCTGACACGAACAGCAGGAGGACACCCATGACCCGCAGGATCTCGGTCGCAGGGAAGGTCGCCGTCGTGACCGGCGGCGCATCGGGGATCGGTGCCGCGACCGCGGCGGCGTTGGCCGCGAAGGGCGCCCACGTGGTGATCCTCGACCGCGCCGACAGCACGCAGGCCGCGGACGCCCTCCCGCAGGCGAACGGCAATCGACACCTCGGCCTGCGCGCCGATGTCACCGACAGCATGTCACTGGAGGCCGCGGTCGCCGCAGTGATCGACGAGTACGGGTGCCTCGACGTTGTGGTCGCCAATGCCGGTGTCGCGGAGGCGGGAACCGTGGCGGTCACCCCGATCGACGCACTGGCGAGGACCGTGGAGGTCAACCTCATCGGCGTCATGCGCACGGTCCACGCGACGCTGCCGCACGTGATCGACCAGCGCGGACACTTCCTACTGGTGTCCTCGGCCGCGGCGTTGAAGAACGTCCCCGGCGGATCGGCCTACGCCGCGTCGAAGGCAGGCGTCGAATGGTTCGGCGGGTCACTACGACTGGAGGTGGCCCACAAGGGCGTGTCGGTGGGCGTCGCCCACCCCGCATGGATCCGTACCCCGATGTACGAGGCGCAGGACAAGATCGACGCCGTCCGCGAGGGCATCCAGCGTCTTCCCTGGCCGTTCAACGTGGTCACCGACGTCGACGACTGTGCCGCCGCGTTCGTGGCGGGCATCGAGAACCGGAGCCGCAAGATCTACGTTCCCGCCGCGTTGGCCGCGGTGGACAAGGTCCGCGGTGTCTTCACCGGGCGCCTTTGGGACATTGCGGTCGGCCTGCGTGCGTCCTCGACGGTCCCTGCCCTCGAGCGCGAGGTGTCGGCACTGCGGGCGACCGAACCGGCATGACGCGCCCGAACATCGTTCTGCTGCACGGACTCGGTGGCTCGCCCGCGACCTGGGCGCGGGTCGAGGAGCTGCTGGGGGACTCGGTGAGCACTCTGACACCACATCTCGTGGGTGGTGCATCCATCGCCGACGATGCGCTGATCGTCGCGCGGCTCATGCGCGCGAACGGTGCAGTGCCTGCGACCGTGGTCGGGCACTCCCGGGGTGGACTCGTCGCCACGGCACTGGTCGAACAGTTCCCCGCGCTCGTCGAGCGATTGATCGTCATCGCCACCCCGCCGACCGTGGCCAGCCGCCTCACCGCGAGCAGTGGCTCCGAACGCATACTGCGGATACCGCTGCTCGGGACCGCCATCTGGTCTGTGCTGCCACCCGCTCGACTGCGCCGCGGCCTGGGCACCGCCTTCGCGCCGAGTCACCGGGTCCCGCAGTTCGCGGTGGACGATCTCGCGGCGCGTTCGTTGGGCGAGTTCGTCGCCGAGAGTAGCGCCATCAATCACTACGTCGACATCGCACCGCTCGGCGACCGTCTGTCGGCGGTGTCGTGTCCCGTCGACGTGGTCTACGGTCTCGACGACCGTCGCGTCGCCCCTGCTGCCATGGCGCTGTCCGCGACGGGGCCGGGCCGCCGCGCGTATCCGTTGGCCCATGAGGGTCACGGCGCGCCGTGGTCGTCGGCGGGAGCGGTCGCGGCGGTCATCCGAGACGAGGCGATGCCGGGTGCACCGATCACCGCACCGCATCGATCGGCCCCGACGCTGCGGCCCCGACGCTGGACGCCACCACCGACACCCGCGCGGGCCGGCGGGCTCGAGAGCACGGTGCCACTGACCGGGTTCCGACGTGTGGAGCTGCCGGGGCGCGGTCCGGAGGACGTGCGTATCGACGCGGCGGGGCGGATCCTCACCGGTGTCGAGGACGGACGCATCCTGCGAGTCACCCTGCACGACGACGCCCCCGCGACGGTCGAGACCATCGCCGACACCGGCGGACGACCGCTTGGCCTTACGGTGGTCGACGACCGCACCCTGCTCGTCTGTGACAGCGAACGCGGACTGCTGCAGGTCGACATCGACAGCGGCGAGGTCACAATCTTGGTCGGCGAGGTCGACGGCGAACCGGTCACCTTCGCGTCGAACGTGGTGCGTGCCCGGTCGGGGAGGATCTACTTCACCACCTCCACCCGGCGGTTCTCGTTCGAGGACTATCTCGCCGATCTGCTCGAACACTCCGGTACCGGACGCCTGTTGGTGCGCGACACCGACGGGACCGTCCGCACTCTTGTCGATGGACTCGACTTCGCCAACGGCCTCGTGGTCGACGACGACGAACGCCAGATCGCGGTGGCCGAATCCGGCAGCTTCCGACTGGGGCTGCACGGCGAGCGAGGCGGCGGCGACATCCTCATCGACAACCTGCCAGGTTTCCCGGACAACATCTCGGCCGATGGTGATCTCATCTGGATCTCCCTCGCCAACCCACGTGACCGGCGATTCGACACGCTCGCGACGCTTCCCGGCTTCCTCCGGCAACTCGTCTACGCGCTGCCCGAATCGCTGCGCGCCGGGGTGGACACCACGTGGGTGATGGCGGTCGACCGCGACGGCCACGTGGTGCACGATCTGCAGTCGTCGACCGTCGACTACTCGATGGTCACGTCGGTGATCCGACGCGGATCGCAGCTGATCCTGGGCAGTGTCACGGAGTCGGCGCTTGCGGTCATCGACCTGCCGGCCGGAACGGAGGAGACCCGATGAGTACAGCACCATTGGCGGGACAGGTTCTCGTGATCACCGGGGGCGCCGGGGGATTGGGTGCCGCCGCAGCCGGGGTGGCCGCCGGGCGCGGAGCTCGGGTGGTCTTGCTCGACCGCGATGCGGACGCACTGGCCCGCGCCGCGTCGACCATCCCCGCCGACGTCGACACCTACGTCCTCGACGTCACCGACCCGGCGGCGTGCACCCGGGTCGTCGGTGAGATCGTGGCCGCACACGGGCGGATCGACGTGGTGTGGGCCAATGCCGGGGTGTCGGTGTTCGGCCCGGTCGACTCCCTCGCCGGAGGTGAGTGGCAGCGGGTCATAGACGTCAATCTCATCGGCGCACACAACATCGTGCGTGCGGCTCTGCCCGCCGTTCTCGCATCCAGGGGCTACATCGCCATGACGTGTTCGTGGGCATCGTTCGCACATCAACCCGGACACAGCGCGTACGCCGCGGCGAAGGCCGGCCTCGAGGCGTTCGCCGACTCGTTGCGATTGGAGCTGGCGGGGACCGGTGTCGATGTCGGGTCCTTTCACCCGGGGTGGATCGACACGGCCATGGTGACCGGGAAGCTCGAGACCCAACCCGCATTCGCCGCGCTGCTGCGGGCGCTGCCCGGCCCGTTCGGATCCGTCAGCACCGTCGACGCCATCACCCCGCATCTGGTCTCGGCGATCGAGCGGCGGGCGTCGCGAATGATCTACCCTCGTGTCGGATGGGCCCTGCTCTTCGTCCGTGCCGCCTTACAGACCTCGGTGTTCACCCGACGCAGCCGGGAGGTGGCCCCGGAGATCAGGCGGCTCAGCGCGGACGCATGACGGAACGGTCGAGGGTGACGCGAATGGACGACGACACGTCAGGGCGGCGAGAGCGCGAGGTCGCCGGCCGCATCGCCTCGCTCATCGACGACGCCGAGGATGAGATCGATTCCATGGCAGCGGAATTGACCGCTCTTTACCGTGAGCGCATCCCGGTCTACGATCTGATCGCCCGCGACGAGATCGAGCGCAACACCCGCGCTGTCCTTCAGATCGTTCTGCGACAGGTACGCAGCGACACCCCGCAGATCAACACCACCGAACTCACCGAGCTCGCGCGCCGATGGTCAACCCAACAGATCCCACTCGAGTTGGTCGCACACAGTATCCAGGTGGGCGCTCGCCTGATCGCGAAGATCGTCCGGGCCCGCGCGACGGAACAAGGCATGAGCCCGGAGGTCATCGACGACCTGCAGGACATGATGTGGCACTGGGCCACGTCGTACTCGGCAGTCATCAACGCGGTGCTGCAGGAGAACGCGGTATCGCTCGCCGCGCGCCGAAGCACCTTCGTGCGTCGGCTGGTCGACGGCGAGTTCACACCGACTTCGCTACCTGCCCGTCTGATCGAGCACGGCGTGCAGCCGGAGCATCACTACCGGGTCGTCTGTGCCGACCACGACGATCCGCGCTTCGATTCCGAGGTTCGAGCGACCATCCGACTGCGTTGCGGCACGCGGGATCTCCCGGTGGTCGACGCCGTCGTCGACTCCTACTACGTGGCGCTGCTGCCGTCGCTGCCCGTCGATCTCGAGCTCGGGGCGCTGGTGGCGGTGGGTCCCGCCGCGCTGCCGTCCGACGCCGGGGCGTCGTACCGTCGTGCCCGACACACCCTCGACATCGCGGCGCGATTCGACCGCGCGGGTCTGGTCGATCTCGCTGGGCTCGGCGCGCTGCCGTTGCTGGCGTTCGACGACGACACCGCGCGAGATCTCGCCGACGTGCACCTCGCGCCGCTACGCGATCGTGGTGAAGTCGGTGCAGAGATCATCGACACGGTTGCTGCGTTTCTGCGTCATGACCGGCGTGTCGACGACACCGCTGCGGCACTGTTCCTTCACCGCAACACCGTTCGCAATCGCGTCAGTCGCTTCGGTGCCCTCACCGGACTCGACCTCGACCGCACCGATGATCTGGTGCTCACCTGGTGGATCCTGCACCGTCGCTGAAGGGCCTGCGGAGTCGGAGGGCTGAGGCAGAAATCGTCCTATACAGGGCTCATGCAGGGCACATTGCCCTCGACGCCCCCTATGTCGGACGATCTCTGCAAGAACCGCACAGCCACGGCGGCGGGCGCGACCTCGTCGAGACCTTCTCGTGACCTGGGCACGTTCCCGTACCGATCGCCGCGCGATCGCCCACGATGTCGGCCGCCGGACCTAGTGTCGAATCGTGAGCGAATACAACACCGGTTCCACCCGTCGCGTGGGTACCCACAAATCGATCGCCGACCTCGTTGCCGAGGATCACACACTCGCAGAAGTCGCTGTCGCGTTGGACATGTCGGTCATCGAGGTACTCCGGTGGTACACGGAGATGGCCGCACTGCTGCACGTACGAGAACTGCCTGCTCTCGCAAAGCGCCTGCGCGCAATGGAATACGGGTCGCCGGTTGTCGCCCCGTGGAGCCGCGAGATGTTCACCGTCCACACCGGGATCGTGCCCGAGCGCACCACATCCCTCGCGGGGTAGTCGGTAGCACCGGCACGCGCGGCGCTCTGCAAACAAGAGCGCGGCCGCGGCGTCGTCGATAGCATCGTCGACATGGACAGGGCGAAGGCAACGCCGCGACCGGGACGGCCGGTGCGCGGTTCGGCCACCGGGCGCCCGATCATGGTTCTGCTCGACCTGTTGGGACGCCGGGCGGCGCTGGGGGTGCTGTGGGCTCTCGCCGACGGACCCGCGTCGTTCCGGGCGCTGCAGGAACGTGCCGGTGGGCTGGCCGCGAGCACGCTGAACACTCGCCTGGCCGAGCTTCGCGGCGTGGATCTCGTGACGCGGACGGACGCGGGTTATTCGCTCACCGTCGACGGTGTCGAACTTCTCGCGGCCGGTGAACCACTGGTCGGGTGGGTCAACGAGTGGGCCGCGAAATTCGACGTACCTCCGAATTCCTAGATCACCTGTTCGCGAGGACGATCTGCGATCCGAGGAAGGCCACGTAGGCGCCGAGTGCGACCCATCCCGCCTTGCGAGTCGCCGGGATCGCGATCGCCGCGCCGACCACCGTCTCGGTGAAGCCGTTGCGCTTGATCCACACGTCGGTGTCCTTCGGGAACGCCTGCACGGTGATCGCCTGGAACGCCTGCGGCGCCACGAAGTGCGCGACACCCGTCGCGGCCAGGGTCACGCCGACGGCGGTGGGAACGAACGCGGGCTGGTTGCTCATGGAAGTCCTTCACGTGGGGATGGCTGCGAACTCAACCCAGAGTCAACCTCACCCCTGCTCTCAAAACAAGAGCGAGAATCCGGCTGCCCCGCCGACCGTCACGGCCCGGCCGAGCGGCGCGCTACGCCAGCGCCAGAAAGAGCTTCTCGAGTTCTTCCTCGGTCATGGGCTCTTTGGCGTCGGGGTCTCCGGTGATGCATTCGCGCAGACCGGTGGCGACGATCTTGAAGCCGGCTTTGTCGAGGGCTCGGGAGACGGCGGCGAGTTGGGTGACGACATCTTTGCAGTTGCGGCCGTTTTCGATCATCGAGATCACCCCGCCGAGTTGTCCGTGTGCGCGGCGTAGTCGGTTGAGTACCACCGCGATGGTTTCGTCGTCTCCGGTCATGATTTTCTCCCGTTTCGTGTCCGCCGAGTCTACCCCCGGGGGCATACGTGGACCCGGGAGTAGTTCCGGCGGTGGTTCAGTTGCCGGCGAGTGCGGCGATGGCGTTGCCGAGGAGTTCCGACGCCTGGGCCGCGACTGGTTCGAGGCCGGCCTCGCCGGTGACCGACACCATCAGGTCAGGATTCATCGCCTCGACGATCAGGGACCGGCCGGTGGTGTCGGAGGTGTCAGCGCGGACCACGACGTTGCAGGGCAGCAGCATTCCGATCTGTGGCTGCACGCCGAGGGCTTGGTGGGCGAGGGTCGGGTTGCACGCACCGAGGATGGTGTAGGGCTCCATGTCCTCGTCGAGTTTCTTCTTCAGCGTCGCCTGGACATCGATCTCGGTGAGGATGCCGAACCCCTGATCGGCGAGTGCGTCGGTCACCCGCTGTTTGGCGTCGGCGAAGTCGGTGTCGGTCAGTGTGGTGGTCAGTCCCAGATTCATCGGGTCTCCTTTGTTGGTGGTGCTGAGAGGTGTGCGGTGATTCAGTTGTGGGAGAAAGTGATCGCCGGAAGCGCTCGCCGCAACCAGGTGGGCGACCACCATCCGGCGTGTCCGGTGATTCGCAGCAACACCGGCAGCAGGATCAGTCGGATGAGCACTGCGTCGAGCAGGACTGCGACTCCCAGGATGATCCCCATTTCCTTCGGGGGGAGTGGATCGGCGAGTGCGAAGCTGAAGAACACCGCGACCATCACCGCCGCAGCGGCGAAGATGACCCGTCCGGAATGGGCCATACCGTCGATCTGCGCGGTGTGGGGGTCGCCGGTCTTCTCGTAGTGCTCCTTCGCGGTTGCCAGTAGGAACACGGTGTAGTCCATCGCGATCGCGAAGATCATGGCGAAGAAGAACACCGGCCCCCACCCGTCGAGGAATCCCTGCGGGGTGAAGCCGAGCAGCGATGCGCCGTGGCCGTCTTGGAAGATCAGCTTCGCCACTCCGAACGCGGCCCCGGTGGAGAGCAGGCTGACGATCGTGCCCAGCAGGGCGATGAGCGGCGCCTGCAAAGCGACGAGCAGCAGCAGGAATCCCATGACCAGGATGATGCCGACGATGATCGGAAGGTAGTCGTTCAGTGCGGCCTGCAGGTCGAGGTTCTCCGCCGGCGCACCGCCGACCAGTGCGTCGGCGGGAACCCGATCACGCAGGGTGTCGAGGATCGACCCCATCTGCGGATCAGACGGGTCGACCGACGGAATTGCCTGTAGCAGTGCGTAGTCGGATCCGTCACGGGCCAGCTGCGGTGGGGTCACCATCGCGATGCCTGGACTCGATGCAGCGGCGGATGCGGTCGCGGCAGCGTCGGCCTGAGGAACGACGACCTGCAGCGCTCCGGGAGCGCCGAGACCGAACTGCTCCTGGACGAGGGCGTAGCCCTGCCGAACAGCCGAGTCCTGCGGCACCACCGAGATCGATGGCATCGCGACCTTGAGTCCGAACACCGGTAGCGCGAGCAGCACCAGGATGCCGAGTGACACGACGGCGAACGGCCATGGGTGCTTGTGCAGCAGCGTGCCCCACCGGTGGAACACCGGTGAGCGATGCTCCTGCCGTTTCGCGTAGGGCAGTGCGACGGCGTTGACCTTGGGGCCGAGCGCGCCGAGGACGGTGGGCAACAGTGTGAGAGTCGCCGCCAGGACGAAGACGACGGCCAGCATGATCCCGACCGCCATGGTGCGCACCGCCGGAGCCGGGACCAACAGGACTGCCGACAGGCTCACCAGAACCGTCAGTCCGGAGAGGAACACAGCTTTTCCCGCGGTGTCCATCGTCTCGATGACCGCACGGCGGCGGTCGCCGCGCTTGCTCAACGCATCTCGGAATCGGGAGACGATGAACAGGGCGTAGTCGATACCGAGTGCGAGGGCGAACATCATGGCGAAGTTCATGGCCCACACCGAGATCGGGGTGATCTGGTTCAGCAGGACCAGGCCGCCTGCCGATGCCACCAAACCGGCAACGGTCAGCAGAAGCGGTAAGCCGGCGGCGACCAGTGATCCGAAGGCGAGAACCATGATCGCAAGGGTGACCGGCCAGGAGAACAGTTCGGCTTTGATCATCGCGTCGTGGTTGGCCTTGTTGAAGTCGGCCCACAACGCTGACGCCCCGGTGGGATAGACCTCGATGCCGTCGCGCGACAGGGCCGTCAACTCCGATTTGTGGTCGTCGACTGCGGCGACCATCTCGTCGGTTGATGCGTTCGCGCCGGCGATGAGGATGCCGGTGTGTCCGTCGCGGCTGATCGTCATGCCCGGCTGCGGTGCGACGATCTCACCGAATCGAGCGTCGGCGGACAGATCGCGGCCGATCTGGTCGAACACCGCCCGCATCGACGGGTCGGTGACGGTCGCCGTGTGGGAGTGGACGACGACCTGCACCGCCGAGGAGGCGTTGCCGCCGAAGTGCTGTTGGGCGAGGTCGCGGACCTGGACTGATTCCGACCCGTTGGCCTGCCATCCCGCGCCGGCCAGCGACGAGAACACCGAGGGCGCGAACGCTCCGAGGACGATGATCGCGGCGAGCCACGTCCCGAACAGGATCCGGCGATGGTCGGTGCCCCATCCGCCGATGCGGCCCAGCAGGCCCGGAGGGGAGTCCCGTTCGGACGTCGAGTCGGACGCGTCGCGGGCTGTGTCGGTACTGGTCATCGGTTGCGTCCTGTCAGGCGAGAGAAGATCGAGCGGGCGGGATGGTCGGCGTGCCCGGGACACCAGTTCGTCTCCGGCACTCGACGTTTGACGTCGGTTACGTGGCGGCCGCACCCGGCCCAGGTGGTCTTGCCGCAGATGCGGCAGGTCGCTGCGTGACACATCCGGCTCAGCCTTTCGTCAGGGTCGGAGGCCCCGACCGAGGTCGCTGCATCTGCGCGAACGACGACGAGTGGGCGAGGACGACGACCGCGTCGAACAGGTCAGCGGCGGCACTGTCGGTGGGGATCTCGGTGATCACCGGGCCGAAGAACGCACGGCCATCGATCGCGACGATCGGCGTCCCCGAGGACTCGCCGTAGATGCGCACAGCGTGGGCGTGGGCAGCCTCGACGCGCTCGTCGAGCGTCGGGTCGTCAGTGGCAGCAGCCTGGCCGGGGTCGAGACCACATTCGGTGAGCGCATCCCGTGCGGCATCGGCAGTGATGTCCAGGTGCTCGAGGTGGACGCGACGACCCAACGCGGCATACATCTCGGCGAAGTGCGATGGGTCGACCGAGGCCAGCAGGCGCCCACCTGTCCGCGACGTGTCCATGTGATGCGCCATCGACGGGTCCATCTCACCGCCGGCGATCGCCTCGGCATTGAGCGTCGCCAGGCTCATCTGGCGGAGTGTCAACGTCACGTCGTCGCGCTGTTCGGTGACGTCGGTGAGCCACCGCGACGTCGCCCATGCGAACGGGCAGGCCGGGTCCACGTAGCAATCAACGGTTGTGTTCATGAATTGGAACATACCCCCGGGGGTATAAATCGTCAACGGCGAGGCGGTTTCTCGCAGGCGGGGGCTGGCGGTTTCACATATTGTGAGCAATATCAGCAACCGGATTATTGATATTGGACGCGCAGCCAGTTCTGTCGTGTGATGAAAGCATGACAACGGAGACGAAAGACCAGGTATCTCAATCCGATTCGCGTGCCGGCGGGCTGCTCGCAGGTATACGGGTCATCGAGTTCGCGAGCGTGATCATGGCGCCGTACGCAACCCAGCAACTCGGTGATCTGGGGGCGGACGTCATCAAGATCGAGCCCCCGGGCGGTGACATGACTCGCGGCATGGGCGCGCACCGGCACCCCGGGATGGGCGGCGCAACGCTGAATCTCAATCGCAACAAGCGCAGCGTGGTGATCGACGCCAAGGCGCCGCACGGCCGGGAGGCGATCGAGGCCCTGGCCGCCACCGCCGATGTGTTCGTCACCAACGTCCGTCCCGACGCGATGGAACGACTCGGCCTGACCGCCGACGTTCTCCGGGAGATCAACCCCCGGTTGATCTACGCACGCGGACAAGGCTTCCGGAGCGACAGCCCGCTGCGCGACCGCGCCGCCTACGACGACATCATCCAGGCGGCGTCCGGCCTGGTGTCGCTCAACCATCAGGTCTCCGGCGAACCGTACTTCGTTCCCACCGTCCTGGCCGACAAGATCTGCGGGATGCAGATCGCGCAGTCGGTCCTCGCGGCGCTGGTCTACCGCGACCGCACCGGTGAGGGACAGAGCATCGAGGTGCCGATGGTCGACACCATGCTTGCGTTCAACCTGGTCGAGCACCTCGCGGCCGCGACCCTGGATCCGGAGGCGCCGTTTGGATATCGACGTGCGCTGAGCACCACCCGCAAGGCGCAACGGACCGCCGACGGCTGGATGTGCATCCTGCCCTACAACGACCGGAACTGGCGCGACTTCTTCACGTTCGTCGACCGCACCGAACTCATCGACGACCCCCGGTTCCGTTCGATGTCCACTCGTGCCGACAACGCCGACGACCTGTATCGCCTGGTCGCCGAACTGACGCCGTCGCGGACCTCGGCCCAGTGGCAGGAGTTTTGCGACCGGGTCAGCATCCCGGCCGGCCCGGTACTCGATCTCAAAGCCGCCACCGAGACCGATTACGCGCACGCGGGCGGACTCGTGGTCGATGCCGAACATCCGACGGAAGGGACCTACCGCCTCGTCGCCAACCCGGTCCACTACTCGGTCGACCCCAATCCGACCATGCGCCACTGTCCGTCGATCGGAGAGCACACCGCCGAGGTGCTCACCGAGATCGGTTGCGCAGCAATGCTCGCACCGTCCGAATCCGCCACCGACATGAACGGAGCCCACCGATGACCGCCGATGCTCGAGACTGTGCCGTAGGCCAACTCGTCCGCTTTCCGGACCCGCAACTGCCCGACGGCGCAGAAGAACTGCGCAGCGAGGTTCGCGACTTCATCGCCGAGGAACGCGCGAACGGAACGGTCATGGGACGACCGGACTCGTGGCTCTCGGGATGGGACCGCGGATTCAGCGAACGTCTCGCGGCCAGAGGATGGGTCGGCATGGCGCTGCCCACCGAGTTCGGCGGCAGTGGAGCCGGTCCGATCGCGCGGTACGTCGTCATCGAAGAACTCCTGGCCGCCGGCGCTCCGGTGTCCGCGCACTGGGTGTCCGATCGTCAGGCCGGCGTCTCGATCCTGTCGCACGGCACCGAGGAACAGAAGCGCGCCTTCCTCCCCGCGATCGCGGCCGGGCGGTGCTTCTTCTCGATCGGGATGAGCGAACGCGAGAGCGGATCAGATCTCGCGTCGGTGCAGACCCGTGCCGAGCGAACCGACAGCGGTTGGCGCCTGAACGGAACCAAGATGTGGACGGGCGGCGCGCATGTCAACGATTTCGCCATCGTGCTCGCCCGGTCGTCGGACCACGACGACCGCCACGAGGGACTCACCCAGTTCATCGTCGACCTACGTGCCCCGGGGGTGCGGGTCGAGCCGATCCGCCTGCTGACCGGCGAGCATCGATTCAACGCGGTCCACCTCACCGACGTCCTGGTCCCCGACAACCGCGTCCTCGGTATCGAGGGGGACGGATGGCGGCAGGTCACCGGTGAACTCGCCTTCGAGCGAAGCGGGCCCGAACGTTTCCTGTCGACGCTGCCGGTGTTGACGTCGCTGGTTCGTCTATTGGCGTCGGTGTCGACGTCGCAGCATCAGCAATCGGTGGTGGGACGTCTCGTCGCACGCCTGATCTCCCTGCGTGCGATGTCGTTGGGGGTCGCGTCGGCGCTCCAGGCGGGTGCCTCTCCCGACGTGCAGGCCGCGATCGTCAAGGACCTCGGGACACGGTTCGAAGGAGATCTGATCGAGCAGGTCCGAGTCGTCTCGCCGATCGCACCCAACCGGTCGGCCACGATCGGCGGCCACGCCGAGCTGCTGGCCTTCGCCCTGCTCCACACACCCGGATACACCCTGCGCGGCGGGACCAACGAGATCCTGCGCGGCGTCATCACCAAGGAGGTCACCGCACGATGAACACCACGATCAGCACTTCCGGCGCACTCGCCGGCGGCATCGACGACGTGCGTCACGACGGGTACTGGGCCGCCGAGACTCCGATCGGCGCGACCCTGCTCGTCGCCGGTCCGCTCCTGCGCGCGGCCGGCCGGCCGGTGCCCGATGGCACGGTGGCGGTCGCCGTCGCCGAGGCAGGGTCGCTCGTGGTTCGATACCGCGACGTCGACCGCGAATCCGTAGTGGGACCCGCGGGTGCCGCGGGCACCGACACGGCCCTGGTGGTGTCCGGATCGATCGCCCGGGTGCCGTGGGCGTCGACGGCCGGCACGGTTCTGGTCCTCACCGACACCCCCGGCGGTCCGGTGGTGTTCGAGGCGACCTCGGACGTCACGATCATCGACGCCGAGTCCGACCTCGCGGGCAACCCGCTGGCCACGCTCGTCTTCGACGGTGTGTCGGTCGCCGATCCCGTGCCCGTGCGGCGCGGGACGGCCGAGGATGTCCGACTGCAGATGGCGGCGGTCCACGCGCTGCTCATCTCCGGTGCGGCCGAGCGATGTGCCGAGATGACCGTGACACACACCGCCACACGCAGACAGTTCGGGCGCACACTCGACCACTTCCAGGCGGTGAAGCAGAACCTGGCGCTGCTACTCGAGGAGGTCGCCCTGGTTCGCGCGGGATCGTCCCTCGCGGGCCGGCACCTCGTGGCCGCCGACGAGTCACCGCTCGGCGCGGCCGCACGCAGCGCCGTGACGGCCGCAGTCGTACAGGCGAGCGCTTCGGCGGGCGAGATCGCGCGGTTGTCCCATCAGCTGCACGGCGCGATCGGTTTCACCGAACTCAGTGAGCTGCACAGGTTCACGACACGTCTGTGGGCGTGGCGGGAGGCCATCGACTCCGCAGACTGGACCACGCAGCTCGGATCGACCGCGATCGCCGCAGGCGCAGAGGGACTCTGGACCATGATCACCGCAACCACCGAGGAGACACTGTGAGCACCGAGGGAATCCACATCACCGTCCGTGACCATGTCGGCTGGATCGAACTGGACCGGCCGGAGAAGAAGAATGCCTTCACCCCGGACATGTTGCGCGAGTGGGCCGACGCCTACCGGCGCTTCGACACCGATCTCGAGGTGCGCGTGATCGCGGTGACGGCGTCAGGGGACGCGTTCTGCGCGGGTGCCGATCTCGGCGCCCTGCAGGCGAAGGCCACCTCGCCGCTGGCCAGTCGACAGTTGATGACCGAGTACGTCCAACCGGTGGCGCTGGCGGCCGAGAATCTCGCCAAGCCACTGGTGTTCGGGCTCAACGGTGTGGCGGTGGGAGCCGGACTCGACATGGCGCTCGCCGGCGACTATCGCATCGCGGCCGACACAGCACGTTTCTCGGAGGGATACATCCGCGTCGGACTGGTCCCCGGCGACGGCGGATGTCACTACCTGCCGCCCATCGTCGGACGGTCGCGGGCACTGCGCATGCTGTGGACAGGGGAGTTCGTATCCGCATCCACCGCCATGGACTGGGGCCTGGTCGACGAGGTCCACCCGTTCGACGAGATGCGTACCGCTCTGGAGACGATGGTCCACCGGCTGGCTGCGCAACCGCCGGTCGCGATCCAACTGATCAAACGTGCGGTCCGTGCGGGTGCTCACGGCGATCTCCGCACCTCCCTGGATCTCATCGCCTCGCACCAGGCGGTTGTGCAGTCGACGGCCGACTCGGCCGAGGCGATGAGCGCGTTCACCGAGCGACGGGAACCGCACTTCGTCGGGCGGTGACACCGCCCATGCGCTCCGATTAGGTGACGCGCTCCGAACCGAGCAGTGCGACAACACGATCGACCATCGGGTCGGTGGCGCCGGAGCGGGTCACCAGGCAGGTTCGCAACGTCAGGTCGTCGTCGACGTCGGCCAACGCGATCACGGCCACCCCGGGAGCGGTCGTCGGTGCCACCGACGTCGGCACGAGCGCCACGCACCCTCCGGCCGCCACATGTCCGAGCAGCCCGGGCAGTCCGTCGGCCCGCGCGGCGGCAGTGGGGACGAACCCGGCTCGGCGACAGGCCGATTGCACCTGCTCACCGAGTTCCGACCAGGTGCTGGGAAGCAGGGCGAAGCGTTCGTCACGGAGCTCGGCCAGCGTCACCGACGTCGCTGCGGCCAGGCGATGTCCGACCGGGACCGCGACGCCGAGGCGTTCGTCGGGAAGCGCACGCAGGTCGACGCCGCTGTGGTCGGAGAGGGGTGAACGTGCCAGCGCGATGTCGAGACTCCCGGCGCGCACGGCGACCACCAGCTCGGCCGAGGAACGCTGGGTCAGGTGGACGCGGACCCCGGACATCTCGCGATGTACCAGCCCGAGCAGTCGCGGCACCGTCTCGTGGGCGAGGCCGGCGACGTGCCCGACCCGCAGGTCCCCCTCGGCGCCGTCGGCGATCCGTCGAGCGCGTTCGACGGCCGCACGCTGAGCGACCAGCAGTTGGCGGGCGTCATCGGCGAAGGAGCGGCCGGCCGCGGTGAGGCGGACCCCGCGCCTCGACCGCTCCAGCAACTCGACACCCACCGCGCGCTCGAGTCGTTGGATGGCCTGCGTGAGCGGTGGCTGCGTCATCATCAACCGTGCCGCCGCGCGGCCGATGTGTTCCTCGTCGGCGACCGCAACGAACTGCTCGAGCGCTCGCTGGGAGATCTCCACGTCATGGACTGTAATCCGGGATGACGGTGCGAGATGTGCGCCGGCATCCGGATCGGTGGTCGAGTGCTACTCGGACTGGCCCGGAGCGGCAGCGAGCTGGTGCGTGTCGACGAAGACCAGTGCACCGTCGTCGGTCAGAACCGCCCACCGTCGTGCAGGATCGGAGATGTGTGTCGAGTTGACCTCGACGCCGTGGGCATCGAACTCGCCGAAGTCGTCGACGATCCGTCCCGATGTCTCGAGGTCGCTGCCGGGGTACACGATCACGGTGGCGTCGACCGTCGGGTTCCACATCGGTTCACAGTGGACCACCGGTCCTGAGACGACGCTGAGAAAGGCTGGTCAACCGTCCTGACGGCAGGGCACAGTCCCGGCGCGGCGGGCGTCTTCTGCATCGGGACGCGGAGCGAGAAGTCGATGCCAGCCGATGGGGACGTGCCGTGACGCCCGGCCGAGACCGAAGGCGACCGCCGGGGGTACCGCCACGACGGCGGCGACGGCCAGGGTTGTGGCCGCTGCGACGTCGGAGAACCAGTGCGCCCCGAGATACAGCCGGGTGAGCGCGACACATGTCGCCACGATCACAGCGGCGCTGACGACCCACCGCCGCGTACGCGACCGTGCTGTGGTCGTCGCGATGACCGCGAGCCCGATCAGCAGTGCAGCCGCGCCGGTGACGTGGCCAGAGGGGAACGACATGGCGAGCTCCGGGGAGGCAACCTGGTCGAACTCCGGTGGGCGAAGCCGGTCGACGGCGAGTTTGATGACCTCGCACATGGCGCCCGCGAACGCGACTGTTCCGAGGAGACCGATCGCGCGGATCAGGGTGCGATCCACCGCGACGAGGACTGCAGCCGCGGAGAACGTCCAGATGGCCGTCCACAGCGGGGCGAACAGGTCGGTCATCATGGTCGCCGCGGATGTGACGCCGGACGACCGGTGATCGACCATCCAGTTCAGGACGCCCGCGTCGATCGACCGGAGCGGGTTGTGGCCGAACGCGATCGCCACCCCCAGGAGAACCACTACCGCGACGAGTGCGAGCGTGACCTCGATTCGGGTGAGATGAGATTTCATCAGACCACTGTGACGGTCCGATCCTGTGGCGACGCTGAGCCGTTGGGACCTCAGCCCACGGCTGTCCCCACGAGGGCGCCGATCAGGTAGGTCACGGCCATCGCGATGACGCCACCGACGGTCACCCGCAGTACCGCACGGCCGCGGCCCGCGTCACCGATGGTGGCGCTGAGGAATCCGGTCAGCGCCAACGCGACGGCGACGACGACGAAGGTGATCGGGATCCGAAGATGAGCGGGGAGAAGCATGATCGCGAGAAACGGGAGTAGTGCGCCCGCGGTGAAGGAGATGGCCGACGAGATCGCGGCCTGAAACGGATTGGTCAGTTCGTCGGGGTCGATGCCGAGTTCGGCGTCCACATGCGCTGCGAACGCGTCGTTCTCGGTCAGTTCGGTGGCGACCTGCCAGGCCGTCTCCGCGGTCAACCCTTTCGCCTCGTAGATTGCTGCGAGCTCCTCGAGCTCCTCCTCGGGTTGTTCACGGAGTTCGGCACTCTCCTTGGCGAGAAGTGCTTTCTCGGTGTCGCGTTGGGTGCTGACCGAGACGTACTCGCCGAGCGCCATGGACACGGCTCCCGCGGTCAGCCCGGCCAGCCCTGCGGTGAAGATGTGACCGCGGTCCGCGGATGCGGCCGCGACACCGATGACGATTCCCGCCGTGGACACGATGCCGTCGTTCGCTCCCAGAACACCGGCGCGCAGCCAGTTGAGTTTGTTGCCGGGCGCCGAGGCATGGGGCTCAGCCGAGTGCTGAGTGGGTGGGGTCGATGACATGCGGTCCATGTAAGCCCATCACGCCCTCGGCGTCCAGGCAGTGCAGCCAAACCTCAACCGGGCGAATTGGGTTCGCGTCCTGTAGTGCGGATCACAAGTGCGCGTGGGAAAGTGGACGAAGGCAGGGCAGGCTGGTCTAACCGGACCAGACCGATTGCGCGCCGGCGTCACCGATGCGATAGACCCAGATCACCGCGCCCACCGCCACGATCACCAGCACGACCCCGAGGACGCCGGCTATGGCGACCTGAGTCCGGCCGTGGGTCAACGCCGGGACCCGGTCGTTGAGCCACGTGCTCTCGCGGAACCACTCGCTGGAGAAGACCCACCACAGGAAGGCGAACACGAACAGGGGAGCGGCGAAGTAGATCATCTGATCACCCAACTCGGTGTGGCGATCCAGCACCGCGCTCGGTGGCGTCTTCTTCTCCAGCGACTCGCCTGCGCTCGTGGCGATCGGTGTGAACGCCAGTGCCACTGCCGCGACGATGGGTGTGATGACGCCGAGCTTTCGGCGCGCGGCCGGCCACACCACCCCGAGGACGGCAAACAGGGCAGCCAACGGGATCAGCACCACCACGAAGTGCACGACGAGTGGATGCAGGGGCAAGCCGTTGAAACTGTCCATGAATCGTGACGGTAGGCGCTGGTTGTTGAGAGGGCGCTGAGAGTCGCGATCCGGCTACAGCGGGGATACTGACACGGTGCGGGTACTGGTGATCGAGGACGACCGCAACGGCGCGGAGACGGTGCGACGAACGCTGGTCGCAGAGGGCTGGGTCGTCGATGTCGAGGACAACGGCGAGGACGGTCTCTTCGCGGCGAGCACCGACACCTACGACGTGTTGATCGTCGACATCATGATGCCCCGATTGAACGGGTACGAGGTGGTCCGGGAGCTGAGGAAGAAGCAGGTGTGGACGCCCGTGCTGATGCTGACCGCGAAGGACGGCGACTACGACCAGGTCGACGCCTTCGAGTTCGGCGCCGACGACTACCTCATCAAGCCGTTCTCGGTCGCGGTCCTCGTCGCCCGTCTGCGTGCGCTGGTGCGTCGTGGCGCACCCCAGCGACCGGTGACCCTCGGTGCCGGTGACCTGTCGCTGGATCCAGGCGCTCACCGGGTCTGGCGCGGCGACACCGAGATCGATCTGACCCCCAGGGAATTCGCGATGCTCGAATTCATGATGCGGAACAAGGGGACGGTGATCAGCAAGGCCGAGATCCTGCGTTCGGTGTGGGACAGCAACTATCACGGCGACGAGAACGTCGTCGAGGTGTACGCGGGGTATCTCAGGCGCCGTATCGACGCCCCGTTCGGACGAGCTGCGCTTCAGACCGTTCGAGGTGTGGGTTATCGACTCGCCGCCGATGGTGGCTCGTCGGTGTGATCGGCACCCTGGATCGGGAGGACCACCGTCACGGCGGCTCCGCCGCCGACCGCGTCCGCCACGCGTACGTCGCCGTCGTGCGCGTGCACGATCTCGGCGACGATCGCGAGCCCCAGGCCCGAACCGCCGCTTGACCGTTGACGATCGGTGTCGAGTCGGACGAACCGGTGGAACACCCGCTGTCGATCCGGTTCGGGAATGCCGGGCCCGTCGTCGCTGATGATCACCGATGCGGTGCCGGCGTCGGAATCCCTGGACATGGAGATGTCGACACAACCGAGGGCATGACGCTCGGCGTTGTCGGCGAGGTTTCGTATGGCGCGGGTGAGCTTGTCGCGATCGCCTCGTACCCGTATCGCCTCGACGTGCGCGTGCACCCGCACCCGTCCGAGCCGTTCGAGACGCCGCGCCTCGGCGTCGACGATGTCGTCGAGGTCGACCTCCTCCACGGTCAGTGGGACGCCGTGCTCGTCCGCCCTCGCCAACAGGAGCAGATCGTCGACCATGGTCTGCAGGCGATGCGCCTCCGGCAGGACCACCGTGTCGATCGTGTCGATGTCGAGGGGGCGACCGCTGGTGCGCGCCAGATCGAGCATCCCGACGATCGTCATCAGGGGGCTACGCAGTTCGTGGGAGGCGTCGCCGACGAAATGCAGCTGACGTTCGCGAGCGGACTGCAGGCGGTCCAGCATCTGGTTCATCGTCGATGCGAGCGTTGCGATCTCGTCGCCGGTGTCCGGTTCCGACACGCGACGGCTCAGGTCCGAACTCGACATCGACGCGACCTGGTAGCGGATCTGCTCCACCGGTCGGAGGGTGCGCCCGACGACGTAGTGGACGGCGGCGCCCAGCATGAGAAGGATGATCGGGAACACCACGCAGAAGAGCACCGCAACGGTCAGCACCACATCATTGATCGGTCCCTCGGCAGCACCGACGATCACGGTGAACGGTCCCCGCGGGGTCGTCACGCCGAGAACGCTCCCGCGGTACTCGTCATCGCCCGAACCCATCCGCGCGTCGTCGACAGTGCGTCGCGCACCCGGGGCGAGACTGTCCGACAACGGGTTCTGGCGGGCGTTGGGTGTTCCGGCCAGAACCCGTCCGTCCCGGCTCACGATCTGGATGGCGTCGACGTCGTTGGACGGGGTCAGCAAGCCGGCGTCGATGGTGCTCGGGGAATCGCTCTGCAACGCCTCGGCGATCTGGCCCGCCCGCGCGGATGTGGCCCCGTCGGCGGCGTTGAGCAGTGACTCGTGCAGGACGAACAGCATGATCGCAGCGGCCAGTGCCAGCGCCACCGCCAGCAGCAGGGTGGCGATGACTGTCAGCCGGATCCGAACCCCGGCCAGTCGTCTGCGTAACCAGGTGAGACGGTTGCTCACGGTTGCGGGATCGCCCATCCCACGAGAGTAGATCCGACCAACTGTGGAAACGCCCAGGTCGTGTCGGCGACGGCCACTCCGGAACGCAATGCAGGAACAACACGATCGCGTGGGCGCCGAGTTGTGGCCCTCAGATACCGGCGACGACCCGGTCGAGCCACTCGGCCAGCAGCCCGCGTTCCGAGGCGCTGAGCATGTCGAGGGAAGGGGTGATCGCACGGAAAGCCACCGCGGCCGCCGTCCGGTCGTCCTCGTCGCGTACCGGGACGTCGGTGAGGATCTGCCGGAGGACGGCGTCGAGCATGGCTTCGGACAGGTCGGCGTCGCGGTCTGGGGGTGGGGTCGCGAGGAGGACCTGGATGGCGCCCACGCCCGCCGCCTGGACCAGTGCGAGTGCGCGGGTCTCGCTCACCCGCAGGCGACCTGTCTCGGCGACCCGGCGTATCCGGGTTCGAAAGACCTCCATGCCCGCCTCGGCGGCCCGCGATCGCGTCATCCGCTGCGGGTCGGACATCAAACGGAACAGTTCCGGGTTGGCGACGCCGAACTCGACCTGCGTTCTCCATCCCTCGCTCAGGTCGACCAGGGGATCGACACCATCTGACTCGGCGGCTGCGGTGATCCTTCTCTTCGTCGAGACGTGCTCGGCCAGCACGTGTTCGGCGACGGCCTCGAGAAGCCCGTCCTTGTCGCCGAACAGGCGGTAGATCGTCGGCGGTTGTACATCGGCATCCTGGGCGACCCTGCGGGTGGTTACCGCAGAGGCGCCGTGATCGCGCATCAGTGCGGCGGCAACCCCGACGATCCGCGTCCGGATGTCGTCTCGTGTGCTGGTCGAATCGGTCACGTTCCAACGATAACGGTTTTCTGATACCGTCGTGTTTCCAGCGATAACACCGAAACAGTTTCAACGATAACAAGGCCTGACCATGATCGTCATCACCGGAGCGACCGGCGCACTCAACGGCGCCACCGTCGACCATCTGCTCGAACGTGTACCCGCGACAGAGATATCGGTGGTGGCCAGAGATGTCTCGAGAGCCCAGCGCTTCGCCGACCTCGGGATCGCCGTGCGACGGGGCGACTACGCCGACCCTGCCTCGCTACCGGGCGCCTTCGAGGGTGCCGACCAGCTGCTGCTCGTGTCGTCCAACGATCGGCAGGCGGACACGGTCGCGCTGCACCGCAACGCTGTCGAGGCGGCCGTGACCGCAGGTGTGGGCCGCATTCTGTACACGAGCCATCAGGGCGCAGCGAGCGACACCCCGTTCGGACCCGGCCGGAGCCATGCGGCGACGGAGCAGTTGCTCGACGAGTCGGGTGTGCCGTGGACCTCCCTGCGCAACGGCTTCTATGCCCACAGCCTGGTCATGATGGCCGGGCCGTGGCGCGAGACCGGTGTGATCACGGTCCCGGCTGATGGTCCGGTGTCGTGGACGTCGCGAGAGGATGCGGCCGAAGCCGCCGCGGCGATCATCGCGACCAACGGCGCCTACGACGGACCGATCACCCTGACCGCCGGTGCGGCACCGACGTTCGAGGACGTCGCGAGGACCGCGTCCGAAGTGGCCGGCCGAACCGTTCGACGAGTTGTGATGGATGCCGACGACTGGATTGATGTCCAAGTCGCCGCAGGGCAACCGGAGTTCGTCGCCCGTTTCATGCTCGGGATGTATCAGGCGGCGGCGGGCGGATACTTCGCCGACGTCGACCCGCTGCTGAGCAACCTCCTGGGCCGTGAACCCAGAACCGTTCGCGACGTGCTCGATTCGCCGGCGGCCCACTGATTCGAACCGGCGTGAGCTCAGGTCAGAGCCGACGCCAGACGACGCCACTGTTCGCGCGGGTAGGCCTGCGGATCGGCGTCGAGAACCTGCACGCACACGTGATTCGCGCCCGCGTCACGATGCTCGTGCACCCGCCGCACGATGGCATCCTCGTCACCCCAGGCGATGATCGCGTCGAAAAGCCTGTCGCTCACCGAGGTCAGATCCTCTTCGGTGAAACCGGACCGCAACAGGTTGTTGGCGTAGTTCGGCAACTGCAGGTACGCGCGCAGCCAGTCGGTGCCGATGCGGCGTGCCTCGTCGGCGTCCGTGGTCAGGATCGCGGTCTGCTCAGGCAGCAGCTGCGGTTCGGGGCCAAGAGTCTCGCGGGCGGACGCAGTGAACTCCGGCGTCACCAGATAGGGATGGGAACCGTTGGCACGGGAGGCCGACAGCGCCAACATCTTTGGTCCCAACGCAGCCAACACGCGGGACTCGGTGGGTACCGGATGCTCGGTCGCGTCGATGGCATCGAGGAACGCCTTCGTCGACGCGAGTGGCTTGCGATATCGACCCGGGTCGCCGGCGTCCACCAGCGGTGCATGGCTGACGCCGATACCCATCAGGAAACGATCTCCGTGCTCGCGGGTCAGCGCGTGGTACGCGGTGGCGACGTCGGCGGGTTCGTGCATCCACAGGTTCAGGATGCCGGTGGCGATGACGACCTGTTCTGTCGCACCCATGAGGTTGCCGACGGAGTCGAACACCGGCCCGCCGACGTCGGGGATCCACAGCGCGCTGTAACCGAGGGCTTCGAGCTCGGCCGCGGATTCAGCTGATTCGCCTGAATCCCCGTATCGCAGTTGGGAACTCCAGATTCCGACTCCGTCGAGCTTGCGCATCGATCCCCGATCAGAAGTAGTGTGCGCGGCCGCCGACCTTGCGGCCGGTGCGTCCCAGGACGACGAGGACGATTCCGACGACGGCGAGGATGGCGCCGATCGTGGTGAGGATGGAGATCTTGGCGATGAGGCCGATGATGAGCAGGATGACGCCGAGAATGATCACGAGTACCTCCGAGAGATTACGGATGGTCGAGCCGCTGCTGGACTGTGATCCCGACCCTATCCCGGCAAACGCTGGGTAGGGCGCAAAAGCGACATCAAGGCCAGTTCGTCATCCGCTAATGATCGTCCGGAGGTGTGATCGGTTGTGTCGCAACGATTGCGTGACGGGTGGCGATTTTGTCCCGATACATGTCCTGATCGGCGACGGTGAGCAGGTCGCGGTGGTCGCGGTGGTCGCCGGTGTTCGACCAGCTCGACCCCACCGACGCGCCGATCGTGATCGGCTCGGTCAGGGATGGGAGAAGATAATCGCCGGCGACAGCCCGTTTCAACGCCACGCGGTGGCGCTCTATGTCCTCTGGCGACGTGGCGGAGTAGATGATCACTACGAATTCGTCGCCACCGATCCGGCAGGCGAGGTCGCCGTCGTCGATTGTCCGCCTGATCCTGCTCGCCACGTCGGCGAGCAGTTCGTCGCCCGCGCTGTGGCCGTAGGTGTCGTTCACGGACTTGAACCCGTCGAGATCGAGGAACAGCAAGCCGACGCCGTCCGCCCGCAGATGTCGCAGTGCGTCGATCTGCGCCATCAAAGAATGTCGGTTGCCGAGCCCGGTGAGAGCGTCGGTCACCGCCTGACGTGCCAATTCGGCCTCGGCATTCTTACGCTGGGTGATGTCCTGGATCTGTGCGATGACGATGTCGGCTGCGCCGGCGCCGACGCCATGGACGATCACCGCATTTCGCTGCACCCACACGATCGACCCGTCTTTGCGGATGTACCGTTTCTCGGACTCGATGTGGGTTCGGCTGCCTTCGAGAAGCTGTGCGAGATGCAGGTCGGCAGCGGGGACGTCGTCGGGGTGGGTGATGTCCCGGAACGACAGGTCGCGCAGTTCGTCCGCGCTGTACCCGGTCAGGTCGCACATCGCCTGATTCACCTGCAGCCACCGGCCCGAGGTGTCGACGACAGCCTGTCCGATTGGCGCGTTGCTCATCGCGGTCTCGAAGAGGGTCACGGCGTCGTCTCGTGCTTTCTCTGCCTGCACGCGTTCGGAGACATCGCTGACGTGAACGACGAAACCGCGAACGACACCGTCGACGACGTCGGGGATGTAGGTGGCCTGCGTGAAGCGGATCTTCCCGCCGGCGTCGATGAGAGTGCGGTCGAACTGCTGATGTTCGCCACGCAACGCGCCGTCGATGAACGGCTTGTTCAATTCGTAGACCGACGGGCCGAGTACATCTCGGATGTGCATGCCTCGAACCTGATCAGGGGTCAGGCCGAAGTAGTCCACATAGGCCAGGTTCGAGGCCACGTTGCGGAGGTCGGTGTCCCAGTAACCGATGAGGGCGGGAACGGTGTCTATGACCCGACGGAGAACCTCGGTCTGTTCGGGGCGCCGTTCGATTGTCACCGCCACCCCCGCAGTCCTTCGCCCACTCTGTGATAGTGCCACGATGTGCACACAAGCGCGTCGGACCAGCGAGGTCGCGTGGGTTTACCACTGGAGCGCGGGTAGCGCGGCGACAGAGGGAACGAACCGATGCCGCCGCGCTACCGCCTGAACCGTGCCGCCCTCGAAAGCGTGGGTCATCCGAAGCGCCGGAAGGTTCTTAGCAAAGGTAATGCACCGCGCGCCGACATGTGGCGATGTATCGATTTGGGATGTTTCGAGGTGCTAGACGACCTGTCGATGATTGCGTGATGATGCAGAGGTGAGTGAGCAACGACGCAGCTCGAGCCGACTCGTCTTCGACCCCCAGAGCGGGTTGTCGATAGACCTCGCCGAGCTTCAACGCCACACCGTCATCGAGCCGGCAACCGACCCACAGGGCGACTCCTCCGCATCGGACGAGTTGCACGCCGACACCTGAGAGCACCGAGACCCGTAGCCTCGGGCCATGTCCCACGTCATCGTCGACGCCGCCGCGGTCCCGGTCGGCAACGGTCCGCATCCCGCGGCGAGTCCCTACGACAAGCGCATCAGCGAATCCCTCGGGCTGACCACGTTCGAGGTGTACCAGATCGAACTCCCGCCCGGCGCGGAGACGGTGCGCCACAACCACCTCGACGATCGCAGCGAGGACATGTACGCGATCCTCACGGGCGGCGGCTGGGTCGTCGTCGACGGGGAGTCCGCTCCCGTTGCTCCCGGGCAGTTCGTCTCGGTGTCGATCGAGTCCGAGCGCTTTCTACGCGCCGGCGACGACGGGCTCACGTTCATCGCGGTGTGTTCGGGTAACTGACCGACCAGGGGTGGATTCGCCCGATACGACCGGGTTCACTTGGGGCATGAGCAATGACAACGCCACGTCCATGACCCCCGAGGACCTCGAGCTCGTCCGCCGCCCCCTGCACGGGTTCCTGTCGGTGGCCGCCGGTCCGAGCCCCGCGCAGCCCCGGCCGGTGTGGTTCGAGGCCACCGACGGCGGCACCGTCGAGTTGTTCACCGAACCGGACGCGGTCAAGGTTCGACGTCTGCGCCGCGCTCCACGGGCATCCCTGGTCGTCGCCGCGCCGGTGGGCGAGCGCGAGCACTGGGTGTCGATCAGTGGACACGTCACCATCGAGACCGACGGAGCCCACGAACTCGCTCAGCGCCTGGCCGAGCGGTATTGGGACCTCGACGACCCGACCCGCGCCGACGACTTGGCGGCGATCCTGTCCGAGAAGCAGCTGCGTCTCGTGATCCATCCGGACAAGGTGAGCCGCTTCCGCTTCTGACCGGCGCCGAGACGTGCCGGCGGAGATGGATCGTCAGGCCGAGAGGGCCGGTCGGCTGTAGTCCGGGAGGTCGATGTCCGTGGCGAACCGGTCCATCAGCGACATCAATGGTGCGAAAAGCCATGCGACCGAGAACAACGCGTTGCGGCCGCGGATCCCGAGCCGGGTCGACGGGGCGAGCAGGCGGCCGGCGTTGACCTTCTCCGACACCGCTGCGTACTTGCGGAACCTGCGTTCGTACTCGGCGAACGCGGCGACGTGATCGCCGTCGGCCCAGTGCAGTTCCCCCGCCAGGACGTACGCGCCGACGATGGACAGCCCGGTACCGAATCCGCCCAGGGCGTTGCCGTAAGCCGAATCACCCACGAGGACAACGCGTCCGCTGGAGTACCGATCGGTGGTGACGCGGCTGATCGAGTCCATCCAGAAGAAGCTGGTGTCGGCTAGCTGGTCGAGCAGTTCCGGGACCTTCCACCTGCCACCGCGATACGCGTCGACGACGATCTGCTTCTGCTGTTCGACGTCGTCGCGGTCGTAGGCGATCGGGTCGGACCGGAAGACGAAGAACGCCGGGTCCTCGCCGTTGCTGGTGGCGGCCATGCGTCCTGGCTCGTTGTACATCTCGTCACCGTCGTCGGCCACATTGAACTGGGCGTAGTGGTACCCCAGGTGACTGACGTAGTCGGACTCCGGGCCGAAGGCCAGTCCCCGAACATTCGAGTGGATGCCGTCCGCCCCGACGACTAGGTCGAACCGGCGGGGTGCTGATTTCTCGAAAGCCACGTCGACGCCGTCGTCGGTCTCGGTCAACGCGGTGATCGAGTCGCCGAAGATGTACTCGCATGATTGCACCGTGCGGAGATGGAGCATCGCGGCCAGATCACCACGCGAGACGTTGATTTCGCCACCGCTGAACTCGCCGGGCACCCGCCCGATCGTGCGTCCGTCGGCGTCGACGATGGTCCCATCGGTCGATCCCACCTGGGCCGCACGCACGTCGTCGAGGATGCCCATCCGACTCAGGACGGTGCGGTGCGTCTCGCCCTTGAAGTCGACCGGTTGGCCACCCGGCCGTATCCCTGGCGCCTTCTCGACCACCGTGACCGTGAAGCCGTACTCGTTCAGCCAGTACGCCAGGGCGGGGCCCGCGATACTCGCGCCGGAGATCAAGACACTGCGAGCGGTCATGACTGCTCTCTCATCGTCTCGAAGTGTCGTGCCAGGTCGTCCATCACCGCATCTATCGCCGGACCCAGTTCATCGGCGACCAGCTCTGGGGACACCCCGGCGAGTGTTCGGTGACCGATGTGGTCGACCACCATCTGGAAAACCGAGACGAGTGCGGCGGCGTGGGCCCGCGCCACGGCGGGATGCACGCCCGCGGTGGTGTCGACGATCGCGCCGGCCATCTCGTCGGCCGTCCGATCACGTGACTCGAGCACGAGACGACGGATGACAGGGCTCCCGGCGCAGATCACCGGCAATTGACCACGCAGCTCAGCGGTCGATGCCGTCCGATGATGCTTCGCGTAGCGATGCGCGTTGTCGCGCAGCGAATCCGCGGGGCTCTGCCCGTCCGGTCGCTCGGCCACGAGGCGGACCAACTGCTCGCGGATCTCGTCGGCGCGGTCGAGCACGAGGTCGTGCTTGGAGGAGAAGTAGTTGTAGACGGTCTGCTCGGAGACCTCGGCCGCCCTGGCCACATCGGCCACCGCCACCTGTTCGAAGCCGTGCTCACCGAACAGGTGCGCAGCTGCGTCGGCGATGTGTTGCCGGGTCTTGAGCTTCTTGCGCTCGCGAAGCCCGATGGTCCCGTCCATGGGCCCAGCGTAAGCGATTTATGTAATGACTACAAGTTTCGGGTGACTCGAATTTCGATGATCACCCCACCGGCACCGCGGCGTCGGTGGGCAGGTCGTCCTTCTTGGCCCGCAGGAGGAAGAACACCACAGGCGTGACCAGGGCGACGAAGACCGCGGCGAGAGCGAAGACGTTGGTGTAGCCGGAGACCTCGGCCGAGAAGGCGTTGAACATCGACCGCGCCGGGTTGTCCTCCAGGTACGACGACTTCCCCGACGCGTAGACCGTGGTGAACACGGCCGCGCCGAGTGCCCCACCGATCTGGAGTGATGCGTTGATCAGAGCGCTGGCCGCTCCGGCGTCGTGGTCGGGGACGCCGATCAACGCCACGTTCTGCTGCGGGATGATCAAAAGGCCGAGTCCGAGGCCGAGCAGGATCAGTCCGGGCAGGACGTGCGACCAGTAGGACGTGTCGACACCGATCTGGGTGAGCAGCACGAGGCCGATGACCGAGACGATCGGTCCTGTCGTCATCAGTGGCTTGGGTCCGATCCGGGGTGCCAGCGCCGAGGCGACACCGGCGGTGATGAGGATGCCGCCGGTGATCGGCAACGACGCGACACCGGAGATGACCGGGCTCATCTCCAACACGATCTGGAAGTAGAAGGTCAGGAACAGCGTCGCACCGACGAGAACCGTGCCGGCCACGGCGGAACCGAAGAAGGCCGGGCCGCGATCGCGATGGAACAGGATCCGCAGTGGCAGCAGGGGATTGGCGGAACGTGACTCGACGAATCCGAACACGATCAGCAGCACGACGCCGGCGACGATGAACGACACCGTCGACGCCTGTCCCCATCCGTCCTCGGCCTTGGTGAATCCGTAGACGAGCGAACCCAGTCCGAGCGCCACGAGAATCGCCCCGGGTAGGTCGTACCGGGTGTCTCCGTGCGCCTTGCTCTCCTTGACGAACGCGAGGGCCGCGATGATCGCCACCGCGACCACCGGGACGTTGACCAGCAGGCACCAGCGCCAGTTGGCGTATTCGGTCAGCACGCCACCGAGCAGCAGACCGACCGCGGCGCCACCACCGGCGATCGCACCGAAGACGCCGAATGCGGTGGAACGCTCCTTCGGGTCGGTGAACGTGACGGTGAGGATCGCCAGGGCGGCGGGCGCGAGCAGTGCGGCGAAGACGCCCTGGCCACCGCGGGCGAGGAACAGCTGCCACGGCGCCTGCGCGAGACCGCCGATGGCGGAGGCGATCGCGAATCCGGCCATGCCGACGACGAAGGAACGCTTGCGGCCCCAGTAGTCGGAGATGCGGCCACCCAGGAGCAGCAACGCACCGAACGCCAGAGCGTAGGCGGTGACCACCCAGGTGCGGGCGCCGTCGCTGATCTGCAGGTCGGCCTGCGCCTGCGGCAGCGCGATGTTCACGATGGTCGCGTCCAGCACGATCATCAGCTGCGTGATGGCGATGATCGACAGCACCAGCCATCGGCGCGCGTAGTTCGACGGGCTCGTCGCCTCGTCGGATGTGTGTTCGTGTGCCTCGGTCGCGTCACTCACGCGTTCCTCCATCGTGGTGTCGGATCACTCGAAGCAGACCGCTTCGCTCGCAACGGTAGATCGATCTCCGCGCCTGCGACAAACTGGTGGCGACAACGGGTCCGCGCAGGTCATCGGGTTGCGAACGCGTGTCTCATGTGCTCTCGCGCGGCGTCTCCGGCCGCACCGATACCATCCCGCCATGGTTCCCGAACCGCAGCACAGCTCTCCCTACCTCGACGCGGTGGTCGCCTACGCCTTTCGTGGGCCGGCGCGCTACCACGTCCCCGGACACAAGGGCGGGCCCGGAGCAGACCCGGCGCTGCGCAAGGCGATCGGGATCGACGCTCTGGCCGCGGATGTCCCGCAGGACATCCACGGCATCGACATCGGGCAGTCGCCGTCGGCGTATGAACGGGCGGAGACGCTCGCCGCCGACGCGTTCGGCGCGGACCGGTCGTTCTTCCTTACCAACGGGGCGACCCAGGGAAATCACGCACTGTGTCTCGCTCTCGCCGGACCCGATGTGCACATTGTCGCGCAACGTAATTCGCACGGATCGATCGTCGACGGCCTGGTGCTCTCCGGTGGGGTCCCGACGTTCGTCGCGCCCGAGTACGACGAGGATCTCGGTATCGCGCACTGCGTGACCCCGGAGTCGCTGGAGGCGGCGCTGGTCGCGGACCCGGAGGCGCGCGCGGTGTTCGTGGTGTCGCCGACCTACTTCGGGATGACCGCCGACATCGCCGCGTTGGCCGAGATCGCCCACGCCCGCGACATCCCGCTGGTGGTCGATCAGTCGTGGGGTCCGCATTTCGGCTTCCATCCGGCTCTGCCGCCCACCGCGCTCGCCTCGGGCGCCGACGCCATCCTCACCAGCACCCACAAGATCGCCGGTTCGCTCACCCAGAGCGCGATGCTGCACGTCGGGAGCACCGGTCGCGTCGATGCCGACGCCCTGGCGCGGGTGCTCAGGCTCCTCCGCAGCACCAGCCCCTCGTCGTTGTTGATCGCCTCCCTCGACAGCGCCCGCCGACAACTGTCGATGCATGGCGAACAGCTGCTGCACGAGACGCTCGAGGCCATCGAACTCGCCCACGTGAAGCTGCGGACCATCCCCGGGGTGGACCTCGTGGACCAGCGACTCGTCGGACGCATGGGGGTGCACGGATACGATCCGCTGCGCATCGTGCTCGACGTCCGCGGAACCGGTTGTACCGGTTACGAGATCGCCGACGAGCTCCGACGCTCCTACGACGTCCACGTCGAGCTGCCGATGCGGGCGACCATCGTGCTGGTCGTCGGCCTGGGTGAGTCGGCACCCGCACTGCGTCGACTGGCCGGGGACATCGAGGAGGCGGTCACCCGCCTGACCCGCCCGGGCGTCACCACCGAGCCGCTGTCCGCCGGGACAGGGATCTTCGGACACGGGGTGTCGGTGTCGCCGCGCGACGCGTTCCTGGGGGCATCGGAGCGCGTGAGCATCTCCGACGCCGTCGGCCGCATCTCCTGCGAGGCCATCGCGGCGTACCCACCCGGGGTCCCGACGCTGCTGCCCGGCGAGGAGATCACCGCAGACGCCGTGAGCTATCTGCAGCAGGTGGTCGACGGCGGAGCGCGCCTGCACGGTGCGAGCGATACCGCCTTCGCCACCGTCGTCGTGCTCCGCCCGACGGACCCTATTTCCGAGCGGACAACAGGGTCTCGTTGAACGTCTGACTGGGTCGCATGACCGAGGTGGCCTTCTCCTGATCGGGGTAGTAGTACCCGCCGATGTCGACGGCCTGGCCCTGGGCGTCGTTGAACTCCTTGACGATGACGTCCTCGTTCTCGCCCAACTCCTTCGCCAGCGCGGCGAAGTGCTCGGCCAGGCCCTTGTCCTCGGTCTGCTCGGCGAGCTCCTGTGCCCAGTACAGCGCCAGGTAGTACTGGCTGCCACGGTTGTCGAGTTCGCCGGTCGAACGTGACGGACCCTTGCTGTTCTCGAGCAGCTTGCCGGTCGCCGAGTCCAATGCCTTGGCGAGGATGGTCGCCTTCGCGTCGCCGGTCTTGGTGCCGAGGTCCTCCAGGCTGACCGCGAGGGCCAGGTACTCGCCGAGCGAATCCCAGCGCAGGTGGTTCTCCTCGAGCAACTGCTTGACGTGCTTGGGGGCCGAACCGCCCGCGCCGGTCTCGTAGAGACCTCCGCCGGCCATCAGCGGCACGATCGACAGCATCTTCGCGCTGGTGCCCAGCTCCAGGATCGGGAACAGGTCGGTGAGGTAGTCGCGCAGGATGTTGCCCGTCGCGGAGATGGTGTCGAGTCCTCGGATCAGGCGTTCCATCGTGTACCGGATGGCCCTGACCTGCGACATGATCTGGATGTCGAGGCCGTCGGTGTCGTGATCGGCGAGGTACTTGCGCACCTTGGCGATCAGCTCGTTCTCGTGCGGGCGGTACGGATCGAGCCAGAAGACCACCGGCATGCCCGACTCGCGCGTACGGCGGACGGCGAGTGCCACCCAGTCGCGGATGGGGGCGTCCTTGACGATGCACAGGCGCCAGATGTCGCCCTCTTCGACGTCCTGGGTCAGCAGGACCTCATCGGTCGCGTTGTCGACGATGTTGGCCACGCCGGCCTGCGGTACCTCGAAGGTCTTGTCGTGCGAGCCGTACTCCTCGGCCTTCTGCGCCATCAGACCGACGTTGGGGACGGTGCCCATCGTGGTCGGATCGAACTGGCCGTTGGTCTTACAGAAGTTCACCATCTCCTGGTAGATGCGGGAGAACGTCGACTCCGGGTTGACCGCCTTGGTGTCCTTCTGGCGGCCGTCGGCGCCGTACATCTTGCCGCCGGAGCGGATCATCGCCGGCATCGACGCATCGACGATGACGTCGCTGGGGGAGTGGAAGTTGGTGATGCCGCGCGCCGAGTCGACCATGGCCAGCTCGGGACGGTGCTCGTGGCACTTGTGAAGATCGTCGATGATCTCCTCGCGCTTGGTCGCGGGCAGCGAGTCGATCTTGCTGTAGAGATCGGAGAGGCCGTTGTTGACGTTGACGCCGAGCTCGTCGAACAGCTCGCCGTGCTTGGCGAACGCCTCCTTGTAGAACACGCGCACCGCGTGGCCGAACACGATGGGGTGCGAGACCCGCATCATCGTCGCCTTCACGTGGAGCGAGAACATCACGCCGGTCTCGTAGGCGTCCTGCATCTGCTCCTCGTAGAACTCGATGAGCGCCTTCTTCGACATGAACATGCTGTCGATGACGTCGCCGTCGCCCAGCGACACCTTCTCCTTGAGGACGTGGGTCTCGCCGTCGGCGGTGACCAGCTCCATGCGAACCTCGCGGTCGCCGTCCACGGTCATCGACTTCTCGCCGTGGTAGAAGTCGCCGGTGGTCATGTGCGCGACGTGCGTGCGCGAGGCCATCGACCACTTGCCCATGCTGTGTGGATGCTTGCGGGCGAACTCCTTGACGGCCTTCGGTGCGCGGCGATCGGAGTTGCCTTCGCGGAGAACGGGATTGACCGCGCTGCCGAGGCACTTCGTGTACCGGTCGCGGATCTCCTTCTCCTCGTCGGTCTTCGGGTTCCCCGGGAAGTCAGGGATTTCATAGCCCTTCTCCTGCAGCTCCTTGACGGCCGCAAGGAGCTGGGGAACCGATGCGCTGATGTTCGGGAGCTTGATGATGTTGGTCTCGGGCAGCTGCGTCAGCTTGCCCAACTCGGCGAGGTTGTCCGGGACGCGCTTGTCCTCGGGCAGGTAGTCGGGGAACTCCGCGAGGATGCGGTTGGCGACCGAGATGTCGCTGGACTCGACCGTGATGTCGGCCGCGTCGGCGAAAGCGCGAACAACGGGCAAGAACGCGTGGGTCGCCAGCATCGGCGCCTCGTCGGTCAGGGTGTAGATGATGGTCGGCTGCTTCGCGTTCATGTCTCGCCTTCGCCTGTAGTTTCCGTTTTGTCGACGTCGTCGTCTGCCTGCGTCAGGTCCAACCTTAATCACGTCGGACAACAGGTCGCTCGGAGCGATGGTCGCACGGTTGTCGACCAGGCGGGATGAACGGTTGGTGCGTGGCGTGACGGACTCGGGTGGGTCCGTCAGATGACGCGCGTTGCGCGGCGGTTCACTGCTCCTGCTCGCGCCGACGACGCTCTACCTCGCCCATGCGCCGCTGTTGTTCGGCGCGCTCGCGGACCTGCTTCAGGAACGCGGCGTCGGCCTCGGGATCCTGCGGTACGAACCGTCCCGGTTGGTCGTACTCCGGGTAGCCGAGTGCGGCTGCCTGTCGCGGTCGGTGCCCCGACCGACCGTCCAGGGGGCGTCCGGCGACGAACCACACGACCGATCCCGCGAGCGGCAGGATCACGACCAGCAGCAGCCAGCCCCACCGCGGTAGGCCACGGACCGAGACCTCGTCGCTGCTGATGATGTCCACCAGCGCGGCGATCATCAGAACCAGGATGATCAGACCCAGATACGGCACGTCGCGGTCCCCCTCATGTCGTCTCGAGGCCCCGGGCGGGTGCATCGACGAGACATGTGACCACAGCTAACGGCTCCGGCGCTGTCCACCGATCGGACTACCGGTCCGCCGGCGACGGGTCAGCTGCGACGGCGTCGGAGGTGGACGACCCCGGCCCACACGGCACCCAGGACGACGACCCCGCCGAACAGCAGGACGAAGTCGGGGATCCCCGCGGTCATCCTGGTCCACCGCGTGATCTCGCGCCGTGGGGCGGACTCATCCGGGGGATGGCCGGGGCCGTAGACCTGTTCGGTGACCGCACGCACGTCGAACGCGCCGCCGGCTCCCGGGCTGCACAGAGACGCCTCCCACGTGGAGTGGATCCCGCGTGTGCGGCCGACGAACAGCAGGTACTCGTCACCGACCCGGTATTCCGCCCCGCAACTGGCCCCGTCTGCGGATGTGCGCACCGTCGTCCTCGTCCCGACATCACCCTTGTAGACGGTCGACACCGAGAACTCGTAGATGTCGCTCGTCCCGTCGGAGAGCTTGTCGGTGGCGCGCGCGACGAACACTCCCGAGGCCCGCGAGACGGCTTCGGTCGGTGTTCCGATGGTCGCGCACGAACAGGCACTGGCGGGTCCCGCGGTGAGCACGGCGACCGTTCCGCTCAGCAGCATCGTGGCGAGAGCGATCAGCACCAGACCCGCCACCCGGTCGCGAGCAGCACTGCGCCGGTTGATCACGCGGTCAGTCAAGCACGAGGAGCACCCTGATCCGCCTGGAACGACTAGCGTCGGACACGGTGCAGAAGGCGCCCGCACATTGCAGTCGATCGTTGGTGGGATGCTCATGGAAAACGTAGTGCTCCTCGATGACGCCGGTAACCGGATCGGCGTCCACCCGAAATACGAGGTCCACACCCGCGAGACGCCTCTGCACCTGGCGTTCTCGAGTTACGTGTTCGATTCCGACGCGCGCGTGCTGGTCACGCAGCGCGCGTACGAGAAGGTCACCTGGCCGGGCACCTGGACCAACAGCTGTTGTGGGCACCCCGGACCCGACGAGCCGATGGACGAGGCCATCCTGCGTCGGCTCGCCACCGAGTTGGGGATCGCGGGCGGAACGGTGCAACTGCTCCTGCCAGCTTTCCGCTACCGCGCGGTGATGGACAACGGGCTGGTCGAGAACGAGATCTGCCCGGTCTACGCGGTTCGCTACGACGGTCCGGCGCCCACTCCCGATCCCGGCGAGGTCGCCGACTTCGAATGGGTCGCCTGGAACGATTTCGCCCGCGAGGTGCTCGCCGGCGAGCGACCGATCTCGCCGTGGTGTCGCGACCAGATCGAGCAACTCGACCGGCTCGGGCCGAACCCGCTCGCGTGGTCGGCGGCGCCCGAGTCGAGCCTTCCTCCCGCTGCTCGCACCGGCCTCGAACCCGCGTCGGCGCCGAGCGTCAGATGAGTCCCTTGAGGATCAGGTTCCAGTAGAGGACCGGCAGACCGTAGCGGTCGAAGACCCACGCCCGGCGGCGCGGACGAACCGGATCGAAGAACGTCGGCAACGACGACGAGACCTTCTTCGAGCGGTCGAACTCCGCCGCGATGAGTTGATGCGCGTCGGTCGCGATCGGGGACACGGTGTAACCGTCGTAGGTCGTCATCGAACCGCCCGACCGTTGCGCGACCAGGTTCTTCGCGACAGTTCTCGCCTGTATCCGCAGTGCGCCGCCCGACGGGTCGGTGTCGACGGCGGCGCCGTCCCCGATGGCCCACACGGCCTGTCGCGTGCGGTGCCGGAACGTCGTGGGGTCGATGTCGGCCAGACCGTGCGGTGACGCGCCCGCGAGCCCGGACGTGGTCAGCCACTCCGGGCCGCGGAACGGGGGCACCAGATGGAGCATGTCGTAGGCGATGGACTCTCGTGCTCCGCCCGGACCGGAGACGTCGATCGCCTGCTTCGCGGTGTCGATGCCGGTGACCGCGGTCCGGTGGAGTACTCGCACACCCAGATCGTCGAGTTGCGTGCGCAGCGCGGCGTCGAGCTTCGGGATCCCGGTGAGGTCGGTGCGGTCGACGACGAGGGTCATCGAGATGCCCGAGAGACGGCGCTCCCGTTGCCATTGGCCCGCCGCGAGGAACAGCGGTTTGATGGTCGTCCCGGTGCAGCTCACCGGCGGTCGCGGGACGGTGAACACCGCGTGCCCGCCGCGTGGGGTCTGCTGCACCAGTTGCCAGGTCTTCTCCGCGGCGTCGAGGTAGTTGCTCGCGACGTTCGCCGAGGCGAGCGCATCGTCGATGCCGGGCAGGTCGTCGTGGTCGGGTACGAGGCCGGTCGCCAGGATCAGGTCGTTGTAGCCGTGGACACGACCGGAGGCGCAGTGCACCTTCTTCGCGTCGGGGTCGACGGCCACCACCGTGTCGCGAAGCCAGGAGCAGCCCTTCGGCGTGACCGAGCGCTGGGTGCGTTCCGCGTGGGCCAGGGGCGCCTGACCGGAGCCGACATAGGACAGCATCGGACGGTAGGTGTGCACGAGCTGTGGCTCGATGACGGCGACGTCGGTGATGCCCTGACGGCGTAGATGTGCTGCCGCACCGATACCCGCGTTGCCCCCACCCACGACGATCACGTCGAAATGTGACCGGCCGCTGTCAATTTCGGGGTTCATCGTTCCACGCTACGCCGCGAGCCCCGATGTCGTCAGTGGGCTGTGACGTCAGCGCGGAATCGTGGGCGCGGTGAAACCGGAGGCCTCGATCGCTGCGGTCGTGAGTTGTGCCATCGCCTGTCGACCGTCTGCGGTGGGGTGGTACGGCGCGGGGAGTCGGTATCCGTACACCCACGGTGACGCCGAGCACGCGGTGTGGTCGGCACCTGACGTGGCGGCGTCGACGAGGACTGATGCGGTGGCCCGAGCCGCGGCGTCGGTGGCGCGGCGCAGCCCGTCGAAGGTCGCCACGGTGGTCGCTGCCTCGGCCGGCGTCAGCGGCACCGACGCACAGGTGGTTGCCCGAGAATCGAGAATCGGGGGGTAGTTGACGATCACCACCATCGCTTTCGGGGCGCGCAGGTGCACGGCGTCGACGATGCCGATCATCTCGCGTTCGAGGTTCGCAAAATCTGCGACGGTCGGTGGCGCGCGCGGTGGCTCGTTGCGGCAGTGTCCGCCGACGCCTTTGGTCGCGGCGCGCGCGAGTTGGTTCGCGCAGCTGATCGCGGTCAGGCGACCGATGTACCCGACGTCGTTGCCGCCGGTGGTGACGGTGACGAGATCGGTGTCGGCGGTGACCGCATCGATCTGAGGCGCATCGGCGCGGTGCGGCTGGGCGCGGTGCAGGATGTCGGGGATCGTCGACCCCGAGCACGAGACGTCGGTCAGCGCGAGGCGTAGCGATGCAGCCACCTGGTGGGGGTAGTCGTCGCCGGTCCGCAGGCAGCGGGTGTCGATCACGCCGTCGGAATCGGGCCCGGATGCGTAGGAACTGCCGAGGGCGACGTACCTCGGTGCCCCGATTGCCGGGGTTCCGCGTTGTGTCGGAGTGCTTGGTGCGGCGGGTTTCTCGGAGGTGGTCTCGCTGAGATCAGACCACGGTACGAGCGTCGCGATCAATGCGATCACCACGATCACCACCGTCGTCGCGAGGGCGGCCAGAAAAGGTCGTCTCATCGTGGCGACCTGGAGAGGTGGGTGCCGACGCGCATGCGCACATTGTGCTGGACGGCGGTGCCGGCCACCGCCACCGGACCTCGCTCGACGCGGACGCCGGTGTCCACCGCGACCCCACCAGCAGGGCAGGAGAGCGGATTTCGGGAAATTCGCGAGCTGATGCGCTCACCCACGTTAATATCCCAATGTTCCAATTCTGTATCTGACATTTCTACGGGCGGTCGTCGGGGCCGCGCGACGCGCGTGTTGCGAAAGGAATCTCATGTTGCTCGGAGCTGTGGGAACTCTGCTCGGTGGTCTGCTGGGCGGTCTCGGTGTCGACAACCTGCTGTTGGGGCTGGCCGGAGGATTGTTCGGTTCGAGCTAGATCGAACGCATGAATCGACCGGTCTCCCCTGGGGTGAGACCGGTCGATTTCTGTGTGGACCATCGGCCGCCGCCGACGGTGAGACCGATCTACTCAGGACCGTGCCGGTTCGAGCCGGTCCTCGACGCTCTCCGCGACGTGGGTGCGCCCGCCCGGCCACCAGTTGCGACCACCGAAGAGCTTCATCATCGCGGGTACCAGCATCATCCGGACGAGGATGGCATCGAAGATCACCGCCACCGCCAACGCGAACCCGAACTGCTTGAGCTCCAACACGTCTGCCGACATGAAGCTCGCGAACACCGCCACCATGATGGCGGCCGCGGCGGTGATGGGACGCGCGGTGTGCTCGATCCCGTCGGCCACCGCGCAGACGTTGTCGCCGGTCTTCGCGAACACCTCCCGCATCCGGCCGATGAGGAACACCTCGTAGTCCATCGACAACCCGAAGACCACCGCGAACACCGTCACCGGCAGATACGACTGGATGTAGCCGGCGCTGGTGAACCCGAGCAGTCCTGCGCCCCAACCCCATTGGAAGACCGCGACGGTGAGTCCGAGCGATGCCCCGGTCACCAGCAGGTTCATGATGACGGCCTTGATCGGGATGACGATGCTGCGGAACACCGCCGCGAGGTAGAGGAACGAAAAGCCCAGGATCAGCCCGACCACCCACGGCATCTTCGACGAGATCTCGTCGGATGCGTCGACGACCAGTGCGGTGGTGCCGCCGACGTAGGCCCGGGGCCCACCGTCGGCGGTCATCGCCGACGCCTTGTCTCGGATCGACTCGACCAGGTCGATGGCGTCGGTGGAGTCGATGGGTACCGCCGGGATGACCACGAGCATGGACCGGCCGTCATTGGTCTGCGACGAGGTGAACGCGACGCGGGCGTCGGTGCGCAGGCCGTACTCGAACTCGACCGCGCGTTCGGCCTGCGCGTCGGACATCTCGCCCCCGCCCGACCCGGTCAGCACCGTGGTGATCGGAGAGATGGTGCCCGCCGCGAACTTCTCGGTGAGCACGGTGTTGGCGGTGCCGCTCGGCTGATCGCGCAGTGCGGCGGTGCCGATGTCGACGCCGTAGCGGATGGACCCGATGGGGATGACGCAGATCGCCAGCAGCAGTGTGCCGGCGACGGCGTAGACCCACGGCCGTCGCATCACGTGGTGCGCCCACCGGTGCCACCGGCTGCGCCCGGTCGCATCCATGCGGGTGTCCCGAGGGCGGAATCGGGCGGGCAGTCCCCAGCGATCGATGTCGGGGCCGAGGACTGCGAGCGCCGCAGGCAGCATGGTCCACGCCACCAGCAGAACGCAGATGACGGTCAGGGCGACGACCAACGAGATGGTGCGGACCGCAGGGACGTCGACGATCGTCAACGCGGCCAACGCGATCATCACCACCAGGCCGGATATCGCGATGGTGTGGCCCGCGGTGCCCATCGCCACGCCGGTCGCCCGTTCGATGGCTCGCCGGTCGGCGCGGCTGCGCACCGATCCCCGGGCGAGTTCCTCACGGAAGCGGCTGACGATGAACAACGAGTAGTCGATGCCCAGGCCGAGTCCGATCATCGACGCCACGGTGGTGACGAGGATGTCGAAGGTCATGACGTGGGTCAGCAGGGTGATGACGCCGAACGCGATGAGAAGTCCGATACCGGTGGAGATCAGCGGGATCACGCCTGCGACGATCCCGCCGAGCGCGAGCACCAGGACCAGGAGCGCGATGGGGATGCCGACGCTCTCCGCACGGGTCGCGTCGCGGGATTCGACTGCGGTGAGGTCCACCGTCATCGGGGAGTACCCGGTCATCGACACCGTGACACCCGCACGTGATGCGTCGGAGAGCATGTCCTGCAGGCGTTCGGCGACCCCGATGCGTTCGCTGGCGTCGCCGCGGACACCGACCAGGGCGAGCGCGGCGGTCTTGTCCGCGGAGATCTGCGGCGAGAACCCCTGTGCCTCATAGGGGTCGATGACCGTGACGACGTCAGGGGAGGCGCGCAACTCCGCGACGACGTCGGTCACCCGGGCGCGGAAACCCGGCTGATCGGTACGCGCGGTGTCCGAGGAGAAGGTCACCGCGAGTTGTTCGGATCCGAAGTCGGTGAAGTGCCGGGCGACGAGTTCGTCGGAACGGCTCGAATCCGTCTGCGACACCGAGAAGTCGACGCCCACGAGCTTCGACTGCAGGGTGGGGTAGAGGATCGCGGCACCCATGCACAGCAGGATCCCGATCGCGATGACGGCGTACCGGTGTCGGGCGACGAATTCGCCCCAGCGCACTCCGATCACCGAATCGTCAACTCGCAGCTGTAGATGCGGTAGGTCCGGTGCGGACTCATCTCGACGCGGGCGAGCACCGATCCCTTCATCCACTCGCTGTCGTCGAGGATGGGAGCGCCCTCCATGCGGGAGTAGCCACGTTCTTCGATGCGGCGCCACATCTCGACGATCATCTGCGACGCCACCGACCGATCCGGGCAGGACGAGTCGACAAGCATCATGTCCACGCGCACCCCGTCGATCAGCTGCTTGCGACGGGGGCCCTTGACGTACCAGAGCGTGGCCACGTCACGGATCCATCGACGGCGGAAGCGCGCCGCGTGCGCGATGGCCTGATTGGCGTCGGGGAAACCCATGAAGAAGCCGACCGGTCTGCCCTGATACTCGGCGAGGATGGTCAGCCGCCGATCGAGGACCGGCAGCATCATCTTCTGCAGGGACAACATCTCCTCGGAGGACAACGGTGAGAAGCCCCAGAAGTCCTTGAACGTGGTGTTGTACAGCTCGCGCACGATCTCGGAGTCCCTGCGCAGAGTGCGGTACTTCATCGTCCGGAAGGTGACCTCCGAGCGGGCACTGACCCGTTCGTAGAGCTGTTTGTGACGCGCGAACTTCTCGCTGCAGAACATCTGGTACGGCTCGTCGAAGCGGTAGCTGTAGAAGTCCTTGATCCCGGCGAGGCCCCACTTCTCGAACTGTTCCGCGTAGTGAGCGGGGTTGTGCGGCATGCCGATCAACGGGAGGGTGGGCTCCGGGTCGACGACGATGCCCGCGCTGTAGAACATCGACGGACTGAACGGCCCCGCCATCCGCGCGAGCCCCTGCCCGGTCAGCCAGGTCGACGCCGCGTCGAGCAGCGCCTCGGCGACCGGGTGGTCGTCCACGGACTCGTAGAAACCGAAGAACCCCAACGACTCCCCGGTGTACTCCGTGAACGCGAGATCATGGATGGCGGCCACGCGACCCACCGGGCGGTGACCGTCGAATGCGACGAATGCCTGCACCCGACGCGTCGCTGCCAGAGTTGCGGGCGGCGACCGCAACGTCGTGCCGACGTCGATGATCTCGTCGGGCAGCCCGTTGGGGTCGTCCGCGTAGACGTGCGAGTACACCGACTCGAAGTCGTCCCAGTCCTGCGATGACCGGACCGGCACGACCGTGATCACGGTGCTCCCGTCCCGGCCGTGACCGCCATCGTCTCGGCGCCGGGCTCGCGTTCCACCGACACCGGCGACACGCAGATCGGGGTCTTGCCCGCGAAGACGTACTGGCCGGGCGTGACGGTGATCGCCGACACCAACTCGTCGGGGACGAACACATCGCACTGGGAACCGAAACGGATCATGCCGTACTGGTCGCCGCGACCGACCTCGTCGCCGATCCCCACGTGCGCCACGATGCGGTTGACCCACAGATCGGCGATCTGGGTGACCGTGGTGATGGCACCGCATTCGTGTTCGATGCCGATGGTGAGGCGCTCGTTGCTGAGCAGGTAGTCGCACCCCTCGTCGTAGGGGGTCTGGCGAGCGAGCAGATTCGCGCCCATCCGCGCCATCGACCTGTTGAACGGTGCGGCCGAGCGGTGTTCGCGGAAGCAGATGGTCCCCGCCACCGGGATCCGGTTGCGGTGCACCGAGTACTCGGACATGTAGACGCCGATCAGGAAGCCGCTCGCACCGTCGCCGGCTGCCGAGGCGGCCACCCCGAACTCCTCGAGCGGGATGGTCCTGGACTTCTTCACCGCGAACGGGATCTCGCCGTGATCCACCCGTTTGACGTACGTGATGAACCCGTCAGCCGGTGCGACGACCACGCGCGGGTCGGACGGGGGAGTGCGTTCGGGGTCGCGGAAGAAGAATCGCAACCGCCAGTAGGCGAAGGTGGCGAACAGTGCGACGGCGACCGCCGCGACGGCCGCGATCAGCCGGCCCACGGAACCGATCACCGCGCCCGTTCCTCGTCCATGGCCGCCGCCCACGTCACGTACCGCAGGAGCAGCGGCCGCCCGATCGTGCTCGGCAGCAACCCCAGGAACGCGCACACCAGATAGAAACCCAGCGCGTAGACGAAGTCGACGAACTCCGGTAGGAACCGGACGTCGTGCCGCGAGGCGGTCGCCGGCTCGACTCGAGAACCGGCGGTCATGCCGACGCGACGGCGGGAGCCAGGTCCTTCAGCGCCACGTTGCTGAAGTAGAGCTCGAACAGGCGACGGTGATCGCACCACGAGGCGTCGTGCCCGGCGGGCAGGATGGCCTCGGGCTTGTGCACCTTGCGCATGAGGATGTCGATGTTGTCGCCGAGCACGGTCTGCGCGAACTTCTCCCCGGCCATGTCGGAGACCCGGACGTAGAACTCGTCCCAGGACACGAGGTCCAGGTCGAGTAGCTCGGCGTAGAGGCTGTGGTCGTAGTCCTCGGGGTTGCTGGGGAGCAGTCGGGACAGTGGATCGGTCGATGTCGCGTTGTGCGCCATCACCTCGCAGATCACGTCCACCGGGACGTAGTTCATGCCGGGGCCGTCCCAGATCGCGCCGACCGCCTTGGCGACCTCGACGATGCGCCAGAAGCTGTATGCGCGACCCGGATCGAGTCCGCGCTGGGTGCTGCCGAGGATGTACGGGGCCTCGCAGAGCGTGATCGAGTAGGTGTCGGAATCGGCCAGCCAGCCCAGAAGTGCTGCGTTGACCCACTTCATCTGTGCGTAGCCCGAATACCACCAGCCGTCGTGGCGCCGGAAGTCCTCTGGCCGCTGGTACAGATGCGCACCGATGCTGCCGACGTAGGTCAGGTGCTTGCGGGTCGTGGTGATCGAGAACTCGAGCGCGCGCAGCAGGCTCAGGAACCAGTCGCTGCGCAGATCAAGGTAGGTCGAGGTGTAGTCGGTCGAGCTGGCGCAGTTGAAGATCAGTCCGACGTTCTCGGCGAGGTCGAAGAAGACGTCCTTGGCCAGTCCGAAATGGCGGTCGGTCGGATTGCCCTCGACGAACGTGATCTTCGAGGCGTTGACCGAGATCTCGTAGCCGTCCAGCGTGTCCTGCAGACGTTGCGCGGCGGTGCGATCCGCGGTGGGTCGGATCATCGCGTACACGCGGGTGATCGACGGGTCCCGGGTCAGTTGTCCGATGAGGTGGGCGCCGAGAAAGCCGTTGGCTCCGAGGACCAGAGCGGTGTCGCGACGTGCCTCGGGCATCAGCGCGACGCGGCGACGGGTGTCCGGATCGATGGTCGGGCGAAGCGCGGTCGGGTCACCGGTGCTGAGCGCGACGACGTCGGCGTACTTGCCGTTGAACCTCAGTCCGCGACACTCCGACGACATGATCGCGTCGGCGTGGGGCCACAAGGGCCGCAGTGACTCTTCGGATGACAGCTTGCCCACGCTCAATTCCCCGCCTCTTTCGGTTGATGTCCGAGCAGAACCGTAGGGGAGTGGCGGACATCACCGAAGGAGTTGTCCCATCCACTGTGATCGCCCACAACTGGCCGTCGCAACACATGTTGAGTTCGATGACTTCTCCTAACAGAAGTGACGAAAGCCCGTCGAGAATCAGATTTCATCCCTCGTTTCGGATGGGCTGAAAAGCCTTGCGAGTGCCCTGATGCCGTTCTCGGACCGCGCGAATGCGACGAAGCGGTCGGCCCGCGGGCCGCCACCTGTCTGGTTCGCCACATGACGGTGGCAGGTGGGTGTGAAGCGCTGCTAACGTTTACATCGTTAGGCTATGCAAGCGCCTGTACGGGTGTTCTGAGGTCTTCCTCGTCACCACCGTCCGGCCATAGTTCGAAGGAGTACGACTCATGTCGATCGACACCCAGGACGACCAACTCGCCCGACGCATTGCCGACCTGGTCCGTGACGATGCGCAGTTCGCCGCGGCCCGTCCCGACGACGCCGTGACCGAGGCGGTCAACGAGCCGTCGCTGCGACTCGCCCAGATCATGGACATCCTCGCCGACGGCTACGCCGACCGGCCCGCCCTCGGTGCGCGCGCCGTGGACCTCGTCACCGACCCGACCTCGGGGCGGACCACCACCACGCTGCTGCCGCGTTTCGAGACCATCACCTACCGCGAGCTGTGGGCTCGTGTGTGTTCGGTCGCCGCGTCACTGGCCGACGGTGCGGTGTCGCCCGGCGACCGTGTCGGGGTGCTGGGGTTCACCAGCGTCGACTACGCGGTCATCGACATGGCGACCGTGCTGTTGGGCGCGGTGTGCGTGCCGCTGCAGACCAGTGCGCCACTGACCCAGCTGCAGCCCATCGTCGACGAGACCGAACCCACCCTGATCGCCGCGAGCGTCGACCGTCTCGATGACGCGGTCGAGCTCACCGCGAACGGTGCTGCGGTCGGTCGGCTGGTCGTGTTCGATCTGCTGTCCGAGGTCGACGATCATCGTGACGCGGTCGCCGATGCGCGGCGTCGTCTCTCCGACGGAGACCACGCGGTGACCGTGGAGACCCTCACCGATGTCATCGCACGCGGCGAGTCGACGGTGTCCGGTCCGGTTCCGGTTGTGGGCGAGGGCGATCCGCTGTCGCTGCTGATCTATACCTCCGGCAGCACCGGACGGCCGAAGGGTGCGATGTACCCGGAGAGCCTGGTCACCAACGCATGGCGTCGGACGACCAACATGGTCGGCGCGCAGGGCACCACCGGTCCGTCGATCACCTTGAGCTTCATGCCGATGAGCCATGTGATGGGGCGCCACATCCTGTTCGAGACGCTCGCGTCGGGCGGGACGAGCTACTTCGCGGCCACCAGCGACCTGTCGACCTTCCTCGAGGACCTCGCGCTGGTGCGGCCGACGCTGCTCAGCTTCGTGCCCCGGATCTGGGAGATGATCTTCACCGAGCACCAGAGCGCCCTGAGCCGTCGCGTGAACGCGGGGGAGGACGAGGCCACAGCGAGCGAGGCGGTCTCGGCGGACCTGCGCGGCAACCTTCTCGGTGGGCGATACGTTGCCGCGCTGACGGGTTCGGCGCCGATCTCCGCCGAGATGACTGCGTTCGTCGAGTCGCTGCTCGGGCTGCACCTGGTCGAAGGGTACGGATCCACCGAAGCCGGCATGGTTTTCATCGACGGCGCCGTCCGCCGTCCGCCGGTCATCGACTACAAGCTCGTCGACGTCCCCGACCTCGGGTACTTCCACACCGACCGTCCCAATCCGCGTGGCGAGCTGCTCGTCAAGTCCGACACCATGTTCCCCGGCTACTTCAACCGTCCCGACGCAACGGCCGACGTCTTCGACGAGGACGGCTACTACCGAACCGGTGACGTGGTCGCAGAGACCGGGCCCGATCAGTTGGTCTACCTCGATCGCCGCAACAACGTCCTCAAGCTGTCCCAGGGCGAGTTCGTCACGGTGTCGAAGGTGGAGGCGGTCTTCGCCGACAGCCCGGTCATCGGCCAGATCTACATCTACGGCAACTCCGCGCGTGCGTTCCTGCTGGCTGTCGTCGTGCCGACGGACGACGCCCTGGCCCAGGTCGACGGCGATGTCGACGCGGTCAAGCCGATCCTCGGTGAGTCGCTGCAGCGTTCGGCCAAGGCCGCGGGGCTCCAGTCCTACGAGATCCCCCGCGACTTCATCGTCGAGACAACACCTTTCACTCTGGAGAACGGACTGCTGACCGGGATCCGCAAGTTGGCCCGGCCGCGGTTGAAGGAGCAGTACGGCGAGGCGCTCGAACGGCGCTACGCCGATCTCGCCGACGGCCAGACCAACGAGCTGCAGGCTCTGCGCCGGGAGGGCAACACCGCGCCGGTCATCGAGTCCGTGAGCCGCGCGGCCGCAGCGCTGCTCAGCGCCTCGGCGTCGGACGTGCAGGCCGACGCGCACTTCACCGACCTCGGTGGTGACTCGCTGTCGGCGGTCACCTTCGCCAACCTCCTGCGTGAGATCTTCGACATCGAGGTCCCGGTCGGCGTCATCGTCAACCCGGCCGCCGATCTCGCGGCCATCGCGGACTACATCGAGAACGAGCGGACCTCGGGCGCGACCCGCCCCACGTTCGCGACGGTGCACGGTGCCGACGCCACCGAGGTCCACGCGAAGGACCTGACGCTCGACAAGTTCGTCGACGCCGAGACCCTCGCGGCGGCACCGACGTTGCCACGCCCCAGCGAGCAGGTCCGTACCGTCCTGCTCACCGGCGCGACGGGCTTCCTCGGGCGGTTCCTCGCCTTGGAATGGCTCGAGCGGATGGACCTCGTCGACGGCACACTGATCTGCATCGTGCGCGCCAAGGACGATGCGGCGGCACGTGCTCGGCTCGACGCGACCTTCGACAGCGGCGACCCGCAGTTGTTGGCGCGCTACGAGAAGCTGGCCGCCGACTACCTCCAGGTCGTCGCCGGTGACAAGAGCGAGGCCGACCTCGGCCTCGACGCGCAGACGTGGCAGCGCATCGCCGACACCGTCGACCTGATCGTCGACCCGGCCGCGTTGGTCAACCACGTCCTGCCGTACGCGCAGCTGTTCGGCCCCAACGCCCTGGGCACGGCCGAGCTGATCCGTATCGCACTGACCAGCAAGCTCAAGCAGTTCGCCTACGTCTCGACCATCGGTGTCGGGGCCGGGATCGAGCCGACGTCGGCGTTCGTCGAGGCCGCCGACATCCGCGAGATCAGCGCGACCCGCGCGGTCGACGAGAGCTACGCCAACGGATACGGCACGAGCAAGTGGGCCGGCGAGGTGTTGCTGCGGGAGGCCCACGACCTGTGCGGTCTGCCGGTGGCGGTGTTCCGGTGCGACATGATCCTGGCCGACACCCAGTTCGTCGGTCAGCTCAACGTGCCGGACATGTTCACCCGGTTGATGCTGAGCCTGGTGGCCACCGGCGTCGCGCCGAAGTCGTTCTACGAACTCGACGCCGACGGCAATCGTCAACGCGCACACTACGACGGGCTGCCGGTCGACTTCATCTCCGAGGCGATCTCGACCCTGTCGGTCCAGCTGCTCGACGGGTTCGAGACGTACCACGTGATGAACCCGTACGACGACGGGATCGGTCAGGACGAGTTCGTCGACTGGCTGGTCGACGCGGGCTACTCGATCCAGCGGGTCGACGGGTACGACGAGTGGCTCCAGCGGTTCGAGACCGCGGTCCGTGCGCTGCCGGCCAAGCAGCGATCCGCGTCGCTGCTGCCGTTGCTGCACAACTATCAGCAGCCGGTACCGCCGCTGAACGGGGCGATGGCACCGACCGATCGGTTCCGTGCGGCGGTGCAGGACGCGAAGATCGGTCCCGACAAGGACATCCCGCACATCACGCCGCAGATCATCGTCAAGTACGCCACCAACCTCGAGGTGCTCGGACTGCTCTGAGGCTGCGCGCGTCCCACACCGACACCCGACGACCACACCACGCGGCGTCGGGTGTCGGCGTGTGTCAGCGCGTCACGGAGTCGGTTTGAGGTAGGCGACGATCGCGTTGGTGATGCCTCGCCGGGCGAGGTCGAGATCGGTGTAGGTGCCGAGCTGCCTCTCCGAGGTGATGCCGCGCATGGCCCCGGGGATGAAGGCGGCGACTTCCGCGACGCGGTCGGGATCGACGTCGAGTCCGGCGAACGCGCGCATGCAGGTGTCGAGCCAGGCCTGTCGCCACGACGCGAATTCGTTTGCGGTGGCGGGGAATCGATGCTCGAACTCGGTGCGGTCGCGGGGCATCGCGGCCCGCAGCGTCTCGATGGCGCGGGAGTCGGTGCCCGACAGTCCCGCGTAGAGGTTGTCGATGATGGTCGACACGCGGGTGTGGAGGTCGGCGTCGGCCGGGGCGCTCGCGGGCAGCTCGCCCCGGCGTAGCGCGGTGTGCCGGAGCACCGCGGCCCAGAATCCGTCGATGTCGCCGAACTGGTACTTGATCGTCCCCCAGGTGGCGCCGATGTCCTTGGCGATCCGGTTGCCCGACACCGATCCCGGGTCACCCGACGCGAGCGAGGTCACGGCGGCGTCGAGCATGCTCTCGCGCGTGGCGGTACCGCGTCGGTTGGTCCGTCGGCCCGTGACGCCCGCGTCGGTCATGGGCCGATGCTAGCCGAGCCGGATCAATTCGTAGAACCCTCTTTCATTCTGTTCGGGACGCGGTTACCGTTCTCTTCACCGCCGTCTGGGCGGTGTTGCGAGGAAGGGCCGAGATGGCGAGGACGCCGCTACCGATGAGACCCACCGGCTGGTTCCAGGTGGCCTGGTCCGCCGAGGTCGGCGTGAACGACGTCCATCGGATGACGTACTTCGGGACCGAGATGATCGCGTGGCGCTCGGCTTCTGGGCAGGTCACCGTCATGGACGCCTACTGCGAACATCTCGGCGCGCATCTCGGGTTCGGCGGTACCGTCGACGGCGAGATCCTGCGATGCCCGTTCCACGGGTGGGAGTGGAATCGGCAGGGGCGCAACGTGTGTATCCCGTACGAGAAGAACCCCAACCGTGGCCGGCGAATCCGGGCCTATCCCGTCACCGAGCACAGCGAGTCGATCTTCATCTGGTACGACGCCGACCGTCGTGAACCGTATTTCCCGGTGGCCGAGGCGCTCTCGGGTTTCGATGACGGGCGTAGCGCCGCCGACTACTACCCGGCCTTCGGACACAGCACCCTGTTCGAACAGTCCGTCGAGATCCACCCGCAGTACGTCATGGAGAACGGCGTAGATTTCGCGCACTTCAAGTACGTCCACAACACCCCGCTGGTGCCCGAGTTCACTCGTCACGACTTCGATCAGCCGGTGTCCTACGTGGACTTCACCATCGCTTTCGACGATGTCCCCGCCGACGAGATCAACAGCGGGGTCCAGGCCATCAACAGTGGGATCGGGGTCGCGAGCACCAAGAGCTGGGGGATGATCGACAACCGGACGCAGACCTGTGTGACGCCGATCGACGACACGACTTCCGACGTTCGGTTCACGGTGTGGATCGGACGCAAGCCCGGGGACGACAGCGACCACCCCACCAGCCGCGCCCTCAGGAACGCCGCCGGGGTCATCGAGCAGTTCGGCAACGACATCCACATCTGGAAACACCAGCGCTACTCCGATCCACCGGCGCTGTCGCCGTCGGAGTTCGCGGGGTTCACCGCGATCCGCGCGTGGGCCACGCAGTTCTATCCCGCCGACTTCGATCAGACCGCGGCCGTCGCGGCCGCGCGCTGAGAGGCTTTCCCATGACCACGTCCACCACGCCCATCCGTGTCTTCCAGGTCGCCACCGGGAACGTCGGATCGGAGATGATCAAACGGATCGGGGCCCACCGCGATCTGGAACTGATGGGCCTGCACTGCTATTCGGCCGACAAGATCGGCCGGGACGCCGGCGAGATCGTCGGGATCGAGCCCGTCGGGGTCGTCGCGACGGGGACGGTCGACGAGATCATCGCCGCCGAGCCGGACGTGCTGACGTTCCACGGGGTGTTCCCCGACGAGGACCTCTACGAGAAGGTGCTCGAGGCCGGCATCGACATCGTCACCACGGCCGACTTCATCACCGGGCACCACCGCGACGAGAACCACCCGCACCCGTCGGGTCGCAAGGTCACCGAGGTGCTGCAGGCCGCGTGTGAGCGCGGCGGCTCGACGTTCTACGGGACCGGCATGAATCCCGGGGTCAATCAGATTCTGGGAGTGGTGTGTTCGGCCGACGTTGCCGACATCGAAAACATCATCACGCTGGAATCGGTCGACGTGTCCTGTCACCACTCGCGCGACACCTGGATCGAGGTCGGCTACGGGTTGCCGGTCGACGATCCATCCATCCCGGGAAAGCTGGAAAAGTACACGAGGGTGTTCGCCGACAGTGTGCTGCTGATGGCCGACTGCTTCGGCCTCGAACTCGACGAGGTCACGTTCAGTTATGAACTCGGCGCGTGCACCGAGGACATCGACCTGGGGTGGTATCAGATGCCCAAGGGGTCACTGGGCGGGAACTACATCAAGTACCAGGGGATGGTCGACGGGGTTCCGCGCATCGAGACGCACCTCGAATGGCAGATGACGCCACACACCGAGCCGAGCTGGGACATCAAGGGCTGCTACATCACTCAGATCCAGGGCGACCCGTGCATCTACAACAAGCACATGATCTTCCCGAAACCCGGCGTGCGTCTCGACAACCCCGAGGACTTCGCGTCCATCGGCATGACCGTCACCGGCCTGCCGGCCCTCAACTCGATCCGTGCGGTCGTCGAAGCTCCGCCCGGGATACTGACCAGCGCCGACCTGCCGCTACGCGGCCTGGCCGGTCGCTTCAAACGCTGATTCAGCCGCGGTCGGTCTTGCCCTGCAGTCGGTCGATCTCCTCGGATGCCTCCGCCTTGTTCAGGTCGGCCGAGATGGTCTCGCCGGCGTCGCGGGCGAGGGTGTCGAGGTAGCTGCGCTGCGCACCGGTCATCGGTTCGTCGCCGGTCACCCAGTCCGACGGGTCCTTCTCGGTGGTGTTTCCGGCGTCGGCTCCGAGAACCTCGCCGCTGTCTTCGGGGGTCGAACTGTTGTTCGAAGTAGTCATGACTCGACCATACGCCGCTCCGTCCGCGGCATCCACCGACCGTGCCGAAACAACCCGCCGAACGTGCCGAAACAACCCGTCGAACGTGCCGAAACTGCCCGCCGAGCGGGCCGAAACCGCCCGCCGACCGTGCCGTCGAAAATCATCCTCCATCCGTGCCGCTCCTGACGCCTGACGGCGGCAAGATGCTGAGGACGAAGTCTGGTGCGACGTGAGTTTGCGTGCCGGGTGATCGTTCGCACCCGGTCGTGCTGTTCGCATCGTCATGCGCCGTTCGCATGCTCCCGGCGCGATGCGAACAGCACACAACCGTGCGAATGACTCGAGACGATGCGAACAACCAGCCGGCATGCGAGCGCACCCCGTCGTGACTCGTCCCGTCCGGGCATCTTTTGGCTTTTCGGCACGCTCGACGGGTCATTGCGGCCCACTCGGCGGGTACTTGGGGCCCACTCGGCGGGTAGTTAGGGCACGCTCGACGGGTTGTCAGAGCCCGCTCGGCGGGGGATTACGGCACGTTCGGCGGGGTGGCCGGGCCGATCATGGTCGTCACGATCTCCGCCGACATCATCACCAGAGGTAGTCCGCCACCGGGGTGTGAAGAACCGCCCACCAGGTACAGCCCGGGCACCGGCGAACGGTTCGCCGGTCGGAGAAATGCCGCCGAAGCGCCGTTGGAGGCAGTGCCGTAGATCGACCCGCCCGGCGTGTGGGTCCGGCGCTCGAGATCGGCCGGGGAAATGATGCGTCGGTGTCGGATTCGCCCGGCGACATCGACCCCGCGGTCGGCCATCACCTCGAGGATGTGATCGGCGTAGCTCTCGCGCCGACCGGGCGCGTCCCAGTCGGTGCCACCGTCCGGGTCGTGAGGTGGGGCGTTGACCAGCACGAACCATGCGCCGGTGCCGGGGTCCGGTGCCACGGCCGGATCGGTGGGTGCGCTGATGTAGACGGTCGGCCGGTGCACGGGTCGCGGCGGGCCGCCCCGGCCGAAGACCGCGTCGAACTCGGCGTCGTAGTCGTCGGCGAACAGCACGGTGTGATGAGGCTGATCGGTCGGGGCGTCGTCGAGGGCGAGCAGCAGCACGAATCCCGAGAACGACCGCGTCGAACGCCGCACGCGACGGGCCACGCGCCGGGTCGACGCGTCGGGCGCGGGAAGCAGTCGCTCGTACACCACCTGCGCGTCGGCGTTGGCGACGACGACATCAGCGGCGAGGACGGTGTCGTCGGCCAGTCGCACGCCCTGCACCCCGGTGGACGTGGTGAGCACCTCGGCAACCTCGGTCCCGAGTCGTACGTCGACCCCGAGCGACTCCGCCCGGGCCAGGAGTTCCTCGGCGATCACGTAGAGCCCGCCGGGGATGTACCAGGACCCGAAGGCCTGTTCGGCGTAGGGGACGGTGGCCAGTGCCGCCGGCGCACGACGCGGGTCCGATCCGGTGTAGGTGGCGTAGCGGTCGAGGAGCATGCGCAGGCGCGGGTCGGACAGGTGCCGTGCGCCCAGGCCGCGCAGCGACAGCCACGGCGCGACGGTGAACACGTCGGCGAGGCTGCGCGCGAGTCGGACCATCGTCCCGACGTCGATGGGGGAGCGCAGGAAGGGCTTCTCGGTGACGTCCCAGATGCGGGCGGCCCGTGCGAGGAACGCCGACCATTGCGCGCCGCGGCCCGCGCCCAGAGCGGCATCGAGCGCGCCGGGGATCGCATCCACATCGCCGGGCAGGTCGACGGTGACGCCGTCGGGGAACCGGTAGCGACACGCGACGTCGAGGCGATGGAGGTCGATGGACGTCTCGGACAGAGGCGCGCCGGTCGCACGGAACAGATCCTCGAGGACCTGCGGGAGGGTCAGCAGGGACGGCCCGGTGTCGAACAGGAATCCGTCGATGTCGTCCCGACCGAGCTTGCCGCCCACCTGCGCGGCCTGCTCGAGAAGGGTGACGCGGTGGCCCGCCGCGGCCAGACGGGTCGCTGCGGAGAGGCCGCCGACACCGGCGCCGATGACGATCACATGACTCATGTACGCATTTCTCCTGCCGTTGCAGACCAGTGTGGTCGAACCCGCGGTCGGTGGCACCGGCGGTGGGGCCCCGCGCGACGGGGGTCGGTCGGCGAATGCGGATACGGTCGTCGGATGATGCCGGTCGGGGGAGGCCACCCCCAGCGCGCGATCCGCACGACCATGGCTCTGGTGCGCGCATCGCACCCGGTCCCCGGTAGCGCCGTGACCCTTCTGACCGTGGCCCTGGCGCTGACCAACGGTGTGTCGACGCGAGTCTCGATCGCCCTGGCGGTGGCGGTGCTGGCCGGGCAACTCGTGGTCGGCTGGACCAACGATCTGTTCGACCGCGGTCGCGACGTCCAGGTGGGCCGGACCGACAAGCCATTGGCCGGCGGAGAACTGACGCCGCGCACCGTCGCCGCGACCGCCGCGCTGTTCGGCGTCATCTGCGTCGCGGCGTCGCTGGCGTGCGGGGTCGCCGCGGGCTCGGTGCATCTGGTGCTCGGCGTAGGCGCGGGATTGCTCTACAACGCCGGTGTGAAATCGACGGTGTTCTCGGCGGTGCCCTATCTGGTCGCGTTCGGGTCGTTGCCGGTCGTGGTCATGCTGGCCGCTGACCCCAGCCGACTCCCGCACGTGTGGATGGTGGTCGTCGCGGGAGTGCTCGGTGTCGGGGCCCACCTTCTCAACGTCTTCCCTGATCTCGATGACGACGAGGCCACCGGGGTGCGCGGTCTGCCGCACCGGTTGGGTCGTCGACGTATCCCCGGTGTGGCCGCCGTGCTGCTCCTCGCGGCCACCGCGGTCTGCGTCGCCGCGACGAGTCCGTCCTGGTTGCACTGGGTGGCCCTGGCGGCCGTGATCGCCGTCATCGCGGCCACCGTGCGCGGTCGTGGGCGGACGCCGTTCTACGGCGCGATCGTCGTGGCCGGTGTCGATGCGGCCCTCGTCATCTTCGGCTGAATTTCCTCGGGAATCACCGCATTGTCATTCGCATTGTGAAAGAAACTCTGCATCTGCTGTTTTGACGACGTATTCCGGTGTTGAATTCCGACGAAGCGCCAAAATTGATAAATTTCTTTCCATTTAACATGAGCAAATTCGGATCCGTAATCTATAGTGCCGCAACAGTTTGAAAGTTCGAGTTTTCTCGTAAATTTGTTTTGTTAAGTGTGCGTCTCTTGTGGATATACCCCCGGCTGTGTTTACCGTGGAATAGCGGTCGGGAAACCCTCGGGGGGTGAAACGGAGACCAATGTGCCCCCCTCATCAACCACTTTCATGCGCGGTCGCGCCGGACGTTCCGTCGTCGCGCTGACGGCTCTGTCCATGTTTGCAACGTTCGGTACCGCGACTCTGATCGCGCCGTCGAGTCCGCACTACGCCATCGTCAACGCGGCCGCGGTCGACCCGAGCTCTGACACCGTGGGCATCTCGGACAACAACCTGCTGTTCTCCTCGACCGACCCCGCCGTCATCGCGAAGCATCTCGACGAGATGCAGGCGCTCGGTGTCCAGGACATCCGGATCCCGATCGCGTGGGCCACCACCGAGTACGCGAACGGGCAGTACAACTGGACGGCCATCGACAACATGGTCAACGCCGCCGACGCCCGCGGAATGGGGATCCTCGGCGTCGTCAACACCACGCCGGACTGGGCGCGAGGCGCGGGCACCGGCTACTACACGCCGCCGACGAACGTTGCCGACTACGGCGACTTCATGGGTGCCCTCGCCTCTCGGTACGCCGGGAAGATGTCGGACTTCGAGGTGTGGAACGAGCCCAACGCCTACATCGGATACTCACCCGCACCTGATCCGGCCGGCTACACCGCACTTCTCAAGGCGGCGTATCCAGCCGTCAAGGCGGCGAACTCGTCGGCGACCGTGATCGGCGGCGTGCTCGGGTCCACCATCACCTGGGGCAACTACGTGCTCAACCCGGTCGACTTCGTGCAGCAGATGTACGCCGATGGCGCGGCCGGATACTTCGACGCGCTCTCGTTCCACCCGTACCAGAACACCACCGAGTTCTCGCAGGGTGCGAACCTGGCGAACTCGCCGCTCAATCAGGTCACCGACATCCACCGGTTGATGGTGGCCAACGGTGACGGTGCCAAGCAGATCTGGTCGTCGGAGTACGGACTCCCGACCGGGATAGTGGGTGACCAGCAGCAGGCCGACTACATCAGCGACTTCCTCAACAACTGGAACACGCTGTCGTACGCGGGCCCCGCTTTCCTGTACACGTTGCAGGACACCAACTCCGCCGACACCACCGATCCGGAGGCCACGTTCGGCGTGTACACCGACACGTGGACCCCCAAGCTCGCTGCGCAGGTGATCAGCGACTTCATCGCACAACACGGAACCCCGTCGGCGATGAAACTCGCCGCCGCCACGGCGGTCGCCGACCAGTCGGCGCTCCCCACGACAGCGAGTCCCGCGCTCGCGATGGACACCGCGGCACAGACGGTCGCCGAGACCGTCGGCACGGCCATGCAGAACTACGTGCAGGCGATCTCAGACGCCATCGCGGCCGCGGCCGCCGAAGCTTCCGATCAGGCTGATGCCGCCGCACAGGCACAGGCGCCGACCACTCAGGCGACGGCCACTCAGGCGACGGCCACCGATGCTGCGGCCACAGATCCGGCGACAACAGAGTCGGCCCCAGCCACCCCGCAAGCAACGACGGCGGCGAACAGCACCGCCGCACCGACCACGGCCGCGACGCAGGCCGAGACCGCCACCGGCGACGCGGATCGGACGGCCACCTCGACTGGCGACCCGACACCGTCGACGAGCGCGACTCCCGAGACCACCGCGGTGCCGGCGACGCAGACGCCGACCGAGACTGTCGCCACACCGGGGGCGGCGAGCGCCCCGTCAAGTGAGGTGGCAACGCCCACAACGGGTGCCGTCGGCCCCACGACTGCGACACCCACGACAACGCCGCCCGCGACCACCGCCCCGACGATCACCACGCCCACGCCGAGCGCGGACGCAACGCAGGATGCCACCCCGACCGCTGACGCGGCTTCCTCCGGGGACGCGGCGTCGACCGGGGACGCGAAGACCGGGACGGCCACCACCGACTGACGGCGACTCAGCCCATCGTCGACTGTCGGTGGTCGTCGACCTCGCGCATGTGTTCTTCGGCCCACGCTCGAACGACCGACAGTGGACCGTCGAGGGACAGGCCGAGCGGCGTCAGGCGATACCGGACGGCAGGCGGCGTCGACGGGGTGACCTCGCGGTCGACCAGGCCGTCGGCCACGAGGCGCTGCAGGGTCTGCGACAGCATCTTCTGGCTGACGCCGGGGGTTGCTCGACGAAGCTCGGCGAACCGTGCGCCATCAGGGTGACGGTCGGCCAGTTGCTTGACGATCATCGACGTCCACTTGTCCCCGATGCGATCGAGGAGTCGGCGGGTCGGACAGGCGGGATCGAACAGATCACCCCTGCCGTGCGAGGTGGTCACCACGGACTCACCACCTTTCTCCGAAGTGCCCTCTTGTCCCGACCGGGCCGGTCGCGAACGATCAGGTAACCAATAGATACCTGCTAAAGAGGAGTTACCGCCATGTTCTCATCGCACGACGAGTTCGCCACGCGGATGATCGGCACGAACGGTGTCGAGGTGGAGGTGGCCCTCGCGGGACCGCTCGACGGCGCACCCCTTGTGCTGCTGCACGGATGGCCACACACCTGGGAAGTGTGGCGACCGGTGGGTCGCGTCCTCGCCCGGAACGGATTCCGGGTGATCGCGCCGAACCGACGCGGTATCGGTGGTGGCGACCGTCCCCGCTCCGGATACGACATGGCGACACTCGCCGCTGACGTCACCGGTCTCATCGACGCCCTCGACGTGACCACCGCGAGCGTGGTCGGGATCGATGCCGGTGTCGCGCCGGCGTTCCACGTCGGTCTGACCGCACCCGACCGGGTCCGGCGGCTCGTGGTGATGGAGGGACTTCTGCCTGGACTGCCGGGTGCAGAGGCGTTTCTGTCCGCGGGCCCGCCGTGGTGGTTCGGATTCCATGCGGTGCCGGGACTTGCCGAGACCGTGCTGGAGGGGCACGAGGCCGAATACCTCGGCTGGTTTCTGCAGGGACCGAGCGTTCGCCACGACATCGGTGCCCAGGCACGGTCCGCGTTCATTCACGCCCATTCCGGAAAGTCGGCGTTGCGGGCTGGATTCGAGGCCTACCGTGCGACAGAGCGCAACGCCAAGCAGATCTCGTGTGCGTTGCAGACGCGGCGACTCACCGTGCCCACCCTTGCCCTCGCCGGCGGTGTCGTCGGTGACGCGATCGGCGACCAGTTGGTGTCAGTGGCCGACAACCTGTCGAGGGCGTCGATACCCGGGTGCGGTCACATCATCCCGTTGGAGCGGCCGGATGAACTGGCCGCCGCCGTTGCCGACTTCGTGGCCATCGAAGACTGAGCGCGGCGAGAACGCGGTCCCTGAACCGTCGGACGCGAATCCATGTGCGCTACAGGCCTCATTGCGATCAGCGTGATCGAAAACATTGACCGTCCGCAGCACCGTACATCAATGCAGGTAGCCGCGGGACCTGCTGGGGGGCTTGCTGGTTGAGGCGATGGTGACCCTCGGTAAGTAGTGACCGATCATGCGACTGGTGGATATCTTTACGCAACTCGAACTGCCACGTCCCGAGTCAGCCGTCCAAACCGCCGCGGCGCTCGATGATGCACCAATGACGGGAAACCAGTGGATCTCTGGGGCTACATACACGGGCGGGTGGGGTTCCTCGCCTTCCTGACCTACCAGCACGCGTCGCTTGCATTGCAGACCCTCGTGGTCGGCTCGGTGCTCGCCGTCGTCATCGCCGCGGCCGTCTACCGGCTGCCGCTGGCCTCCGCGCTGACGCTGACGACGAGCCGCGTCGCACTGACGATCCCGTCGCTGGCGCTGCTCGCGCTGCTGATCGTGCCGTTCGGTCTGGGCGTCGTCCCGTCGTTCATCATGTTGGCGTTCTTCGCCGCGCTCCCGGTGATCGGCAACGCGATCGTCGGCCTGCGGTCGGTACCCCCGACCGTGGTGGAGTCGGCCCAGGGGATCGGGTTGTCGCGCTGGCGGATCCTGCTCACCGTCGAGTTACCCATCGCCTGGCCAATCATCCTGACCGGCATCCGGGTGTCGACGCAGATGATCGTCGGTGTGGCCGCGATCGTCGCCTACGTTCTCGGCCCCGGTCTCGGATCACTCATCTTCAACGGACTCTCACGACTCGGCGGCGCCAACGCCCTCGCGATGGCCCTGACCGGAACCATTCTCATCGTCATCATCGCCTTGGTGTTCGACGCACTGCTGGTGCTACTCGGGCGCCTCACGATTGCAAAGGGACTGTCATGACCGCAGCGAGCACCTCGCCGAACGCCCCTGGAGGCTCCGGCACCACAGAGCGCACGGTCACCGGCGCGACGATCCGTCTCGACGGAGTGGTCAAGCAGTACAAGGGAACCGACGTACCAGCCGTGAAGAAGCTCGACCTGCAGATCGACGCCGGTGACATCGTCGCCTTCGTCGGACCGTCGGGCTGCGGTAAGACCACGACCCTGAAGATGATCAACCGCCTCATCGAGCCCACGCAGGGCCGCATCTACATCGGTGACCGGGACGTGACGGGGGAGAACCCCGACAAGCTGCGGCAGTCGATCGGCTACGTCATCCAGTCGGGTGGTCTGTTCCCGCACTGGTCGGTGTCGAAGAACATAGGCGCGCTTCCCCGTGTCCTGGGCTGGGACAAGAAGAAGATCGCCGACCGGACCGAGTACCTGCTCGACCTGGTCGGTCTCGACGCCGCGACCTTCGCCGATCGCCTCCCGAAGGACATGTCCGGCGGACAGCAGCAGCGTGTGGGCGTGGCGCGGGCCCTCGCCGCAGATCCGCCCGTGTTGCTGATGGACGAGCCGTTCGGCGCGGTCGACCCGATCACACGGGTTCGGCTGCAGGACAGCCTGATCGCGATTCAGCACGAGCTGGGCAAGACCATCGCCATCGTGACCCACGATTTCGAGGAGGCCACCAAGCTCGGCGACAAGGTGTGCATCTTCTCCGAGGGTGGCCACGTCGAGCAGTTCGCGACCCCCGAGGAGATCCTGGCCAACCCGGCGACGCCGTTCGTCGAGGAGTTTGTCGGCTCCGGCGCGACGCTGGCGCACCTCACGCTGTCGCGCGTGAAGGACGTGAACCACAACCCGGTGCTGACCGCCCGCGTGGGCCAGTCCTCGACCGAGGTGATCAACCAGGCCCGCGCCGAGGGCCACACCTGGGTCGTCGTCGTGAACGAGGACGGGACCCCGCGTGCGTGGCCGTCGCTCGACGAGCTGCAGACCAAGGACGTCGTCTCCGACTACGTCGACAGTCGCCTGCCGACGGTGGCCCAGTCCGCCACGCTGAACGACGCGTTGGACTCGATGCTGGCCGCCAGTCAGGGCGGTGTGCTGGTGACCGACGGTCGTGGAGTGGTCAAGGGAGCGCTCACCATCGCCGTCGTGATGGACGTGATCCGCGGTCAGCTCGCCGACGCCCGCCCCGACGAGGCGCAGACCACGTACGCGAACTACCAGGACGGATCCGGCGATCCGGCCGATCCGATCTCGGCGTCATGAACCGGTTGCGCCGCACTCCGGTCGACGTCTGGTTCGAACCGCTGATCATCATCGTCATCGGTGTCGGATACGCGATCTGGTACAACTCGACGACGTTCACCACAACCGAGAACGCTTCGCTGGCCTGGTCAACCCTGGAGTCGACCATCCTCGACCACATCAAGCTGACCCTGGTCTCGACGGTCATCGTGGTCGTGATCGCCATCCCGCTCGGAATCCTGCTCACGCGGGAGGCGGCCAAGTGGCTCAGTCCGATCGTGGTCAACATCGCCAACATCGGTCAGGCGGCTCCCGCCGTCGGCCTCATCGTGCTGTTCACGTTCTGGCTGGGCACCGGATTCCGCACCGCTGTACTGGGTCTGGTGGTCTACGCGATCCTGCCGATCCTGCAGAACACGATCATCGGGCTGCGTCAGGTCGACCAACGCACCATCGAGGCGTCCCGCGGTATCGGCTACTCGTCGTTTCGCACCCTGATCCAGGTCGAACTGCCGTTGGCCGTCCCGGTCATCCTCAACGGCGTCCGCACCGCGCTGGTGATCCTCGTCGGTACCGCCACGCTGAGCACTTTCATCGGCGCGACGAGCCTCGGCACCCTGATCACGACCGGTGTGACGTTGTTCCTTCCGAAACTGCTCATCTCCGGCGCCATCCTGGTGGGCCTGCTGGCGATGACGATCGACTGGCTCGGACGACTCTTCGAGCTCGTCGCAACCCCACGAGGAGTGGCATGACCTCGCGTCGTTCATGGACCACCGCAGCGATCGCGGTGCTCGCCGCGTCGGTGATGCTCGTCGCCGGATGTGGACTCGTCAGCTCCTCGGGCACGTTCACCAAGGGCTCGTTGGCCGACGGCCAGAAGCCTCTGGACGGCGCGAAGATCGTGGTGACGTCGAAGAGCTTCACCGAGGGCGTCCTGCTGGGCAAGATCACCGCCTCCTACCTCGCCTCGGCAGGCGCGGAGGTCACCGACCTGACCGGTGCACCCGGTTCGGCCTCCTCACGTCAGGCGCAGCTCAACGGAGACGCCGACATCCTCTGGGAGTACACGGGTACCGGCTGGGTCACCTATCAGGGCCAGACGGAGACGATCGCGGATCCGACGGAGCTGTGGCAGAAGGTCCGTGACATCGAGAAGAAGACCCACGACCTCGACTGGTTGCCGCCGGCGAACTTCAACGACACCTACGCCTTCGCGGCGTCGGGGCCGACAGCCAAGAGGCTCAACGTCAAGTCGTTGTCGGACGTCGCGAAGCTGCCGATCAGCGACCGCACGTTCTGCGTCGACGACGAGTTCTTCAGTCGCTCGGACGGATTCCTGCCGATGCTCGAGAAGTACGGGATCCCGTACAACTCCCCCAACGGGGTGCCTGCCGGCAACGTGACCCGGATGGACGCAGGCGTCATCTACACCTCGGTGGCCAGGAGTGCGCCCTGCAACTTCGGCGAGGTGTACACCACCGACGGCCGGGTCAAGAACCTCAGCCTCACGGTGCTCGACGACGACAAGAAGTATTTCCTGCCCTACAGCGGGACCGCCGTCCTGCGGGCCTCGATCAACGAGAAGTACCCGGAGATCGCGCCACTGATCGCCAAGATCTCCACGCGGCTGAACGACTCGTTGATGCAGGACCTCAATGGTCGGGTCGACATCGACGGTGAGGACCCGGCCACGGTCGCCTGGGACTGGCTGAAGAGCGAGAAGTTGGTCAAGTAGCGGAGGGACGCTTGGCCGCTGCCGCCGCGCGGAACTCGGCCGCCAGGCGGGTGAACGTCGGTTCCACGCTCGGGTCGGCCGGATGCTGATCGCGATGCCGGGCACGCAGTTCGTCCGTCAGTTGTTGCCAGACCTCGGGGCCTGCGGCCGCGGCAATTCGGAACCACTGTGCGATGGGTGCGGGTGACGAGGTGTGCGTCGCGCCCCACGCCCCGAGTTGGATCATCACTGGCAGCAGGTCCACCCCACGGTCGGTGAGGCTGTAGACGATCTTCTGCTTGTGTCCGAGGTGCGGTGCCTTGGTGAGGACGTCGGCGTCGACGAGGGACTCGAGTCGGGTCGCGAGGACGTTGGACGCGATGCCCTCGGCGGAGTTCGCGAGCAGCTCGCGGAACTGTCGACGGTCGCGAAAGATCATGTCGCGCAGTATCAGCAGCGTCCAGCGGTCCCCGACCAGTTCGAGTGACATGTTCAACGGGCACGCGGAGCGCGCGGTGGTGGCCATACCTCATCTCCCAACCGGTCCGGTGCGATGGCGACGCCACACTACGTATTCCGTACTCGTGGCGCAACCAGTTGCAAAACAGGAGTGGTGTGGATAGCGTCCACGCATGAGCGAATCGATGCGCGACCGGTGACCGTGGTGGCGGACCCCGTGCGGACACGGCGGCCCGGCGTGATCCTGGGTGTCCTCTCGCTGGCTGCGTTCATGGCGAGCCTCGATGTCTTCATCGTCAACGTCGCGTTCGACGACATCGGGCGCGACTTCGACGGCGTCGAACTGTCCGAGCTGTCGTGGATCCTCAACGCCTACACCATCATCTACGCCGCACTGCTGGTCCCGGCGGGCCGACTGGCCGATCGATACGGGCGCAAGGGGAGTTTTCTGTTCGGTCTGGCGCTGTTCGTGGTCGCGAGTGCCGCGTGTGCGGCCAGTGGCGGGATCTGGTGGCTGGTCGCCTTCCGTGCGGTGCAGGCGATCGGCGCGGCCATCCTCACCCCCGCGAGCCTCGGGCTGGTCGTGGCCGCGGCCCCGCCGGCGCTGCGGGCGAGGTCGGTACGGATCTGGGCGGCCACCGGCGCGCTCGCCGCGGCCATGGGACCTGCGGTGGGCGGGGTCCTCGTCGAGGCGTCGTGGCGCTGGGTGTTCCTGGTGAACGTGCCGATCGGTATCGCCGCACTGGTCGCGGCCGCCCTGGTGGTTCCCCGTTCCCGCGACGAGAAGGTCACGCGCATCCCGGACGTGCTGGGCGCGGTGCTGCTGGCGATCGCCATTGCGGCGTTGACCCTGGCGTTGGTCGAGGGCACCACGTGGGGGTGGACCGACCCGAGGATCACCACGTCGTGGGTCATCACGGCGGCCGCGCTGATCGGGTTCGTCCTCCGATCCGGACGGCACCCCTCGCCGGTCATCGACCCGGCGCTGATGCGGGTGCGGGCGTTCTCGTTCGCCAACATCACCGCGGTGCTGTTCTCGGTACCCTTCGCGGCGTCGCTGCTCACGAACATCCTGTGGATGCAACAGGTCTGGGACTACTCGGCGATCAAGACGGGGTTCGCGGTGGTGCCGGGACCGTTGATGGTCCCGCTGTTCACGATCGTGGGACACAAACTTGCGCAACGGGTCCCGGTCGGCGTGATCGTCGCCGCGGGGTGCTCTCTCATGGCATGCAGCGCGGTGTTGGTCTCTCTGCAGGTCGGCGCTCAGCCCGACTACGTGTCCGACCTGTTGCCCAGCCTGCTCATCGGCGGCGCCGGAATCGGTCTCGCGCTGCCGACCATCCTGTCGTCGGCCACCTCCGACCTGCCGCCTGCGCAGACCGCGACCGGTAGCGCGGTGGTCAACATGAGCAGGCAGATCGGTACCGCGCTCGGTGTCGCGCTGCTGGTCGCCGTTCTCGGGACCCCGGTCGGGTACGGGCAGGCGCATCCGGCGTTCCAACACGCGTGGTGGGCCCTGGCCGCCGTGGCCGTGCTGGCTGCGATAGTGGCGCCCGCGATGAGTCCTCCGCGCAGGCAGGGAGATGCGAGGATCACGGCATGACGAACTCGCCATCCCTCGACGACGCGGTCGCGCTCGCCTCAGACGACAGCGGCCTGGCGGTGGTCGCGACTCTGCGTGCCGACGGCACGATCCAGTCCTCGGTGGTCAACGTCGGTCTGCTCGACCACCCCGAGACGTCCGAGCCGGTGCTCGGGTTCGTCACGTACGGGACCGTGAAATTGACCAACCTCCGCGCCCGCCCGCAGATCACCACGACGTTCCGTCAGGGGTGGAAGTGGGCGACCGTCGAGGGCTTCGCTGAGATCGCGGGCCCCGACGATCCGCAGCCGTGGCTCGACGACGAACGACTGCGCATCCTGCGGCGCGAGGTGTTCGCCGCAGCGGGCGGCACTCACGACGACTGGGATGCCTACGACCGGGTGATGGCGGAACAGCGGCGCGCGATCGTTCTCGTGCGGGTGGGGCGCGTATACAGCAACTGACGCGGCTCGTCGACTGTCGGCTGAGGTGTCAACGGTCAGACGAGCTGTCGTCGCATGATCAGTCGCGGCATCTTCGAGGCGACGGCGTCGGTCTGACCGACGACCTCGAAGCCGACGTTCTCGAACATCGACCGCGTGCCCACGAATGCCATGGTGAGGTCCATCCGACCCGGCGGATCGACCGGATACGTCTCGACGGCAGGCGCGCCGTGCGATGCCGCGAACTCGACCGCGCCCTCGATGAGTCGGCCGGTCACGCCCTGCCTCCGGTGGCCGCTGCGAACGACCACGCAGATGATGCTCCAGACCGGCACGTCGTCGACGGCGCGGATGAGCCGACTCTTGACCAGTCGCGGGATCTCCGAGCGTGGGCCGATGTTGCACCAGCCGACCGGGACACCGTCGCGATAGGTGACGACCCCGGGTGGATGCTCACGTTCGGTGAGACGACGCATCGCCTGTTCCCGACTCCCGTCGCCCAATTCCTCGATCTCCGCCGGCTGGATCCGATGCGACAGGCACCAGCAATGGGTCGCGCGACGGTTCGGGTTGATCACGTCCGCGAAGTCATCGAAGCGGTCGGGGGTGACCGGATGCGTCTCCCAGGTCATGGGAACACAGTGGTCGATCACCCCCGGCTCCGCAACCGTTCGGCCGGTTCACTCTGTGGAGTTGTCAAGGTGCTGATGCGGTCCCGCCTGGGCGGGCGCATGTATTCGGTTGGTCTGGGTCAGGCGGCGACGGAATCGTCGAGTCGCATCGTTCGTCGGTTGTAAGCGGGTAATGCTCGGCGTCTCGGGTCGACGTTCGCCGGCGGGATGAGCCAGGGATGGCGGTCGGAGCCCATGACGATGTCCCATCCCGCGTGGTGAACCGCGGTATGGCATGTCCGGCAGAGCAGGCAGCCGTTGTCGAGTGTTGTGGCTCCACCGTCGGCGTGGCGCTTGATGTGGTGCACATCGGTCCACGACGCGGGCCCGCCGCATTTCACGCAGCATTGGTCGCGGACGTGGACGGCCTTACGAACCGCACCGGTGAACAACCGCTTCGTGACCGACATGTCCAGTGGCACCCCGTTGATGTCGAGGCCGACTGACGTCACGCCCGCGTCGCAGGCGGCCAATCGCGCGGTGCGGTCGGTGATCGGCCCCATCCACTGCAGGCGGGCGGCGTCACCGCCGGCACCCTCCGCGCCCAGCGGAACGGTCACGATCACCTCGGTGCGTGGTGGGGCGGACAACGCATCCGGCGCCAGACCTCGGACCCCGCACTCGAGCAGCTGGGCGAAGGCGTCCGCGCGACGACGACCGATCGGACGAAGGTCGTCGGACCCGTCGGGCTCGGGGCGCGGGCGAGATGCAGTGTCGAGCGCGGTTATCAAGCGCTCCCCGGTCAGTGCGTCCAGATCGAACATGCCGCGCAAACGGCCGTCACCGGTCTGATTCCACCCCAGCTCGTTCATCGTCGAGTCCTCGGCGGACGGCAGTCGGTCGGGGGCCTCGTCGTTTCCCGGATCGTCCTGCTGCGCAGTTCTTTCGATGGCAACCGCACGTGCGTGCTCGACGATCTCCGCGGGTGCCATGCCGGCGACAGCCCGTCCGATCAGACTGCCCTCGAGCTGATCGATCGCCGGGGAGTCGACGGGCTCTCCGGTTCGGTGGGCCACGTGCTCGACTCCCCGTGCGACGGCATCGAGATGCTCCGCGGACAGGCTCCCATCGCGGCCGTGCCGCGCCAGGCGGGACAGAACCTGCGCCGCACGTCCCAGGCGAATCAGACGCGAGGCCACGGCTGGTGCGACGCCGTTGACACACAGCAGCTCTCGCAAAGACATGCCGATCCGTTTCGCCACACCGACACGCTCGGCCTGTGCCGTCAGTCGCGCGAGCACATCGTCGGCGACGGCACGTAATGCAACCGCCCCTCGTATCGCGCCGACAATGTCGTCGTCGACATCTTCGACAATCGTTTCTCTGCAACCGAAATCGTCCGCCAAGGCGTTGGCGATGTCGGCAAGTGTTCCCCCACTCATGACGTCAATAGTACATGTGTTCGAACAAAGCGCAAGGGTTGAATTTAGCGAATACTACTGAACAGCAATGTATTTCAGTCAATCCGCAGATCGGCGGAAGCACAATACAGGCACCCACTGACAAGGATGGCACTTCGATGCGAGTTGTGCACAAATGTCGTACCGTCCGCAGGAGGCCGGCCTATGCCAGTGATTCTCACGTGTAACAGTCACCGCTCGGCGGTCGATGTGCAGGCGTGACGAACAGAAGCCGTGGCCCGCGATCGTCGTATCAGCGGGTGCTGTCGGCCGCCACCGCGGCATGGGTGGTGCTCGTGTCGACAGCGTGTTCTGCCGATACGAACCAAGAGCCGGCGTCACCTGGATCCAGTGCTCGGCCTGTATTCCTGGACAGTGCGAACACCTCTCCACTGATACGAACCGATTTCACCGACGACGACGCCTGGCGTGCGATCAAGGAACAGGTCACCGTGCCGCTGGTCGTGAGCAACCAGGGGAGCGAGTACACGGCCGACGTGGAGTTCGTGGACGACCGCCGCTACGACGGACTGACGCCCGGCCAGCTGTTCTCCCTCGTCGGTGAGCCGCCGCCCTACTACGTCTACATCGCTGATCGCGCGACGATGACCGATCCCGAGCATCCGATTCTCGCCGTGGACACCGGGCCCACGGTCGACAACGAAACGAACTACCGCCGTGGCGACACCTTTCGACTCATTCCGTCCGCCATGGCCACGGTCGAGGCGAACCTGTCGATCGCCAATGTCGACTTCGGCGACTATGTGGACATCGCGGGTCCTGATGGGGTGTACCGGGAGACCTACCGTGGCACCTACCCACGGTGAAGGACGCATGACCCGCGGTGCCCGCAACGCATCAGGCTAACCCAGCGCGGCGATGGTCTCTCGCTGTGTGTCCGAGCCCAACAAATTGGTCTGGGTGATGACCACTTCGGTTGCGCCGGCGTCGAAGTAGCGCCGGATGCCGGCTCGGACGTGCTCGGCCGACCCGACCAGAACGAGGTCGGCGGCGCTCTCGAGACCCTCGGCGGCCACGACTCGTCGGTAGGACGGGATGGCGTCGTAGAACGACATCGATGCGGCCGCCGCGGCCCGCCCGGCCTCGACATCGTCGGTGACGACCGCGGCAACGAACGCGATCACGCGAACCGACGGCCGGCCGACGTCCTTGGCGGCCTGATCGACCGTGGGGATGATCTGCTCGTCGAGAGTGCGCGGACCGGCCAGGAACGGCAGGATGCCGTCCGCGAGTTCACCGCTGGCGCGTAATGCTCTGGGGCCCATGGCCGCGACCAACAACGGCAGGTGCGTTCCCGCGCCGCCGACCGTCGTCGACAGCGGTGGGGCGGCGGTGATCAAGTCACCGTGATGGTCGGCTGTCCCGGTCTCGACGAGCGAACGAGCGACGGTCAGGAACTCGCGCACCCGATCAACCGGCCGCTCGTACGGGATGCCGAAGGCCGCCTCGACCAGATTCGGTGCCCCGAGCGCCAACCCGAGCTGGAACCGACCGCCCGTCGCGGCCTGCACCGTCTGCGCCTGCGAGACGACCAACAGAGGGTGCCTGCCGAAGATGGGCACGGCCGACGTACCGACGGTCAGCGACGGCACCTCGCGACCGACCACCCCGGCGAGGGTGATGGCGTCGTAGTCGAAACGTTGACCGAACCACGCCGAGCCGAAGCCGGCGTCGGCCGCCACACGCGCGAGTTCCACGGTGGAATCGACCGCATTCACGGTCCCGGACGGATTGAGAGCCACACCCAGGTTCATGTGGGGACCAACCGCAGGCGGCAACCGGTGATTCCGGCCCGACCGCATTCCGATCACGGTGGATCCAGGTGTGCACCGTGTCGGTCAGATGATGGTGATCGCGCGTTCCGGGCAGTGCTCGGCAGCCTTGGCCGCCCGCCGTTCCTGCCTCTTCGGGGGGCTCGCCATGGTCACGTCCGCGGTCCCGTCGTCGCGACGCGTGAACACGCGCGGCGCCAGCAGCGTGCACTGCCCGCTACCGATGCACGCGCCGGAAACGATTGTGACGTCCAAGCCCTCGGCCCTCTCGTGGATGGAGCTCGATTCCATCCGAGATCAGGCGCAGGCAACAGGGTTAAAACGTGCCAGGTCGTAAGTCGGGTCCCGACTCAGTCCTCGTCGTCGGAGGCGCTGTTCTCACGAGTGGCCATGCCACCGTGGCCCCCGTGGTCGGCCGGGCCGGGCGGGTTCTTCTCGACGTCGTCGGGATCGGCCGGGTGCTCGGAACGCTTGTCGGTCATCGCGTGATGCTACGCGTGGTCGGCGGTGGTCCGAGGCAGCTTCTCACCGGCCCGGATGTCGACCGACAGTCGGTTCTGCTCAGGCGGCATCGGGCACAGATAATAGGCGGTGAATGTGCTCGGCGGTAGGTAGGAGCGGTTGAAGTCGATCGACACCCCGCCCTCGTCGTCGGGCGCGGCGGTGGTGACGAACCGGAACCGGGCTGTCTCCGAACCGCTGGTCGCATCGCTGAACGAGACCTGCAGACCGCCGCCCGCCACCGGGAACGCAGCGAGCGAGTGCGTCTCCCCGTCGAGGACGACCGCGATGTGGCCGGCGAGCGGGTCGTCGAGGACCGCGCCATCGGCGTGGTCGACGGTGATGGTCGCGTCGGATTCGGCCGCGGTGAACCGACCCTGAACCACCCAGGCCGGATCGGGCTCGAACGCGTCGATGTCGAGGAGCTCCGACCGCGTCTCTGCCGCAGGGTCGACGACACGGATGGCCACGTCGTCGCCCCGCGAGAGCACCCGCACCTCGAGGTCCGTATCGCCCAGACGCCACGCCGTGCCGACCTCGAGGTCGAGGGGCGCGCCGACCACATCGGTCCCGACGACGCGTCCGTCGCGCACCGACCACCGTCCCGGGACGCCGGGGTAGTCGGAGGGCTCCGCACCGATCCAGTGCGTTCCGGTCACCGCGGCCAGGCCGTAGGCCGCCTTCGCCGCACCGACCCGTTGGGCGTGCCAACGCTGCCAGTCGGTGGTGAAGGTGTCGGTGTCCCGGGTGATCGTCACGGTCGTCCTCTCGTGGGCGTGAAACTGCTCAGCGCCGTTCAACGTCGAACGCCGCCGGAAACTTCCGCGCGGACGCCGGGCGATGTGACCGCTGGCCGGTTCGTCGGCGCACTGGCAGGATCACCGCGATGACCGAAGTGACGATCACCGCCGACGAACTCCGTGCCCGACTCGAGGGTGTCGACCCGCCGGTTCTGCTCGACGTGCGGTGGCAACTCGGCGACGATCGCGGCCATGAGCACTATCGCAACGGCCACATCCCCGGCGCGATCTACGTCGACCTGAACACCGACCTCGCCTCACCGGCCGGGCCGCGCGACGGCCGGCACCCGCTGCCGGACATCGCTGCGCTGCAGGACGCGGCGCGTCGCTGGGGCATCGACCCCGACTCCACCGTCGTCGCCTACGACGACAACGGCAATCAGGCGGCGGCACGTGCCTGGTGGCTGCTGCGGTGGGCGGGGCTGACCGACGTGATGCTGCTCGACGGTGGGCTGCGCTCGTGGCGGGACGCGGACCTCGACCTTCTGTCCGGTGAGGAGACGGCGTCGTCACACGGCACCGTGGAACTCACGGGCGGTCACGCTCCGACCGTCGACGTGGACGGGGTCGCGACCGCCGATGGGATCCTGCTCGATGCCCGCGCCGGCGAACGCTACCGCGGTGAGAGCGAACCGGTCGATCCTCGGGCCGGCCACATCCCGGGCGCCCTCAGCGCACCCACGGCGGACAACCTGAACGGCGACGGCCGGTTTCGATCACCGGATGAGTTGCGTGCGCGTTTCTCCGCGCTGGGGGTCGAGCCGGGCACCCCGACCACCGTGTACTGCGGGTCCGGGGTGACGGCTGCCCATCAGATCGCCGCGCTCGCCATCGCCGGCATCGACGCGACGCTGTATCCAGGGTCGTGGTCGCAGTGGTCGGCCGATTCCACTCGTCCGGCCGCCACCGGCGACCAGCCGGGCTGATCCACGCGGCGATCGGATCAGCCCGACCAGAATGCTGCGGCTGTTCGTCGGGCCGACCTAGGGTGAAAGGGCGCCAGGTACGACCGGTTGCCGACGTCCAGAACCCGGCGCGGCGCGAGACCTCGTGCCACCGTAACGACCCGCCACACAGGGAGAATCATCATGAGCGACAGCGTTTACCGCATCACCGAGATCGTCGGATCGTCGACGACGAGCATCGATGACGCCATCAAGGGTGCCGTCACTCGGGCGAGCAGCACGGTCCGCAACCTCGAGTGGTTCGAGGTCGTCGAGACGCGGGGACACATCGAGAACGGTCAGGTCGCCCATTTCCAGGTGACGCTGAAGGTCGGGTTCAAGCTCGAGGACTCCTGACCTCTGCGGTTCTCCGGTGCACAGGGGGATCGTCGGAGTGACGCCCGCCGGCGATCCGTCTGTGCCACGATGCGGTGATGACCGTCGTTCTCGTGCACGGCAACCCGGAGACCGACGCGGTCTGGGATCCGCTGGTGGAGGCGCTCGACCGCGATGACGTGATCCGTCTGTCGCCGCCGGGGTTCGGCGCGCCCCTGCCCGATGGTTGGCCGGGCGGCTTCGAAGACCACCGGGATTGGCTAGAAGCAGAACTGGCGATCATCGACGGTCCGGTCGATCTCGTCGGACACGACTGGGGCGGCAACCACGTAGTGAACCTGATGATGCGTCGGCCCGAACTCGTGCGCAGCTGGGCCACCGACATCATCGGAGTCTTCGACCCGGAGTACGTCTGGCACGACGTCGCCCGCGTGTGGCAGACGCCCGGAGACGGCGAAAGTCTCGTCGACGCGATGATGGGCGGCACGGTCACCGACCGCACCGAGAACATGATCGCGTTGGGCATGACGCCGCCCGTCGCGGCGAAGGTCGCGGTCGGTCAGGGGCCGGAGATGGGGCGGGCTCTGCTGTTGCTCTACCGGTCGGCCCGGCACCCCGGTCTGGCCGAGGCGGGCCGACATCTCGAGCGCGCGGCCGCTCGTCCCGGACTGTGTCTGCTCGCCACCGACGACCCCTACGTCGGTACCGACGAGATCCGGCGGCGCGCAGCGGCCCGTGCCGGTGCCCGGACCGAGGTGCTCGACGGACTCGGGCACTGGTGGATGGTGGAAGATCCGGAACGCGGCGCCACTGCGCTGATGTCGTTCTGGCATTCGTTGTGAGACAACGCTGATCGTGAGCGCACCGCGCCCAACCCAAACCTAGCGTGCCGCCGTCGCGCTCGTCGTCGTTGAGTTCATTATGTTCAGTCACGACGCGTTGACGGCGGCACCCTGATGGCGCCACAGTGAGACCCAGGCAACAGAGAGGTCTCAACCGTGGACGCCATCACATTCGCTCGACGCATTCGCAATCGCGAGGACTCCATCGGCTACTGGGTGACGCTCGACGCGCCGCCCGCGACCGAACGGATCGCACGACTCGGCTACGACTTCGTCTGCCTCGACGAGCAGCACGGGATGATGGGCTATTCGGGAATCCTCAACGGCATCCTCGCGATCGACGCGGGCCGCTCCGCCGTCGGCATGGTGCGCGTGGGTGAGAACTCCGAGCGACTGATCGAACGCGCCCTCGACGCGGGGGCCGTCGGCGTCATCGTCCCGATGATCAACACCCCGGAGCAGGCCACCCACGCCGTCGCCGCCACCCGCTATGCGCCCCAGGGGGTTCGGTCCTACGGACCCGCCCGTTCCGCGCTCCGCATCGGGCCACGTCCGGCCGATGCCAACGACTCCACCCTCGTCATCGCGATGATCGAGACATTGGAGGCGGTGCGGAACATCGAATCCATTTGTGCGGTCGACGGTCTCGACGGCGTGTACGTCGGACCGTCGGATCTGTCCATCGCGTTGGGCGGGGCGTTCCCCTACGACCCGTCGGTCGACGACGAGTACGAGCATGCACTGCGGTCGGTGGCCGACGCCGCCCGTGCCGCAGGCGTTGCGGCCGGCATCCACGCCCCCGACGGTCTCACCGCCGCGCACCGCATGAGCCGGGGCTACACCTTCGCGTGCATCGCCAACGACCTCACCCACCTCGAGATCAGCGCCGCCACTCATCTCCACGCCGCGCAGGCCAGGCAGTCGGTCGACCAACTGCGCTGAGGGCTCCTCAGTCGGTGAAGGTGATGCGCACCGAGACCGGGGTGGTCTGCAGCGCCCGGAAGGTCGAGCCGATCAGCCGTCCGATTAGGGGGTTGTCGGAGAAGCTCCGCGCGCGGTCGATGACATCGTCATCGGGGACGAACGCCGCGGTGGCCGTACGCCACCGCGTGCCCTGACGGACCCGCACCGACGGGTTGTCGGCGATGTTGGCGCCCCAACCGGACCGCGTGCCGTGCTGCGAGATGATCCAGGCGCCGGTCTCGTCGAACGCCGCCGACACGGGCACCTGCCGCTGCAGTCCGGTCTTGCGGCCGGTCGTCTCGATGTCGGTCATGAGCGACGTCCGGATCCCCGCTGCGGTCAGCCCGCGCATCGCCGGGTTCGCGACATAGCGTCCGACGGCCCGCTCTCGCCGGAACTTCCGCGCGAGCGCCGCCTCGTCGAGGACCGTCGATGCACCACCGCGGCGGCTACGGAACGCGTCGAATCCGTTGCGCCGCACAATCGTCGCCGCGGTCCGCCAGGCGGACCGATCCGGGTCGGGCGTCCCGCCGGACCCGATCAGGTGGAGTTGATCGGTGTGCCACTGCAGATCCAACGCCCCGTCCAACGACCGCACCGCGCCGGTCGCCGCGAGCTTCGGCGGCAACCCCAGCGAGATCGCGGGTGCGTCGAGACGCTCGGAATGACCATCGATCACCGACCGCGCCGCCGTCGGGGAGATCGCGGCCGGTCGGCCCAGGCCGACGACGTCGCAGTCACCCGAGCCCACGGCCGCGCTCATCGCCGTGGCGGTGCGGAAACCGCCGGTCACCGCGAGGGGGACATCGGCCGCGGCACCGCGGACGGTCTGGGCGTAGGAGAGGAAATACGCTTCGCGGCGACGGGTGCTCTCCGAGGCGGCCGAGTCGCTGCGCCCCATCATGGCCGGTGACTCGTAGCTACCGCCGCTGATCTCGATGAGGTCGATCTTCTCGCCGACCAGATGTTCGATGACCGAGCGTGATTCGACCTCGTCGAACCCACCCTTCTGGAAATCGGCGGAGTTGAGCTTGATCCCCACCGCGAACCCGGGGGACACCGTCCCGCGGATGGCGCGGACCACCTCGAGGACGAAATGCATGCGCGCGTCCGGGCTCCCGCCCCACCGGTCGGTGCGGCGGTTGGCCAGCGGCGAGAGGAACTGCGAGACCAGGTAACCGTGGGCGCCGTGGATCTGCACCCCGTTGAAGCCGGCCGCCTCGGCGACCGATGCGGCTTCGGCGAACCGGTCGATGATGTCGAGGATCTCGGAATCGGTGAGCGCTCGCGGCGCGGGGATCCCCGGGATGTTCACCGCGATCGCCGAGGGGGCGACCGGTCGGGACCGCGTCGCCAACGGGTTCGCCTGTCGGCCGGGGTGATTGAGCTGCATCCAGATCGGTGACCCGCCGTCCTGGGTGGTCTTGGCCCACCGGGTGAGACCGTCGAGGTGACGGTCATCCTCGATGACGATGTTGCCGGGCTCGCCCAGGTGCAGCCGATCCACCATCACGTTGCCGGTGATCACCAGCCCGTAGCCGCCCGCGCCCCACTGGGAGTACAGCCGCTCGAGTCGGGTGTCCGGGCCGTGTTCCGGCGTGGCCAACCCTTCACTGAGCGCAGCCTTCATCACCCGATTGGGCAGGACCTGTCCGCATCGCAGCGTCAGTGGGTCGTTGAGCGTGGCCGCGGCGGTCGCGAGGCTGTCGGTGGTCGTTTCTGCGGGCATCGTCGGCCGTCCGTCGTGGTGGATGCTGTGGTTGTATGCATGATGCCATAACTAATACCGCGACGACAGGACCGCCATGACCGAGACCACCTCCGGCGACACGATCACGACCGAACGCGACGGGCACGTCTTGCTGATCGGACTGAACCGGCCGGAGAAGCGCAACGCGTTCGACCTGGCGATGCTTGCCGACCTCTCCCGCGCCTACGCTCTCCTCGAGTCCGACCCCGATCTGCGCTGCGGCGTGCTGTTCGCACACGGCGACCACTTCACCGCGGGCCTCGACCTCGTCGACGTCGGACCCGCGATCGCCTCCGGTACGGCCACCTACCCGTCGGACGGACGGGACCCGTGGCGTCTGGACGGCGACTGGATGACGCCCCTCGTCGCCGCGGCCCAGGGGCGGGTGCTCACCCTGGGGATCGAACTCCTGCTCGCCGCGGACATTCGCGTGGTGACACCGGACGCACGCTTCAGTCAGCTCGAGGTCCGGCGCGGGATCTACCCGTTCGGCGGCGCCACCCTGCGGTTCCCGCGCGAGACCGGCTGGGGCAACGCGATGCGGTGGATGCTCACCGGAGACGAGTTCGACGGCACCGAAGCCCATCGGATCGGTCTGGTCCAGGAACTCGCCGACACCCCGATCGACCGGGCCCGCGAGATCGCCCACACCATCGCCGACAAGGCTGCGCCGCTCGGCGTCGGCGCGGTGTTGGCCGGCGCCCATCGCGCACGGCGGGAGGGCGACGACGCGGCGATCGCGCAGCTGCAGCCCGACGTCGCCCGTCTGTTCGCCACCGCCGACGGCGCCGAGGGGGTGCAGTCGTTCGTCGAACGTCGCGACGCCGAGTTCACCGGACGCTGAGCGGACTCAGCGACCGGCCTCGGACCCGTGCGCGTCGAGCACCGCGAGCACCTGACGGACCAGATCGTCGATGTCGGCGTCGGTCGTGTCGATGGACAGATCCGGGTTGCGGGGCGTCTCGTAGGGGGCGTCGATCCCGGTGAGCCCCTTCAGTTCGCCGGCGCGGGCGCGGGCGTAGAGACCCTTGGGGTCGCGTCGTTCACACTCAGCCAACGGCGTGGTCACCGCGACCTCGATGAACGGCAACCCTGCGGCGTCGTTCAGCGCCCGTGCGATCTCTCGATCGGATTCCAGCGGCGACACCAACGAGGCGATCGCGACCACCCCGGCGTCGGCGAGCAGACGGGTGAGATGGCCGACGCGACGGATGTTCTCCGCCCGATCGCCCGGGGTGAAGCCCAGGTCGTCGGACAACCCGTGGCGCACGTTGTCGCCGTCGAGAAGATATGCGGTACGGCCTGATTCGACCAAGGCTCGCTCCAGGGCGACCGCGACCGTGGACTTGCCCGATGCCGGGAGCCCGGTGAGCCAGACGGTGGCACCGGACTGCCCGATCTTGGACCAACGATGCGCCCGGTTCAGCGCCGACGGATGCCATTTCACGTCGTTGCGTGTCTGGGCGCCCGGCTTGACCTCGCGTGCGGTGGTGATCGTTCCGGCGCCGACGGTGTCGTTGGACGCCTCGTCGATGAGGATGAACGCCCCTGCGTCCCGGTTCCCGGCGTACGGGTCGGCGACGACCACCGAGCTCGTGCGCAGGGTCACCACACCGATGTCGTTAAGCGACAACTCGACCGGTGCGTCCTGCTCGTCGAGCGTCTCCGGATCCAACCGTGACGACAGTGCCTGCACCGTCGCGCGCACGGTGGTCGCGGTGTGCTTGAGGGCGAGACGGTCGCCTGCACGCAGCGGGGTGTCGCCGAACCAGCAGACGGTGGCCTCGAGTTCGCGGGCCAGGACCGGCGCGTGAGCGTCGTCGGCGCCGCTGACGATCACGTCGCCACGGCCCACGTCGATGTCGTCGGCCAGCGAGACCGCCACCGACAGTGGGGCCACCGCGACGTCGCGCACGTCGTCGAGTGTGTCGAGTGCGGTCACTGTGCTGCGTGAACCCGACGGCAGGGCGATCACCTGATCGCCGACGCGCAACGCACCCGCCGAGACACGCCCGGTGTAACGGCGACGTTCGCCGGCCACCGGCCGCGACACCCACTGCACCGGCAACCGCAACTCGGTCGCCACCGGGTTCGGGGCAACCAGCTCGATCGACTCGAGGTGCTCGAGCAGGGTGGGACCGCTGTACCAGGGGGTGTTCGACGATCGGTGGACCACGTTGTCACCGGCTTTGGCCGCCAACGGGATCACCGTCAGTTCGTCGGCACCGAGGCGGTCCGCCAGCGCGCGCAGCTCGACCTCGAGTTCGAGGAACCGAGCCTCGTCGAAGTCGATCAGATCGATCTTGTTGACCGCGGCGACGAGGTGTTTGACGTTGAGCAGGGTCGCGATGCGGGCGTGCCGACGGGTCTGCCGAAGAACGCCGGCGCTCGCGTCGACCAGCAGGATCGCGACGTGCGCGGTGGAGGCGCCGGTGAACATGTTGCGGGTGTAGCGCTCGTGTCCGGGGGTGTCGGCGAGGATGTAGTTGCGGTGCTCGGTGGAGAAGAACCGGTAGGCGACATCGATGGTGATGCCCTGCTCCTGCTCTGCGCGCAGACCGTCGGACAGCGCCGCGAGGTCGGGGACGCCGTCCTTGATCACCGCCTCGAGGTGGTCGAGCGGCAGGCTGTCGGTGTCGTACATCAGCCGCCCGATCAGCGTCGACTTGCCGTCGTCCACCGAGCCGGCGGTGGCGAGTCGCAGAAGCTGTCGCGTCGGGGTCGTGGTGGCGGTCGCGGTGCCCGTGGCCGAAGTGCTCATCAGAAGTATCCCTCGCGCTTGCGGTCTTCCATCGCGGCCACCGAGGTCCGGTCATCGGCACGCGTCTCGCCTCGTTCGGACACCGTCGCGGCGGAGATCTCCCCGATCACCCCGGCGATGTCGGTGGCGTGGGATCGCACGGCGCCGGTGATCGTCAGATCGCCCACGGTCCGGTACCGCACCCACTCGGTGGCCGCGCTCTCGGAGTCGGCGGGGCTGGTGAACTCCGATGTGGCGAGCAGGATCCCGTCGCGTTCGAACACCTCGCGCTCGTGCGCGAAGTAGATCGGCGGGAGTTCGAGACCCTCCTGTTCGATGTAGCGCCAGATGTCGAGTTCGGTCCAGTTGCTCAGCGGGAACACCCGGACCTGCTCGCCCCGTCGGATGCGGCCGTTGTACAGCGACCACGGCTCGGGGCGCTGAGCGCGTGGGTCCCACTGGCCGAACTCGTCGCGAAAACTCAGGACGCGTTCTTTGGCGCGGGCGCGTTCCTCGTCACGCCGGGCGCCGCCGAACGCGGCGTCGTACCGACCGGCCTCGAGGGCGTCGAGCAGCGTCCGCGTCTGCAGTCGGTTGCGGGATGCGTTGGGGCCACCGATCTCCTGTGCCCGTCCGGAGTCGATGGACTCCTGTACCGACGCCACGAGGAGGGTGTGACCGGCGTCGGCGAGGCGACGATCCCGGAACTCGATGACTTCCGGGAAGTTGTGGCCGGTGTCCACGTGGAGCACGGGGAAGGGGAGTGGGGAGGGCCGAAAGGCTTTCTCGGCCAGACGGAGCAGGACGATGGAGTCCTTGCCTGCGGAGAACAGCAGGACCGGCCGCTCCAGTTCGGCGACGACCTCGCGGATGATGTGGACCGATTCGGCCTCCAACACCCGGAGTTCGTCGACGTGGGTGGTGTCGCCCACCACGCTGTCGATCGTCATACCGTCACTCCTTCTCGTGCCGCGTCGCGGCGGTATCGCTCGATCCAGTCGACCGAGCGTGCGTTGCCCTGTCGGGTCAGCGCCGGTGGCGGGGCCAGCGCGGGGTCGAGTCCCAGAGCACTCAGAACGCGCCCGACCTCACCTGTGGTGTCCTCGGCGAGGTGCCGATAGTCGATCTCGATGGGCTCGACGCCGGCGGTGTCGAACCAGGCGCGCCAGCTGCGCTCCTGCTCGGACAGGATCGCGTGCAGATGGGCGATGCCACCCGCGTGATACTGCGCGCGCTCGTCGATCTCGGCGGGCGCGGCGCCGCGCCACACCCGCGTCTGCACCGCCCGCCACATCGAGACGGCCTGCGCGGCGATATCGGTGCGGTAGACGTGCACGAAGACGACGTCGGGGCCCAGGAGGTCGTCGATGGCGCTGCGCAGGTCGTCGCCAGACCGGTTGCGCAGCCCGGACGCGTTGGCCAGCAGCAGCGGTGTCTGGTTCCACATCAGCTTGCCGCCCCACACGCCGTTCGCGGTGGATCCCTCGCGCCGGATGCGCTCGGCCCACTCGTCACCTGTCTCGGACCGGGGCGTACCCGGATCGAGTGGGTCGAGCAGGGAAAGGATGGATTCGTCGGTCACATCGGCGAACCACTCCCTCGGCTGCGGGGCCAGACCGCTGTGCGGCAGGTATTGGAAGAACTCCTGCGGCTCACCGGCGATGCCCGTTGCGCGTAGGGACTCCACGAGCAGGGTGCTGCCGCTGCGTTGTGTCGCGAGCACCAGGTAGGCGCGTCGGGTCGTTGTCACCGGTAGATATTAACCAGTAGGCAGTCACCATGGGTGACAGCGCTTTTCGCTCACCGTGGTTGTAAACCTCGTCAACAACCATGCCGATGATATGACGGCGGCGTCGCCTACTCAGTGCAGCTGGGCGACGCGGCTCAGCCCGAGATTGTCACGCAGCGTGGTGCCCTCGTACTCGTCGCGGTACACCCCCGCCTCCTGCAGTAGCGGGACGACCTCGTCGGCGAGACGATCGAGACCACCCGGCGTGATGTGCGGTACCAGGATGAACCCGTCCGACGCGTCGGACTGCACGAACTCGTTGATCGTGGTGGCGACCGTCTGTGGTGAGCCGACGAACGACTGCCGGCCGGTGACCTCGATGATCAGCTCTCGGCTCGAGAGCCCCTTGGCCTCCGCGAGAGCGCGCCACTCGGCCGCCACGTCGCGAGGATCACGATGGATCCGGACGCTCGCACGCCCTTTGGCGACGGTGTTCTCGCCCGGGATCGGGTCGATGCTCGGCAGCGGTCCGTCCGGGTCGTGGTCGGAGAGATCGCGGTTCCACATCTGCTCGAGGAACTTGATCGCGGTCTGACCGCTGACCTGCGCCAGTCGGACCTCGTGCGCCAGTTCGGCTGCGTCGGCATCGGTGTCGCCGATGACGAAGGTCGCCGCGGGCAGGATGAGCAGGTCGTCGCGGTGTCGGCCGTGGGCGGCGAGGCGGCCCTTGACGTCGGCGTAGAACTCCTGGCCGGCGGTGAGCGTGGAGTGCCGGGAGAAGATCGCGTCGGCCTGCGCCGCCGCGAACTCCCGACCCTCCTCGGAGTCGCCGGCCTGGAAGATCACCGGGCGTCCCTGTGGCCCCCGTGGGGTCGAGAACTGGCCGGCGATGTCGAATTGGATGCCGCTGTGGGCGAATTCGCCCGCGTCGGGCCGCGTGAGGAACTGACCGGTGTCCTTGTCGGCGACGATGTCGTCGTCGCGCCACGAGTCCCAGAGCTCGCCCGCGACCTGGAGGAACTCCTTGGCGCGTAGGTAGCGGTCGTCCTTGGCCAGGTAGCCGCCGCGGCGGAAGTTCTCGCCGGTGAACTCATCCCACGACGTCACGACGTTCCACGCGGCGCGGCCGCCCGAGAGGTGGTCGAGCGACGCGAACTGTCGGGCCACCTCCACGGGCTCGTTGAACGTGGAGTTGATGGTCCCCGCCAGTCCGAGGTGATCGGTCACGGCGGCGATCGCGGCGAGGATGGCGAACGTGTCGGGTCGTCCCACCACGTCGAGGTCGTAGATCTGCCCGTTCTGCTCACGGAGTCGCAGTCCCTCGGCGAGGAACAGGAAGTCGAACTTCGCGCGTTCGGCGGTCTGCGCGAACTGTTGGAACGACGAGAAGTCGATGTGGCTGCCTGCCGCGGGGTCACTCCACACCGTCGTGTTGTTGACGCCGGGGAAGTGCGCGGCGAGGTGGACCTGTTTGCGGGTGGAATCGACGGTCATCGAACACCTCCGGTTGCATAGCGGTTGACGGGGGAGTCGAGGCCGAGCCGTCCGCGCAGCGTCGACGCGGTGCGAGCGGGGTCGGCGAGACCTCGACGAGCGAGTTCCGGGATGAGATCGGTGGTCACCGCGTGGAGATCGTCCGGGATGGTGCCCGGCCGCAGCCGGACGCCGGTGGCCCCGGTGTCCGGGCCGACCAGTTCAGTGACCCGATCGGCGAGATCTGTTGCGGTGCCAACGAACACCGCGGCGTCGTCACGGTTGCCGATCGCAGTGACATCGACCGGTGCACGGTTGTCGAGTCGATTCTTGCGAACCGTCGCGGCCTCGGTGGTCGCGCCGAGATAGACGGTCAGATCGACGAAGACGTGTTCTCGTCCGTCCCGACCGGCCGCCGATCGAGCCGCCTCGACACCGTCGACCGTGGTGCGGACGTCGTCGGCGGTCCGGCCTGCGACGAACACCACGTCGGCCGACTCACCCGCGAGCCGATGATCGTCGGCGTTCTCGACCGACACCGCCACCACCGGTTGGCCCTGCGGGGGACGTGGCGTGATGGATGGTCCTCGCACCGAGAAGTACCGGCCCTCGAAATCGATGTAGTGCAGCTTGTCGCGGTCGATGAACCGACCGGTCGCGACGTCACGGATCTCGGCGTCGTCCTCCCAGCTGTCCCACAGTCGACGCAGCACCTCGGCGTAATCGGCGACCTCCACCCGGTGGTCCTCGGGCGACAACCCGCTCGCATCGCGACGTCCGAAGAGTGCGGCCTCGTCGGTGCGACCGGATGGCCGCAACAGAATCCCGGCACGACCGTGGGACACGTGGTCGACGGTCGCGATCGCCTTGCTCAGATGAAACGGTTCGGAGTGGGTCACCGTCGCGGTCGGGATGAGTCCGATGGACTGCGTCACCGGCGCCACCCGTGCCGCGATGAGCGTCGCGTCGAGGTGGCCGACGAGCAGGTCGGTGCGCCGGCAGTCCGGCAGCGTCCGGTGCACACTGAACGAGTCGGAGATGGTCACCAGGTCGGCACCGGCCGATTCGGCATGGCGGATCTGCTCGGTCCAATACTGCGGGGTGAGCAGTTCGTCGGGGCGGGCACTCTCCTCGCGCCAGGCGGCGGGGTGCGCGCCGGCACCCTCGAGCGCGATGGCGACACGGATGGGTTCGGGCACTTCTATGACCTCCTCGTCCGGTCGTGAAAGCCGACCGGGCAGTAATGGACTCCACGGGCCAACGACCCGGCGCCCGGGTCGATTCCGTCACCGGGCGTGAGAATCACGGTGAGTTCAACCCTGGACTGTCAGAGCCTGACGTAGCTGACTTGATCCATGTCTGTGACCACCTGGATCGCCGCGTTGCGCCCGGTCGATCTCATGTCCGGAGCAGCCGCCCTCAACCCCGACGCGTCGACGGTCTGGACGTCGGCGTCGAACGGGCCGGTCGCCGAACTCGGAGACCACGCCGCTCGCGAGTACGTCCGATGAGCGCGATACCGCTCTCCGTTCTCGACCTCTCACCGGTCACCGCCGGATCGGATGCCGCCACCGCGTTGCGTCGTTCGGTGGAACTCGCCCAGCACAGCGAGGCTCTCGGCTACCGGCGGTTCTGGTTGGCCGAGCACCACTTCGCCGCGGTTGCCAGTTCCTCGACCATGACACTGATCGGCCTCGTCGCAGCCGCGACATCGTCGATCCGCGTCGGTTCGGCCGCCGTCCAACTGGGGCACCACACGCCGGCCTCGGTGGTGGAGGCCTTCGGCACCATCGACGCTCTGCACCCCGGTCGGCTCGACCTGGGCCTCGGACGATCAGGTCAGAGACGCAAAGAGGCCACGTCGACAAGCGCGCCGGAACGGAAGAGTGCGCCGCCCGAGCCCGCCGCCGAACACGAGGTCGACGGCCTGCTGATCCCGAAACCGTTCTCACTCGCCGGTCTGCTGGCGTCGCCCAAGTTGGCGGCCACGGCCACCGCGTTGCAGATCGCCGGCGCCGAGGTCCCGGACTTCACCGAGGCGGTCGACGACATCCTCGCGTTGCTCGACGGCACCTATGTCGCCGACGGGGTGCCGCTGTCCGCGGTGCCGGGCGAGAACGCCGAGGTGGAGGTGTGGATCTTCGGCAGCAGCAAGGGCCAGAGCGCTCAGGTTGCCGGCGCCCGTGGTCTGCCGTTCGTGGCGAACTACCACGTCAGCCCCGCGACGACGCTGGAGGCGGTGCAGGCGTACCGCGAGGCGTTCGTGCCCTCGCGGGATCTGACCGAGCCGTATGTCGTGGTATCGGCGGATGTCGTTGCCGCCGACACCGACTCGACCGCATACGAACTGGCGTCGACCTTCGGTCACTGGGTCTGCGGGATCCGTTCGGGTGAGGGCGCGCCGCCGTACCCGGATCCAGCGACCACGCCGGCTCTCACCGACGCCGAGCGGGCGGTCGTCGACGATCGCATACGGACGCAGTTCGTGGGAACCCCGTCGACGGTCGCCGACGGTCTCGACACCCTGGCCCGGGTGACGGGAGCGGACGAGCTGGTGATCACCAGCGTCACACACGATTTCGAGGCACGGAAGCGGTCGCACGAGTTGCTGGCCCGCGAATGGGGACTGGTCGCCGCGCAACCCGCCTGATGGGGACCGGTAATCGACGCCAGTAGGGCACCGGTGTGGTCGGTGCGCGGTGAGCCGAAACCTCGTCGTCGCTGCCGTTGTCGATGAGCCGGTGTCGGCAGATCGCACTGCCACCTCCTGCGGCGCTCGGAGGATCAGCGCTCGAGCTTGCCGGAGTGGCTTCTGTACACAGAACCCTGCCGTCGCGTTTCCTGCGAACTGATCGCACCCCCGGTGTCACGCGGGAGCTGAGCTGTGCCGACGACCTGGCTGCGACCGTAGATGGCCTCATATCGCTTCCGGTCGAGATCCTTCTCCTGCTGTTGCCGCGCGGGCCGGAGATCGGGGTCCAGTCCGTGCTTCTCGAGGCGGTGGCGGCGGTTCTGGCCCATGTACGCGGCCGAGTAGATGAGCGCCAGGCTGAGCCCGAGGGCAACCATCTCCGCGCGCAACCACCAGGGTCCGGGGATGAGCATGAACACGACGAAGATCGGGAGGAACGGGACCATTCCGCGGAACAGGTGACGGCCGAAAGCGTTGCGCCCGGTCAGATCTCGCAGCACCCAGGACTGATGTTCCCGGGGGAGTTGTCGACCGAATGCATACCCGATCCACCGGATCATGCTCGGACGCTTCATCGGACATCCTCCGTCGGGTTCGTCGCGTCCCTGGCGGCGCGATTAATACGCCACAGGACCGAACGCAGTTCCTCGAGGTCCTCGAGAGAGACGTCGAGCGCCGCGACCACGGCAGGCGGGATGTCCAGGGCGCGCTCGCGAAGAGCGCGCCCGGTGGCTGTGAGGTGTAGATCCAGTTGCCGCTCGTCGGACGCCGACCGTGTCCGAGTGATCAGGTCGGCCTTCTCGAGCCGTTTGAGCAGTGGCGACAGCGTCGCCGAATCGAGCATCAGGACGTCGCCGATCGAACGCACCGACCGGGGGGACTCCTCCCACAGGGCCAGCATCACCAGGTACTGCGGGTGGGTGAGGCCGAGGGGCTCGAGCAGCGGCCGGTAGATCGTCAGCACCGTCCGGTTGGTCACCGCGAGCGCGAAACAGACCTGTCGGTCGAGCTGGAGCAGGTCATCGGACGCGGATACGAGCGGGGGAGAGGTCACGAATTAGATCGTACACGATTCAATCGTGCATTATCTGTTTCGGTCCACCGGTCCCGAGGTGGTCACTTCGCACCTCGCTGATCGCAAACCTGGGGAGCCGGGCGGCGGGTCGACATGATGACCACATGTCCCTCGAAAGGTGCCCATGACCGCGATCTCTGACCGACCCACCGATGTATCGGCGACCCCTCTGGCCGCGACCGACGTGACCCCGGTTGCCGAGGCGGCGGCCCCGGAGGGCAATCCGGGTCTCATCGCGCTGCCGCTGATCATCGCGGGCGCACTCGGACTCGGTTTCACCAACACCGGGATCGTCGACAGCGGTGCCGCCGCGGTTCCGATCCTGCTGTCCGCCACGGCGGTCGGCCTACTGCTGGCGACGATCTGGGCGGCGGCGCTGCGACAGAACGTCAACGCCACCGTCTACGCGGTGTTCTTCGGCTTCTACGGCAGCTACGCGGTGCTCTCGATCGGTCAGACGCACAACTGGTTCGGCATCCCGTCCTCCGGTGCACAGGAGACGACGGCGCTGTGGCTGGGCAGCTGGCTGGTGACGATCACGCTGCTGACCGTGCTGCTGGTTCGTCTGCCGTGGACCTATCCCGCGCTGCTGGCGGTCGTCGACGTCGCGCTGGCGCTGCTGCTGATCGGCACGGTGGCCGACAGCCGGCTCGCGACGCAGGCCGGTGGCGTGTTCGTCTTCGGGTTCGTCGCCTTCGTCATCTACTACTACGCGGCAGCGCTCTGGGAGGAGACCGGCGGACGTCCGCTTCCTCTCGGCAAGCCACTTGTCTCCTAGTGACTGAAACCCTCACGCACAACGCCCCGTCCGGAGATCGGACGGGGCGTCGTGGTGTCTCGGAGGGTTGTCAGGCGCCGACCTTCGACAGCTCGTCGAACTCGTCGTCACTCAGCTCGACGGTGGCGCCGGCGAGGTTGTCCTCGAGATGCTCGACGCTCGACGTCCCCGGGATCGGCAGCATCACGGGCGAGCGCTTGAGGAGCCACGCCAGCGCGAGCTGTGACGGCGACGCCTCGTGCTGTTTGGCCAGCTCGGTCAGCGGGCTGCCCTCGCCGGTCAACTTGCCGGTGGCCAGCGGGAACCACGGGATGAACCCGACGTTGTTCTCGGTGGCCCAGTCGAGCAGGTCCTCCGACGAGCGGTCGGTGAGGTTGTAGAGGTTCTGCACCGAGGCGATCGTCGCGATCTCCTGCGCGGCCTTCGCCTCATCGACCGACACCTGGCTCAGGCCGATGTGGCGGATCTTGCCCTCGTCCTGCAGCTTCTTGAGCTCGCCGACCTGGTCTTCGAGGGCGACATCGGGGTCGATCCGGTGCAGCTGGAAGAGGTCGATGCGGTCCACTCCGAGCTTGCGCAGGCTCAACTCGGCCTGCTGACGCAGGTAGGCGGGCCGACCCACCGGTGTCCACTCGCCGGGGCCCTGACGGGTGAGACCGGCTTTGGTCGCGATGACGATGTCGTCCGCGTACGGGTGCAGGGCCTCGAACAGCAGGTTCTCGGCCACGTCCGGGCCGTAACTGTCGGCGGTGTCGAAGAAGTTGACGCCCAGTTCGGCGGCGCGGCTGATCACGCGCAGAGCGCCCGAGCGGTCGTCCGGGTCACCCCAGACGCCCTCGCCGGGGAGTTGCATCGTTCCGAATCCGAGACGGTTGATCTCCAGGTCGCCACCGAGGAGGAAGGTCTGGGCGGCGTCAGCGGATGAGGTCGTGTCTGTGCTCGAGGTCATACAGGGTAGGACGTCTGCGGGGTGTCCGCTATTCCGCCACCATGTGTTTCGCCTGGTTAGTGACGTATCGCACGACGGGCGGAATCTGCTGGTGGAGAACGTCTTTTGGATCAGAACTGCTGGTAATACCGCCAGGTGGTTCACAGATCGATCTCTGGTGGTCACGATGGAAGAGAAAGCGAAGCCATCGCCGAGAAGACATCGACCGAAAGGTTTCACATGACTGCATCAACCTCAGGACTCCGCCAGCAGCTGCGCACCGTACTCACGCTGACCAACACCGAGATCCAGGTCGCACAGACCCGCGTCGCACAGGCCCGTACCGAGGCCGTCCGCGAAGAACTCACCAAGAACGCCGAGAACGGGCGTATCCGGGCCGTCGCGATCGACGAGGCGCTACGCGGACTGGGCGGACTCCCCGCCCTCATCAGCCCGCTGGTCGGCCGTACCGCTGCCCTCGGCAAGACGTTCATCGAGCAGGCTCAGCCGCTCGACGAGGCCCTGCTCGGCGATCTCGCCCTCGAGCGCCAGCTCCTCGACCGGTCGCGTTACATCAAGGCGCTGGCCACCGCCGCCAACGAGAGCGACGTGGTCGCGCTGGCGGACCGTCTCATCACCGCGCACACCGCGACCGTCGAGTGGCTGACCATCGTCCTGGCCGAGGAGGCACTCGGTGGCCCCGTCGCTCTGCGTCGCACTCCGGTGCAGTGGATCAGCGGCGTTGCGGCACGTGCGGCCACCGCGCCCAGTGTTGTCGTCGCCCACGGCGCCGATCGGGTCATCGACACCGCCCGCCAGGTGCCGAGTCTCCTCACCGGATGGCGCAAGCAGGCTGAGGACGCCGGTGACACCGCGGCCCAGACCCTCACCGAATGGCGCAAGCAGGCCGAGGACGCGGGTGAGACCGCAGCCAAGACTTTGGTCGCCGGCCGAGACGCAGCTCTCGAGGCCGCCGAGACCGCGGCCCGCGACAGCGGTGCCCCCGGACTGGCCGACTCGCTGCACGAGATCCGCGAGTCCACCGGAACGGTTGCGGCCGAAGACCTCCCGATCGCCGATTACGACGCGCTCAACGTTTCCAGCGCGGTCGCAGCGGTCAAGGAGCTCGAGCAGCCCGCCGACATCCGTCTCGTCGTGACCTACGAAGAGGCGCACAAGAACCGCAGCGGGATCATCTCCGCCGCGCAGACGCAGCTCGCGTCCATCGCGAAGGACATCGTCGGGGTCAACTGACCCGACCCCGTCACAGAACAGCTCGTCGTCACCTCGGTGGCGGCGAGCTATTCTGTGTCCGAGGCCGCAGCGGTGGCATGGGTCCGTCGTCCGGGGTGCGGGCCCACCGGAGCAGGGCGTCGATGTCGATGCCGTGTGGGGTGGTCCCGGCGTACGGCGTGAGTCCGATGACGGCGCGTGCCAGCAGACGGTCGGCTCCGACGGGCCGATCCCGCAGCCGGTGAGTGCACCCGACGGCCAACTGCGCCAGGCTCTTCCACAGCTCGACGTCGGTCTCGCCGCGATCACGCGCCGACTTCCACGCGTCCTCGAACACCTCGTGGGCGTGGAACGGTCGGCCGCGATCCAACAGCTCCTGCGCCTGGGTGATGGTCTCGTCCGGAGTCCGGACCACCCCCTCGGGCTGCCTCGGTTCGCCCTGTCGGCCGTACGGAAGTGGTCGACCCAGTCCGTCGCGGGGACGTGCGTTCCGCGGTCGACCGTCGATGTCGCGGTCGCGGTCCATGTGTCCGAGGGTAATCGCCGCCCGCGGCGTGCGACACAGTGTTCACCTGCGAGACATCAGCTGTAGACGCAGATGGCGTGTACTTCTTGCATGAGCCGTGGCAGATCGAGTGCAGTGATGACGACGTCGGACACGTCCGCCCCGGTTGTTTCCGCAGCAGCGGTGCTCGCGTTCGGCCGACGGTGGTCGGCCTACGGCGGCGGGCCCGCGGAGGACATCATGGTCGAGTTCGGGTGGACCTCCGACCGGTTCTTCACCGAGCTCGAGCAGCTGCTCAGCACGCATCCGCCCGGGGATCTGCCCGCGCCCGTGGTTTCGTCCATGATCGAGGTGTGTCGCCGCCGGATCTGGATGGGCCAGTAGTCCGAGGTCGCAGTGTCGGCCGTTAGCCAGCCTATGGTCTAACGGCTAGCGTGTCCTCCATGGTGGCGCCGAGGTCGTCGTTTCCACGCTTCTGGGCGGCCGCGGCAATCAGCGCGATCGGCTCGGCGGTGACCGCCGTCGCGATGCCGATACTGGTGGTTCGACAACTGGATGCCTCGCCGTTCGAGGTGGGCATCGTGAACGCGGCTCAGTTCGCGCCGTATGCGGTGCTCGGTCTGATCGCCGGCGCATACGTCGACCGGTGGCGTCGCAAACCGGTTCTGGTGTGGGCCGGCGTCGGTCGCGCCATCTCATTGGGTGTCGTGCCGGTGCTGTGGTTTCTCGGGGCGCTGCAGATCTGGATGTTGGTCATCGCGCTGGTGTTGTTCGGTGCGTTCTCGGTTTTCGCGTTCGCTGCGACACAGTCGTTGCTCCCGGGCCTGGTTTCCCGATCGGAACTGGTTGCGGCCAACGCGCGCCTCGATCAGGCCGACGCCGCCGCGACGACCATGGGCCCAGCCGTTGGCGGCGGTCTTGTCGGGCTGCTGGGAGCCCCTGTGGCGATTGTTGTCGACGCAATCAGCTATCTCGCGGATGCCGCCCTCGTCGCGGGGGTGCGAGTTGCCGAGACTCGTAACGACTGCCGTACTCGAAACCTTCGCGCGGAGATCCGTGACGGCGTGCAGTGGACCTACCGCCACCGCGTACTGAGGCCGCTCGCGGTGTCGACGCATGTTTGGTTCCTCGCGAACGGCGCTGCGATGACGGTGCTTTCACTTCTGGCCCTACGGTCGATCGGCCTGACTGCTCTCGCCTTCGGGCTGCTGCTGACAGTCTTCGGGATCACCAGTCTGATCGGCGCAACGATCGCCCCACGGTGTGGCAGGCGGATCGGTTCGGGGCGGGTGGTCATCCTTGCGCGTGTGATCTACCCGATCGCTTGGTTTCTCGTGGCCGCGACCCCCGCAACCGGCGGCGGTCTCGCTCTCCTGTTCGTCGCGTTGGGGCTCCTGGGAGTAGCCGCCGGCGTCGAGAACTCCAATGAGATGGGCTTCTGGCAGACGCTCACCCCGGATGAACTCCTCGGTCGAGTGAACGGCACCAGACGCTCGATCAATCGAACGGCGGCCGCCCTCGGAGCGATCTCGGCAGGCGCCCTCGTCGGGCTCATCGGTGATCGCCTCACTCTCATCGGTGTAACCGCGATTTTCGCGGTCGCCGCGGTGGTGGCCGTGCGCTCGCCCCTGCGACATGTGTCAGATGGTTCCTGACCCGCAGTGCGTGCTCTCGCCGACGCTTCACTTGCGTCGTGAAGTGACCGACGGTAGGTTTCAGTTCACTCTTGAAGTATTTCCGGCCCCTGGCGGCATCGTGTCGCGCCGGGCAAGTGTGTTCTGACGAAAGGCTCCTCGATGACTTCCACCCTTCCCCGTGACATCGCCACCCTGCTCGCTCGTATCGGTCTCGGCGCCATCTTCCTGGCCCACGGTCTGCAGAAGGTCAACGTCTGGGGTTACTCCGGGACCAAGGCCGCGTTCGACGGTATGGGCGCCCCGGTGCCCGGCGTTTCGGCGTTCCTCGCGACGTGGATCGAGATCCTCGGAGGAATCGCTCTGATCGCAGGTGTTCTCACCCCGATCGTGGGTCTGGTCCTGTTCCTGGACATGGTCGGCGCGTACCTCATCGCCCACACCGGCAACGGCATCTGGGTCGCCGATGGTGGATACGAGTTCGTGCTCGCGCTCGGCGTGGGTTCGCTGCTGATCGCCGCCGTCGGGGCCGGGAAGTTCAGTGTCGACGGTGTGCTGGGCTCGCGATTGCCGTGGGTTGCCTCCGACCGCGACTCGACCACATCGCCTGCGTCGGTGTCCTGACCGCTACGTCTCACGCATCGTGGTCGGCGCTCATCGCGGCCCCGATGCGATGACCGATCTCGCGGAGCTGGCGGATCTGCGCCTGCGTCAGCGAGTCGAAGATGAGTCGGCGGACGATGGCGACGTGTCCGGGTGCGCTGTCGAGCAGGACCTGCATGCCGGAGTCGGTCAACTCGGCGAGGGTGTACCGGCCGTCGGTCGGGTCCGGTCGGCGAGTGAGCCACCCGCGCTTCTCCATTCGCGCCGCCACCTGGGACAACCGCGGTAGCTGGCCCTCCGTGAACTCCGCGAGTGTGCTCATCCGCATCGTCCGCTCGGGAGCCTGTGACAGCCCCGCCAGCACCTGGTATTCGAAGTGCGTCAAGCCGGAATCGCGTTGCAGTTGCCGATCGAGCAGCGCGGGGAGTCGAACCATCATCCCGGTCACCGCCATCCACGTCGCCAACTCGTCCTTGTCGAGCCAGCGGGTGTCACCCTCGGCGTGGGGTCCGGGGTGGCCCGAGGAGCGTCTGGGGCGGGAAGCGGCCATTCCGGCAGCCTACGTCAGGGCGGGGATGACGCCGTGCGGAATAACTTGCATCGTGAAGTGATTGGAACGACCATGAGCACCTCGACCGCAGCCGCCGACGCACTCGTCCCGGCCGACCACCCGTTCGCGCGGCACCTCGTGCACCACGCGCGTTCACAGGCGTACACGCCGCGGCGGGAGTGGACCCCCGACGACGGCATCCTGCCCGCGCTCTACATCAGCCATGGCGCCCCGCCGACCTTCACCGACGCCGCGTGGATGAACCAGATGTACGAGTGGGCCTCGACGATGCCCACGCCACGGGCGATCCTGATCGTCAGTGCTCACTGGGAGTCCGACAGCATCGGGATCACCAGTACGGTCCCCACCGAGCTGGTCTACGACTTCGGCGGTTTCGACCCGATGTATTACCGGATGCGCTACGACACACCCGATTCGGGTCCGTTGGCCCAGCTGCTGCTCGACGCGCTCCCCGACACCGTCCACGTCCACGAACACCGCGACCGCGGACTCGACCATGGCGCGTGGCTGCCGCTGAAGGTCATGTACCCCGACGCAGACATCCCGGTGCTGCAGCTCAGCCTGCCGACGTCGGATCCGACGCGCCTGCTCGCGCTGGGCGCCCGCCTCCGTGGTCTTCGCGAACAGGGCGTGCTGGTGATGGGGTCCGGCTTCATGACCCATGGGCTGCCCTACATCGACTGGCGACGCCCTGACGTCGTGCCGGCCTGGTCGTCGGAGTTCGACACCTGGGCCGCAGGCGCGCTCGACCGCGGCGACGTCGACGAACTCGCTCGCTTCTCCACTCGAGCTCCGGGATTGCGATACGCCCATCCCACCGTCGAACACTTCACGCCGCTGTTCGTCACGCTGGGCGCGGCCACCGACCCGACCGCGCCGGTCACCACGGCCATCGACGGGTTCATCTTCGGCGGGTTGTCGAAGAGGTCGTTCCAGGTCGCGTGACCTCGTTGGGTCCGTCGGCCTCGGCGAGCATCCGTTCATCGGCGATCCGGATCGATCGCGCGACCACCACAGCGACCACGCAGGCGGCGACGCACCAGACGGCGATCACGATGGCGCAGATCGCAACGATCGTGTCCATGGACCCTCCTGGCTCGTCGGTGTGTGGCGTCCATGCTGCCGTCGCTTCGTGAGAGAACCCCAAGAATCGACGGTGCATCGGCTGTGACCAGCGCGAACCGTAGCATCGGGCAGATGGACCCCGATCAGGCGCGTGCGGCGCTCGCCGGTGAACGCGCGGAGACGCATGCGTTGCTGACCACGATGGCGGCCCGCCTGACCAGCGTCGTCGACGCCGGTGCCGACGCCAGCTCCGACGACGAGCACGATCCGGAGGGGTCGACCCTCGCCTTCGAGCGTGGACAGCTGGTGGCGCAGATCGAGCGGTCGAAGGTCCGGATCGCCGAGGTCGACGCCGCCCTCGAACGCCTCGACGCGCAGACCTACGGGCGGTGCGAGAACTGCGGCGCCGACATAGCCGAGGCGCGGTTAGAGGCGTTGCCGGCCGCGCGTCTCTGCATCACGTGCGCGTCGAAGGCCTCGAACCGTCGGTGGTGATACGCCCCGGCCTCAGCTGGTCAGGTCGAGCGCTGCGCGCACGATCGAATCGGTGTCGATCCCGTGCAGTCGGTAGACATCGGGTAGAGCCCCGACCTGGCCGAAGGTGCTGACCCCCAACGCCGCGGTGCGCACCCGGTTGATCGTCGCGAGGAACGTCAGCGTGTGCGGATGGCCGTCGAGGACGGTGACCATCGGGGCGGCCCGGTGTGCCGGGAACACCTGGTCGAGGATCCACGACTCGGCATCGCCGTGGCCGCTGCGTGCCTGCAGCGCCTCGAAGAGCAGTCCGGCGCTGGTGACGCAGACGACCTCGGCGGCGATGTCGAGATCGGCGAGCCGGTCGGCCGCCTCGAGCGCCTCGGTGACCATCGCGCCCATGCCGACGATCGTGACGTCGGGCTCGGCGCACGCGCGCAGGGTGTACGCGCCCGCGACCACCTGACGGCGGCGGCGCTCACGCGCGGCGGGATCGCTCGGCACGTCGGCGAGCGACTGCTGCACCGGTCGGGTGGACAGCCGAAGGTAGGCCGAGCCGCCGTCGGGTCGCCCGAGTCGGGCCATCGACGCTAGCAGCGTCCACTCCACCTCGACGGCGAAAGCCGGTTCGTAGCTGGTACATCCGGGTTGCTCGAGTCCGATGGAGGGCGTCTTGATCGACTGGTGGGCTCCGCCCTCGGCGGCCAGCGTGACGCCGGCAGGCGTGCCGACGAGGATCGACTGTCCGCCCGCGTAGATGCCGTAGGACCACGGTTCCAGAGCCCGTTCGACGAACGGGTCGTAGAGGACTCCGATGGGGAACAGGGGCTGCCCCCATCGGCTCCAGGTGGCCCCGAGTTCGCCGAGCAACCCGACCAGGTTGGTCTCGGCGATCCCGAGTTCCATGTGCTGACCCGACGGCCGCTCCCGCCAGTGCATGATCGTCTCGCCGTCGTCGTCGAACCAGTTGCGGCGCTCGCCGGTGGACCACACGCCGACTTTGTTGAGCCATCCGGCGAGGTTGGTCGTCGAGCTGACGTCCGGGCTGCACGTGACGACCCGCTCGGCGACCTCCGGTGCCTCGCGGGTGAGGTCGAGCAGGGTCCGTCCGAGAGCCGCCTGCGTCGTGGAGGTCGCGGGCGGTTTGCGGCCGATGTCGGTGGGGACGGTCGGCGGTGCGACGTGTTCGATCGGGTCGCGGTGCAGTCGTGCGGCGGTCGCGGTACAGAGCTGTCCCGACGGTGTCTCGTCGTCGAACCGGTGCCAGGGCGACGTCGCGTCCATGCCGAGGTCGGTGGCCAGCTGGTCGAACTGTTCGACGGTCAGCAGCGACGAGTGGTTCTGTGGATGTCCCTGGGTCGGGAGTCCGCGGCCCTTGATCGTGTAGGCGATGATCACCGTCGGCCGGGTGTCGTCGATCTGCGCGTACGCGGCCCGCAGTGCGTCGAGGTCATGGCCGCCGAGGTTCGAGATGGCGCGCACCAGTTCGGCGTCGTCCAGATCCGCGATCACACGGGCCACGTCGGACGCCCCGGGACCGTCACCGGGCAGCCGCTGACGGATCTCGTCGGGTGAGCAGCGCAGCAGCCGTTGATATTCGGCGTTCGGCATGTCGAGGATGCGCGTCCGCAGGGCGGGTCCGCCGGGGCGCTGGAACAGGGCCTCGAGGTGCTTGCCGAAGGTGACGGTGATGACCTGCCAACCGGCCGCGGAGAACATGGCCGAGAGGCGTCCGGGGGCGATGTTCGGCACGACCCGGTCGAGCGACTGGCGGTTGAGGTCGACGATCCAGACGATCTCGCCGAGCTCGGACACCGACGTGTCCAGGATCGCCTCCCACACCGCGCCCTCGTCGAGCTCTGCGTCGCCGACCAACGAGTACTGCCGGCCGCGGCCGGTTCCGCCCAGGGCGGTGTCGACGTAGCGGCGCGCGAAGGCGCCCCAGATCGGTGCGGTGGCACCGATGCCCACCGAGCCCGTCGAATAGTCGACCGGATCGGGGTCCTTGGCGCGGCTCGGGTAGCTCTGCAGACCGCCGAACTCACGCAGGGTGGTCAGGTACTTCTCGTCGAGGCTGCCGAGCAGGTAATTGATGGCGTGCAGCACCGGTGACGCGTGCGGCTTCACCGACACCCGGTCGCCCGAGGTCAGCTGCTCGAACCACAGCGAGGTCATGATCGTCACCATCGACGCGCAGGACGCCTGGTGACCTCCCACCTTCAGGCCCGTGGGATTCGGTCGGATGACGTTCGCGTGGTGGATGATCGCGGTCGAGAGCCACAGCACGTGCCGGGCGATCTCGTCGAGCGGGTCGCCGTCGTCGCCGAGGGTGGCGGCCACGGATTCGGACGTGGTGGTGCTCATGTCACGACTCCTGCCTGCGGTCTCGACATCTCGCTGTCGGCCGATTCGTTGGGCACACTGTCCCATCGAGTGCAGCACGCACTTCAGGTGTGCGCAATCAACCGACGTAGGGTTGCGCAGTATGACAACTTCGGACCGGGACGATGCAGCAGAAGTGCGCACTGTGCCCGTCGCGGCGGCCGTCGACGGGGTCGACGTGCGGTTGCTGCTTGCGCTGTCCGAGGACCCGCGGGGCACGACCATCGCTCTCGCCGAGAAGGTCGGCGTCTCCCGCAACACCGCCCAGGCGCACCTCAACAAGCTCGACCGCTCCGGTGCGGTGCTGCCGTTCGAGCGGCGTATCGACCCCGGCGCGTTGGGGTACCCGCTGCGGGCGTTCGTGATGACCAACGTCAAACAGCGTCGACTGGGCGACGTGGCCGCGGCACTGGCCGACATCGACGAGGTGACCGAGGTCGTCGGGCTCAGCGGTGGTGCGGATCTACTGATCCAGGTGGTCGCCCGCGACGGTGACGATCTCTATCGGATCGCCGGCCGGATCCTCGACATCAAAGGGGTCAAGCGCACCAGCACGTCGCTGGTGATGCGTGAACTCCTCGACTATCGGGTCAACCAGTTGCTACGGACCAGCAACAGGCGTTGAGATTCTTGGGCCGAGCCGTTGTGTCGCACGACAAGTTCTGTGGTTTTTGTGGGTGAGATCACAGAAATGTTGCGAAGTCCTTCCGGTCATGAGCGAGGCGAAGTTAGTTTGCGATGAGCGGACCGCGGATTGGCTGCGAGACCGCCATAGAACATGACCTGTGAAAGGCATACCCATGAAGTCGTCTTCGCTTCGCCGCGCGTCGGTGAGTTGCGCGTCGGTCCTCGCCGCGGCCGGACTGGCACTCGCTCTCGCCGGGCCCGCCACCGCCGCGCCGTCGGTCGATCAGCTCACCGCCAACATCAAGGCCGGCGTCAAGGCGCCCAGCGCCGGCACGACCGCCAATCAGCGTTCGGTCACGCCGAACGCCGCCGCCGCATCCGGTCCGGTGTCCCTGCCCGCCGGAACCAACAGCACGTCGAGGGAGACCTCCGGGGTCGGTCCGGCACAGACCCGGTTCATCCCGGCGTTCGCGTACTCGGCCACGCATCCCGACGTCGCCCCTCCCGGCGCCAACAACTACAACTGCAAGGTCCGTCAGGGCGATCGCCCCATCGTGATGGTCCACGGCACCTGGGAGAGCGCGTACGACAACTTCGCGATGATCTCGCCCGAGCTGACCAACGCCGGGTACTGCACGTACACGTTCAACTACGGCATCACCAACATCCAGAGCGGTGGCGGCATCATCTCGCTGATCCCCGGCGCCAACGGCACCGGTGACATCCCCCGCTCGGGTGGTCAGCTGCAGGCCTTCATCGACAGCGTCCTGTCGAAGACCGGGGCGTCGAAGGTCGACATCGTCGGACACTCGCAGGGCGGCCTGTTGGCCCGGCAGTACATGAAGTTCAACGGTGGAGCCACCAAGGTCCAGAAGCTGATCACGCTCGGCGCCACGCACCACGGCACCACGCTCGACGGCATCGGCACCCTGGGGCGTGCGATCAACAACCTGGGGATCGACATCCTCAGCGTCGCGCAGCTGCCTGTCGGTGTGTCCGGCATCCAGCAGGTCGTCGGATCCGACGTCATCAACGCGGTCAACGCCGGCGGCGACACGGTGCCCGGAGTCGACTACACGGTCATCCGCACCCTGCGTGACGAGGTGACCACCCCGTCGCAGTCGACCTTCCTGACCGCCGGACCGGGAGCGACGGTCAACAACGTCACGCTGCAGAACCTGTGCCCGCTCGATCAGTCCGATCACGTGTCGATGTCGTACTCGCCGCGCGCGGTCTCGTTGATCAAGCGTGCCCTCGACGGTGGCAAGACCCCGCTGGTCTGCCGCCCGAACGGGTTCCTCATCGGCTGATCTCCTGCCGCAGTACGACACGGACGCCGGGAGTGCACAACGCACTCCCGGCGTTCGTCGTCTCCGCGTCCGGTTCAGGCGAAGCGTCCGTGGCGGCCCGCACCGTCGGCGAAACGCGTGGCCCCGTCGATGGTCTCGTGGGTCAGCGACACCGCGCCGTGGCGCAGTTCGTTGAGCATGGCCTGCTCCTCGGTGAGACCGTGTTGCTCCAGCATCGACATCCGGTCACCACGCATGCACAGCTGGGGGAACGCGGTGAGTTCGGCGGCGAGCTGGTGCGCGGCCGAAACCGCTTCTCCTGCAGGGACGATGCGGTTGACCAGGCCGATGTCGAAGGCCTCCTGCGCCTGCACGGGACGGCCGGTGAGGATGAGGTCCATTGCGCGGCTCTCGCCGATCAGACGCGGCAGACGGACGGTCCCGCCGTCGATCAACGGGACGCCCCAGCGCCGGCAGAAAACGCCGAGCACCGCGCCCTCCTCGGCGACACGGAGGTCGGCCCACAGCGCGAGCTCGAGACCGCCGGCGACGGCGTGGCCGGTGATGGCGGCGATGACCGGCTTCGACAGCCGCAGCCTTGAGATCCCCATCGGGCCGTCGCCGTCGACGGCCACCCGGTTGCCGTCGCCGGCGCTGACCGCCTTGAGATCGGCTCCCGCGCAGAATGTCCCGCCCTCGCCGTGCAGCACGGCGACGTCGGCATCGGGGTCGGTGTCGAAGGCCCGGAACGCGTCGGCGAGCGCCTGCGCGGTCGCGCGATCGACGGCGTTGCGGACCTCGGGCCGGTCGATGCTGATCGTCGTCACACGGTCGGTGGTGGTGCTGTGCACGGTCATGGGGGCCAACCTATCGCCGTGATGTCGCGATCTATTGCGGCGCCGTCAACGCCATGATGTGTCCGTGCAGGTCTGGGTAGCGCATCAGATGCGCCCCGCCGTTGAGGTCGATGACCTCGCCGGTCATCCACGACGCGTTCGCCGAGCAGAGGAAGACCACCGCGTTCGCGACGTCCTCGGGTGTGCCGACGCGTCCCAACGGCGTGTTCGCGAGGTAATCGTCGACGACTCCGGGGACTGCGGTGGCCGGGTCGGTCAGCGGGGTCGGGACGAAACCGGGGGAGACCGCGTTGACCCGAATACCGCGTGCGCCCAGTTCCATCGCGCCGACCTGCGTCAGCATCACCAACCCGGCCTTGGCCGAGCAGTACGCGCTCATCCCGACGGCGGGTTGGCGTGCGTTGAGCGACGTGATCGACACCAGCGCGCCGCCGTCGACGAGTCGACGCCCGGCGTGTTTGAGCACCAGGAACCCGCCGGTGAGATTGACGTCGACGACGGATCGGAACTGGTCGACCTCGAGGTCGGTGATGAGCCCGAAGGTGCTGATGCCGGCGCTGTTGACGACGATGTCGGGTGCGTCGCGTTCGTCGAACAGTGCGGCCACCGAGGCCTCGTCGGTCACGTCCACCGGATGCGCATCGTGTCCGTCGCCCAGGGCCTCGGCGACCGCCGTCGCTGCCTCGAGATCCCGGTCGGCGACGGTGATCCGGCAACCGTCGGCGGCCAGGGCGACCGCGATGGCCCGTCCCAGACCCGATGCCCCACCGATCACCACCGCGCGCCGGCGGGAGGCCAGCTCGTCAGATGTGCGGTCGGCGGAAAGGTTGTCGTCGGTGTGCGCCATGGGAGACATCGTGCAACGGAGGCCGACTCCCGCGCAGGAGCGTTGGCGAATCGCCGAGGCTCCCGGAGTCGCTCCCGGGTGCGAAACCGGGCGTCGGCGGGTGGTGCAGGTGCTAGAAACGGGCGATGACGACGAAGGTCGGCGCGGCTCGCGGCACACGGGGATCCCTGCTCGTGCGCAGCGTCTACGGGTCACCGGCGGTCGAGTCGTTCGTCATCATCGCGATCGTGACCATCCTGATCACGCGGTTGTATCTGTGGATCACCGACTACCCGCAGGTCGGCAGCGGATCGCTGCACATCGCGCACGCCCTCTACGGCGGCGCACTGATGACCGTCGCGCTCGTGGTGGGCTGGCTGATGATCGGGTTCGCCGCGCGGGTGACGGCGATCGTCGCCGGCGGTATCGGCCTCGGGTTGTTCCTCGACGAGATCGGCAAGTTCGTCACGAAGACCAACGACTACTTCTACGGACCGTCGGCCGAGATCATGTACATCTGCCTCGTCGTCGTGCTCGTCGCGGCCCGACTCATCCGCGACTTCCGGCACCCGTCGGTCACCGAGAGTCTCGCCAACGCCGCGGCCATCGCCGCCGAAGGGGTCGCCCACGGACTGCCCGACGCGCGTCGTCAGTGGGCGGTCGAGTTCCTCGACCGGGCCACCGAACAGGGCGCCGACCCGCGCGCGACCGCCGGGATCCGGGCCACCCTCGACGCGTGCCCGCCGTCGTCGGATCGCCTGCGCCGCCTGCGGTTGCGGGTGCCGTCACTGGTGCCCGGGTTCCTGCGCAGTCCCCGCTGGGTGTCGGTGATGGGGTGGCTGATGGTCGTCACGTCGATCGTCACGGTGGTCTCCGGCGCCCTGGGCATGTTCGTCGACGGCATCACCACCGCGCGCGACAGCGTCGAGTTGGTGTTCACGCCACCGACCATCTCCAACCTGATCCTGTTCGGATCCGGCTGTGTCACCGTCGCATTGGCCCTGCCGTCGCTGCTCGCGCGCTGCCGGACGACGGCGTTGTGGCCGTTGCGCTTCCTGCGTGCGGCAGCGCTCATCTTCACGACGTTCAACGCACTCGTCGATTTCGCGCAGCAGGGTTTCGGTGCGCTGGCGAGCCTGGCCGTCGGGTTGTTCACCCTTGCCGTGATCAGTCACCACCTGGCCGTCGCGACACGCGAGCGTGCGGCGGTCAGCACCGACGAGCTACGGATCTGACCCGTCTAGGACAGGCGCACACCCGAGATCGACCGCGCGATGACGAGCTGCTGGATCTGCTCGGTGCCCTCGAAGATGTCGAAGATCTTGGCGTCGCGGTGCATCCGCTCCACCGGGTACTCGCGGGTGTAACCGACGCCGCCGAGGATCTGGATCGCACGCTCGGTCGACCAGACCGCGACGCGGCCGGCCTTGAGCTTGCTCATCGACCCCTCCGCGGCGGTGAACGGCTGACCGCTCTCGGCCATCCACGACGCCCGCCGGACCAGCAGGCGAGCGGCGTCGATCTCGGTGGCGATGTCGGCCAACATGAACGAGATGGCCTGGTTCTCGATGATGGGTCGGCCGAACACCACGCGGTCCTTGGCGTAGTCGAGGGCGAACTCGTAGGCGGCGCGCGCGATGCCGATCGCCATCGCGCCCACCAGCGGACGGGTCCGCTCGAACGTCGCCATCGCGGCCTGCCCGCCCGTCTTCTGGCCCTCCTTGGCGCGGGCGATCTTCTCGTCCAGTTTCTCCTTGCCGCCCAGCAGTGCGCTGCCGGGGACGCGCACGTCATCGAAGAAGATGTCGGCGGTGTTCGATGCCCGCAGGCCGTGCTTGCGCAGCTTCTTCGGCGACGCGATCCCGGCGGTGTCGGACTTCAGGACGAACGCAGCCTGGCCCCGCGATCCGAGACCCGGCTCGACCACGGCCTGGACCACCAGGACATCGGCGATGCCGCCGTTGGTGACCCAAGCCTTCTGGCCGGAGATGATCCATTCGTCGGCAGCCTCGTCGTACTTGGCCGACGTGCGCATGTTGGCCACATCCGAGCCGGCCTCGGGCTCGGACGAGCAGAACCCGGCCACCTTCACCTCGGTCTCGGTTCCGTAGCACTGCGGCACCCACTCGATGACCTGCTCGATGGTGCCCGCCGCGGCGATGCCTGCGGCTGCGAGCCCCGTTCCCATGATCGACAGCCCGATGCCGCCGTCACCCCAGAACAGTTCCTCGGTGAGGATCGGGAAGCTCTGCCCGGTCTTGTCCTCACGCAGCGACGCCATGATGTCGAAGCCGTACAGACCCGCCTTCGCGGCCTCCTGCAGGACCGGCCACGGTGTGGACTCGCTCTCGTCGTACTCCGGCGCGGCCGGGCGGATGACCTTCTCGGCGAACTCGTGTGCCCAGTCTCGCAACTGGACCTGATCGTCGGTGAGGGCAAGGGTGAACGTCATCGGACCTCTTTCGCGCGTACGGGATCCGCGCGGCACGCGGTCATCCGACAATAACGTGTTCCAGATCGCTCGGGAACGTCTCGCCCGATGGTGGGACGATTCCCTGACCGGGCCGGCGATCATTGTGGCGACGCACCCTGCCGTGCGCGGCGACCGACCTGCGTTGCACAGTGGAGCGATGATCGACCTGACCGCCGACGATGCCGGCATCCGCGCGCAGATCACCGCGCGGCTCGAGGGGTTCACGCCCACCGACGCGGCCCTCGGCGACTCCCGACGTGCGGCCGTCGCGGTCGCGGTGACCTCGGCGAAGGGGACCTACGGCATCTGGCTCACCAAGCGCCCGTCGAAGATGCGGGAGCACCCGGGCCAGTTCGCGCTGCCCGGTGGGCGGCTCGACTCCGGCGAAGATGTCGAGACCGCGGCCCTGCGTGAACTGCACGAGGAGATCGGCGTCGCGGTGGACCGCTCGGAGGTCCTCGGTCGCCTCGACGACTATCCGACCCGGTCGGGGTACGTCATCACCCCGATCGTCTGCTGGGCCGGCGCCGATCGCGACACCACACCGAGTCGTGACGAGGTCGAGCACCTGTTCTTCGTCCCGATGCAGGAGGTCGCGGTCACCCCGCGGTTCATCTCCATCCCCGAGTCACCGCGCCCGGTGATCCAGCTCCCGATTGTCGGGTCCCTGGTCCACGCCCCGACCGCGGCGGTCATCTACCAATTCGCCGAGGTGGTTCTGCGCGGCCGCCACACCCGGGTCGACGAGCTCGAGCAGCCCGTCTTCGCGTGGCGCTGACCAGAGCAGACGAAAGTTTTTCGAGAATTTGCCGGGGGCCGGAATACAATCGGACCGTGGTCCGGTTAGATGAGGGGTAAGCACCACGAACCGTCCCGGTTCGCCCGCCAGACCCGTAGGAGAACCCCATGTCCGACACCATCACCACCACCGAACTGTCCGCAGGCACCTGGACCATCGATCCGGTGCACTCCGCGATCTCGTTCTCCGTCCGCCACCTCATGGTGAGCAAGGTCCGCGGGACCTTCGACACCTTCTCGGGCGCGATCACCATCGCCGAGGACGGCACCCCGTCGGTGACCGCGGAGATCGACGTCACGTCGATCAACACCAACAACGAGCAGCGCGACGGCCACATCAAGTCGGGCGACTTCTTCGACGCCGAGAAGCACCCCACCGCGACCTTCACCTCGAAGTCGGTTGCGAAGAAGGGTGGCGACTACATCCTGACCGGTGACTTCACCCTCAAGGGCGTCACCAAGACCGTCGATCTCGACCTCGAGTTCAACGGCGTGAACCCGGGCATGGGCCAGGGCGAGGTCGCGGGCTTCGAGGCCTCGATCGAGCTGAACCGCAAGGACTTCGGCATCGACATCGACATGCCGCTGGAGACCGGTGGAACCGTCGTCGGCGACAAGATCAAGATCGTCCTCGAGATCGAGGCGAACAAGGCCTGATCTTTACCCCCAGGCGCACTCTGGCGCGGCCATCCTTGCATTCGCGAGGGTGGCCGCGCCAATTGTTTTCCAGGGCAATAAATCAGGCGACAGATCGAGGGTCGAGTCTCTACCTTCATCGGTGAAAGCAGTTCGCACACTCACCGATTGGAGGAAAGCCATGACCACCTCGACCATCACCTGGACCCTGGGGGTCGGAGCCTCGCTGACGCGTATGCGACGCAGGCGGGACACTCCGATCGAATCGGCGGCAGCGCGGCGTGAGCAGGCTCGCCTGCGTCGCGAGAACCGTAGGTGCATGCAGGAAGAGGCGTATCGCGTTGCCCTCAGCCAGTTCTGGGCGCGACGCTGACCCGATGCGTCAACGCGCGCGTACGCCGTCGAGCAACAGGTCGACGAGGCCGCCGATGTAGGCCTCGTCGACCTGATCTCGCGTCAGCAGCACGCGCGTGTAGATCGGCGCGTGCAGGAACTCCAGGGCCAGACGCCGGTCGACCGCGGCGTCGATCTCGCCGCGCTCCGCCGCCCGGTCGAGAACAACGCCCATGGCGTCCATCCGAGCGTCGAGAACCCGCCTGCGGGCCTCCTCGAGCCGGTCGATCTCCAACGGCATGCTCGCCAACCGCAGCATCGCCTTGCTCTGTGGCGAGGACAGCGACTCGTGCAGATTGCTCGTCAGCTCTACGAGGTCGCGTCGGAGATCGCCGGTGTCGGGGACCTCGACGGCAGGGTCGATGTGGTTCAGCAAGGCGTCGGTGATGAGCTGTTCCTTGGTTTTCCACCGTCGGTAGACGGATGTCACATGTACGCCGGCGGACTCGGCCACCGAGGCGATCGTCACACCGTCGAAACCTGTGTTGAGCAGCTCATTCACCGCCGCGGCGAGAACCCCGTCACGGACGGCTTTCCCGCGTTTGTGGGACGTGGGAGGGCTGGTCACGCGGCCGAGCCTAACGCAAGTGGTGTTGCGTTATGTAGCATTTGCGCAACAGGTATTGCGTTAGCAGCCCACGGGGTGTCATTCGAATGCGCCGTCACGGCGAACGCGACGCCGCCGATCAGGGGATTGCGGGTGACCGACATGAATCGACGGGCAACCGCAAACGTGCGGAAGTTCGGGGGCAGGACTCCGCGTGAGCGCCTGCTCCGTCCCTCACGTCTGCCCGGATTCGATCTCCTGCAGTCGGTTGCGGGTGACTATCAGTACGCCGGTCGGGATTGGTCGACCATCGACGTCGCCGAGCGTCAATCGGCCGCGCGGCGCCTGATCACGGTGGCCACCGTCGGCATCGTCCTGACCAACGTGATCGTCGGCATCGAGACGGTGTTCCTGGTCGCGTTGGTGACCACCGGCGGCGACCTCGTCGCCCAGCCCGGTACCGGTGGCCAGAACATCGCCGCGATCATCGCCGCCCTGCTCGTCGGGGTCGTCGTCGATCTGATCGCCGGCCTGTTCCTGCTGATGCCGCAGATTCGGTGGTTCGTGAGCGGCACCCCCGCCGACACCGACCGTCGACGATCCGTGCAGAAGCTGCCGATGCTCGGCGTTCTCGCGACCGCCTTCGGATGGGCCGCGGGCGTCCTCACCTACATCGCTATCGGGTACGACGTCGGACTGATCAAGCTCATCGTCGTGTTCAGCGCGTTCACGCTCGCCGGCGCGTCGTCGGGTTGCGTCACCTACATGATCCTCGAGCGTGCCGGGCGTCCCGTGGTCGCCGCCGCGATGCGCGATGCCCCACCTCGTCGGCCGATGCTCGGGGTCCGCGAGCGGATGATCGTCCTCTGGATCGTCTGCAGCGGTGTGCCGCTGATCGGCATGCTGATGATGAACATCGGGCGCGCCATCGGCTGGGTGCCCACGAGCAGCACAGCTCTGGATATCCCCACGGTCGTGCTGGCGTCGGTGTGCCTGCTCAGCGGCGCCCGCGCCATCGCGCTGATATCCAAGTCGATCACCGATCCGCTGCGCGGGATGCGGCGCGCGGTGGAGAAGCTCAGCGTCGGCGAATACGGCGCGAAGGTCGACGTCTACGACTCCTCCGAGCTCGGCATCCTGCAGCACGGCTTCAACGAGATGGTCGACGGTCTCGGCGAGCGTGAGCGGATGCGGGACCTGTTCGCCCGGCACGTCGGCAGCGAGGTCGCCGACCAGGCCATGCGTCGCGAGTCCGGCATGCACGGCGTGAAAACCGACGTCGGGGTCCTGTTCGTCGACATCGAGGGCTCCACCCGCTTCGCCGAGTCGACCGATCCCGAGACCGTCGCCGAGATGCTGAACCGCTTCTTCACGATCGTCGCCGAGGTGGTGGCCCGCCACGGCGGCTTCATCAACAAGTTCGAGGGTGACGCCGCACTGGCCGTGTTCGGCGCCCCCACCCCGCTTGACGATCCCGCAGGAGCGGCGTTGCGGGCCGCCCGCGAGCTGGGACCCGAACTCGAGGCGCTGCACCCGCTGCGCTGCGGCATCGGTACCTCGGCCGGAGCCGTCTTCGCTGGCAACATCGGTGCCGAGACCCGATACGAGTACACGGTCATCGGCGACCCGGTCAACGAATGCGCGCGCCTGGCCGAGATCGCCAAGACCGCACGCTCCAATGTCCTGGCCAGTGGGGCGGCGATCGCGGCGAGCACCGTCAGCGACGACGACATCGATGACCGTGAGCAGTCCGCGTGGGGCCACGACACCGATCTCGACGACACCGATCTCGAGTACTCCGAGGCCGGCGAGCTCGAGTCCGGTGCCGATGAGTACGCGGAGGTCTGGAACTGGGTCTCGCTGGGTAGCGTCGCGCTGCGGGGCCGCGCGGCGCAGACCGAACTGTTCGCCCCTGTCGACGACGACGACGAGGAGGCCGACGCGTCGAGTCTTTCCGACATCGTCGACGGATTGATCCGCCTGCCGTTGGCCATGCTGAAGGGCCGTCGCGGCTGATCGATCCGCGACGGATCAGATCAAGGTGTGGGGGAGACGAACCGAGTGAGGTCGACGTTGCCGCCCGAGACGAGCAGCCCCACCCGCTGACCGGCGAAGCGGTCCCGGTTCGCCATGGCCGCGGCGAGCCCGAGCGCCGCCGTCGGCTCGATCACCAGTTTCATCCGCGTGGCCACCAGGTGCATCGCCGCGATCAGCTGTTCGTCGGTGGCGGTGAGGATGTCGGTGACGAGCTCGGCGATGATTGGAAAGGTATGCCGACCGAGGTGGGTGGTCTGGGCGCCATCGGCGATTGTCCGCGGAGGATCGATGTGGACGATCTCGCCGGCCCGCAGCGACTGCGCCCCGTCGTCGCCGGCCGCCGGCTCCACCCCGAACACCTGGGTGTCGGGGGACAGGCCCACACCGGCGAGCAGTGACCCGCTGAGCAGCCCGCCGCCGCCGAGTGGGACCAGGAGTGCGTCGAGACCGGGTACGTCGGTGAACAACTCGGCCGCCGCGGTGCCCTGCCCGGCCAGTACGTGGGGATGGTCGTAGGGCGGGATAACCGACCGGCCCTGCGACTGCGCGATGTCGGTGGCGATGGCCTCGCGGTCCTCGGTGTAACGGTCGTAGCGCACCACCGTCGCGCCGTATCCGAGTGTCGCCTCGACCTTCGGCCGCGGCGCGTCGTGCGGCATGACGATGGTCGCGGTGGTGTCGTGCAGGCGAGCCGCCAGCGACAGTGCCTGGGCGTGATTGCCGGAGGAAAAGGTCACCACCCCGGCCCGGCGTTGCTCTGCGGTCAGCCTGCTCACCGCGTTGTATGCGCCGCGAAACTTGAACGCGCCCATGCGTTGGAAGTTCTCGCACTTGAAGAACAGCGACATGCCGGCCTGCTCGTCGACGATCCGCGACGTGTGGACCGGGGTGCGGTGCGCGACACCGTCGAGGGTGTCGGCGGCCGCGGCGACATCGTCGAACGTCGGGCTGGCGGGCATGGGCAAACGGTACCGGGTCCGCCCCACAGCCCGCGTAGCATCGTTGCGGTGACGAATTGGTCGAGTAGGGACATCCCGGATCAGCAGGGCCGCACCGTGGTCATCACCGGCGCCAACAGTGGGCTCGGTGAGCAGGCGGCGAAGGCTCTCGGGGCCGCGGGCGCGACGGTGATCCTGGCGTGCCGCACCGTCGAGAAGGCAAAACCGGTGGCGGCGGCCATCGGGTCGAATGCATCGGTGGCCGAGCTGGACCTGGCCGACCTCGCGTCGGTCCGCCGATTCGCCGACGGCATCGACACCGTCGACGTTCTCATCAACAACGCCGGTGTGATGGCGGTGCCGAAGAAGCGGACCGCCGACGGATTCGAGATGCAGTTCGGGACGAACCACCTGGGGCATTTCGCGCTCACCGGTCTGCTGCTGCCGAAGATCACCGACCGCGTGGTCACCGTGTCGTCGTTCGCCCACGTGCTCGGCAAGATCGATCTCGACGACCTCAACTACGACCACCGCCGCTACGAGCGCTGGTCGGCCTACGGCCAGTCCAAGCTCGCGAACCTGCTGTTCGGCTTCGAACTCGCCCGCAAGCTGGGTCGGTCCGGATCAGCCGTGTCGTCGATGGTCGCCCACCCCGGATATGCGCGCACGGAACTGCAGTCGCACACGCAGTCGATCTACGACCGGATCATGAAGGTCACCAACCTCATCGGACAGTCGGCGGCTGACGGCGCGCTGCCGGAGTTGTATGCGGCCGCCTCGCCGGACGCGGCATCGGGTGCGTTCTACGGTCCTAGCGGGCTGGGCGGTCTTCGCGGAGCACCGACTCTGACGAAGGCGATGCCCAAGGCCCGCGACGAGGGTGTCGCACAGGCGCTCTGGCTCGCGTCGGAGAAACTGACCGGCGTCTCCTACGACATCTGAGACCGACCGGTCACCAGACCCCGTGGGGTCGGAATTGCACACTCATGCGCGGTCCGACGCCTGCGGCTTTTGGTACCGCGTGTTCCCATGTTCGCTGGCAACTCCCACCCATGACGAGCAGATCGCCCTGCGCGAGAACGAATTTGAGTGACGCGCCGCCGCCGCGCGGACGCAGCATCAGCGCGCGTGGAGCGCCGAGCGAGACGATGGCCACCATGGTGTCCTCGGTGCTGCCGCGACCGATGTTGTCACCGTGCCACGCGACGCTGTCGGAACCGTCCCGATAGAAGCAGAGACCGGCGGTCGCGAAGCCCTCGGGCAGCTCGGGTCGGTAGTGGGCGCTGAGGGCGTCGCGCGCCTCGGTCAGGATCGGGTGGGGGAACGCCGCGTCGGCCTGATAGTTGCGGACCAGGCGGGGGACGTCGACCACCCGGTCGTACATCTGACGGCGTTCCGAGCGCCAGGGCACCTCGTCGCGCAGGTGGGAGAACAGTGGATCGGTCCCGGCGATCCAACCGGGTCGGATGTCGACCCAGGCGCCGTCGGTCAGCACGCGGCGTCGGACACGCGGACCCAGCTCGCCGAGGTCAGGTGCCTCGACACCCTCGTCGAACAGAGATCCCTGCAGGCCGACCGCGTTCATCTCCCCACTGTAGCGATGATCGAACACCTGTGCGAGCAGGTTCGACGGTCCGCGGCAGGGCCGACGCGGGTCAGGGCTGGAGGCGTCGCAGTCGCTCGACGCCCTCGAGCAGGACCTCGTCGCGTTTGGCGAAGGCGAACCGGACCAGGTGTGCCCACGGTTCGGGGTGGTCGACGAAGGCGCTGACCGGGACCGCGGCCACGCCGACCCGTGCGGGCAGGTCACGGCAGAACTGCTCCCCGTCGGTGTATCCGAGCGGTCGGGGATCGGCGCAGACGAAGAACGTGCCCTCCGTGCGGTGCACTCCGAAGCCCGCGTCGCGCAGGGCGCCGGAGATCAGGTCGCGCTTGGCCGACAGCGAGGCACAGGACTCGCGCACCCAGTCCATCTCGGTGTTCAGGGCGACGGCGATGGCCGGTTGGAACGGTCCGCTGCCGACGTAGGACATGAACTGCTTGGCCGTGCGGGCGGCCGCGACGAGATCGGCGGGCCCGCTGACCCACCCGACTTTCCAGCCGGTCACGTTGAACGTCTTCGCGGCACTGGAGATCCGCAGCGTGCGCTCGCGCATCCCGGGGAGTGCGGCGATCGTCGTGTGGGCGCGGCCGTCGAAGACGAGGTGCTCGTAGACCTCGTCGCTGATGACGATGACGTCGTGATCGATGCAGGCCCGGGCGATGGCACCCAGGTCGTCGTCGCCGAGCACCGTGCCGGTCGGGTTGTGCGGGCTGTTGACGATGAGCACACGCGTGGCGTCGGTGATCGCGTTCGCCAGCGCGTCGCGGTCGAGGACGAACCCGTCGCCGTCGGCGACGAGCGGAACCGTGCGTCGGACGCCGCCGGCCATCGCGGTCGCGGCGGCGTAGGCGTCGTAGTACGGCTCGATCATCACCACCTCGTCACCGGCCTCGACCAACCCGACGAGCGATCCGGCGATCGCCTCGGTCGCGCCCACGGTGATGAGGATCTCGGAGGCCGGATCGTATTCGAGTCCGTAGCAGCGCAGTTGGTGGTCGGCCACGGCCTGCCTCAGCGCGGGGATGCCGGGACCGGGCGGGTACTGGTTGTGGCCCTCGGCGATGGCGCCCCGTGCCGCGTCGAGCATCGCCTGCGGTCCGTCGGTGTCGGGGAACCCCTGACCGAGGTTGATGGCGTCGTGGGTGGCGGCCAGCTGGGACATCTCGGCGAAGATCGTGGTGGCGAACGGAGCCAGTCGCGTGACGGTGCGCATGGATCACAGGTTGTCACATCGACGGGACCGCCCGGGGCGTCGTTGCCGGTCTTTCGATACTGTCGAATCCGATGACCTCACCGCCGAATCCGTACCCGTACGGCCCGCCTCCGGGCGCGCCGTTGCCCCCGAGGCGGAGCCACCCGTTCCGGGCTCCGCTCGTCGCGCTGGCCGTCATCGTCGCGCTCGCCGTGGCCATCGCCGTCGTCTTCGCCCTCACCGCGCGCACCCTGGTGACCGACGCCACCGATGTGTCGGCCGGAGACTGCGTCCGCGTCACCACCACGGGCGAGGGGACGGTGAAAGCGCGGACGGCCGACTGCGATTCCGACGATTTCACGTTCTATGTCGCGTCCAGGTCGTCGCAGTCCGGAGTCCGTTGCGCGACCAACGACTACTCGCGCATCTCGTTCGAGGGCGGCGGCATCCTCTGTCTGGCGCCGAACTGGCGCGCGGGCCACTGCTACGAGGTGCCCCGGGCGACGGATCCGGACGCCACGTACCGCGAACGGAGCTGTGCGACGCCGCCTTCGGGCAGTGGCCACCCGATCCTCGAGATCACCAAACGGCTCGACGGAACGTCGGACCCGGACTGCGCCGAGTCCGAGGCCTCGGTGTCGTTCGCGCTGCCCCGGCCCGTCGGCTACTGCTACGCGCCCGCCTCCGACATCCCCGCCTGAGAATCGTGCGCGCGCTCAACCTGCGATAACGGTCGCCGATGGGCGATATGCGCGGTAATCTTCGCGCGTTGTATCGCCTACCGAGCGAGCGGAGAACACCGATGACATCCCCCGACGATCCCGCACAGCAGGATGGCCCCCAATATCCGCCGCCGGGTGGACAACCACCGCAGTACCCGCCGCCGGGTGGCCAGCCTCCGTCGTATCCGCCACCGGGTGGACAACCTCCGTCCTACCCGCCTGTGAGCGGGCAACAGTTCCCGCCGCAGGGTGGCCAACCCCCGTTCTACCCGCCGCCGGGTGGACAACAGTTCCCGCCGCCGGGCGGACCCGGCGGCATGCCTGCCTACGCCACCGGGGTTCCGGGAGCCTACGGTGCGCCGCCGAAACGCTCCCGCAAGAAGCTGCTGTTCATCGCGCTCGGGGTGATCATCGTCCTGATTATCGCGATAATCGTCGTCGCGGTGATCGCCACCAGGGACAACATCAACGACATCGACGACGCGTCCGTCGGGGACTGCATCTCGGTCACCGAGGAAAGGGGGGATGCGCAACCGAAGTCGACGCCGTGCGACTCGAGTGCCTTCACCTTCATCGTCGCCCAGAAACTCGAGAACACCACCGATTCGTGCCAGGACCGGAAGTACTCGTCGTTGACACAAAAAGACAAGGGAAAGCTCTGCCTCGTACCGAATCTCACGGTCGGCAAGTGCTACCAGTTCCCGTCGTCAACCGGCTCGTTCTCCGACTTCAAGATCGTCGACTGTTCGTCGCCCGATCCGTCATCCGGTGCCGAGGTGGTGCGGGTGACCGACCGCACCGACTCGACCGATGTGTCATCGTGCTCCGGGCAGTCATTGGCGTTCGACCTGCCGAAGCCGCTGAGCTACTGCGCCGAGGTGTTGCCCACGCAGTGACCGGCTGTGTCCGCTACCGTGAGCCGACGCCGAACGGCCGACGAGAGCGGAGTGCGACCATGGTGGGGCCCGAGAACCGTCCAGATCAGAACGGGCCGCAGTACCCGCCGCCGGGATACGGTCCACCACCTCCCGGATACGGCCCACCGCCGCCTGGCTACGGCCCGCCGCCCGGGGGTCACGCCCCACCACCCGGTTACGGTCCGCCGCCACCCGGCTTCGGTCCGCCACCGGCCGGGTACCCGGCGCCCGGCCTCGGTGGCTTCGGTCCGAACCCCTATCCGGCGTTCGGTGGCCCGCCACCACCCCCGCCGCGGAAGTCGAGCAAGCGGATCGTCTGGATCATCGTCGGTGTGGTCATCGCGATCGCACTGATCCTGGCCGGGGCCCGAGCAGTGCTCGCCGACGATGTCGTCTCGACCGACAAGGACGTGTCGGTGGGCGACTGCATCACCGTCTCGGGCGAGAACGCCGCCCTCACCCCCAAGCAGGCGAGCTGCAGTGACTCGTCGTTCACCTTCAAGGTGGTCCAGAAGTTCTCGGTGACATCACTGCCGTGCGCGGGGGAGAACTTCGCGCAGATCACGTCCCCCGACTTCGGGAAGCTGTGTCTCGCACCGAATTTCCGGGTGGGGAAGTGCTACAGCTTTCCCGCTCAGGACGATGCGGCCCTGTCCGGGGTCAAGGAGTCGGACTGCTCCGCCCCGTCCGGATCGACGGAGGTGATCGTGAAGGTCCTCGACCAGCAGTCTACGACGTCACCCAACTTCTGCCCGACGGGACGGGTCCTCGCCTTCCCGGTGCCGGAACCGGTGTCGTATTGCCTGGCCCCCGCGTCGTCCTGATCCGCCGGGGATCAGCCGATCGCCGGCCCTAGCAGATCGTCGGCGTCGGTGATCCGGTAGGCGTAGCCCTGCTCGGCGAGGAAACGCTGACGGTGCGCGGCGTAGTCGGCGTCGAGGGTGTCGCGGGAGACCACCGAGTAGAAGTGGGCTTGTCCGCCGTCCTTCTTCGGACGCAGCAGTCGGCCCAGTCGCTGGGCCTCCTCCTGACGGGAACCGAAGGTTCCCGAGACCTGCACCGCGACAGACGCCTCGGGTAGGTCGATCGAGAAGTTCGCCACCTTCGACACCACGAGGGTCGAGACCTCGCCGCGGCGGAACTGCTCGAAAAGGATCTCGCGGTCCTTGTTCTTCGTCGACCCCTGGATCACCGGCGCGCCCAACGCCTCCCCGAGTTCCTCGAGCTGATCGATGTAGGCGCCGATCACCAGCGTCGGCGACCCCTCGTGGCGAGCCAGGATGGACCTCACCACGTTGACCTTGGTGTGGGCGGTGGAGCAGAGCTTGTACTTCTCCTCCGGCTCGGCGACGGCGTACTGCAGACGTTCCTCGTCGGTCAGGGTGACCCGGACCTCGATGCAGTCGGCCGGGGCGATCCAGCCCTGCGCCTCGATGTCCTTCCACGGCGCGTCATAGCGCTTCGGTCCGATGAGGCTGAACACGTCACCCTCGCGCCCGTCCTCGCGCACGAGCGTCGCGGTGAGGCCGAGGCGGCGACGGGACTGGAGGTCGGCGGTCATCCGGAAGACGGGTGCGGGCAGCAGGTGGACCTCGTCGTAGATGATCAGACCCCAGTCGCGGGAGTCGAACAGCTCGAGGTTGCGGTACTCACCCTTGGAGCGACGCGTCATCACCTGATAGGTGGCGATGGTGACCGGACGAATCTCCTTGCGCTCACCGGAGTACTCACCGATCTCCTCCTCGGTCAGCGAGGTCCGCGCGACCAACTCGCGCTTCCACTGCCGACCGGCGACGGTGTTGGTCACCAGGATCAGGGTGGTGGCACCGGCTTTGGCCATCGCCGCGGCGCCGACCATCGTCTTGCCCGCACCACAGGGGAGTACGACGACGCCCGAACCGCCGGCCCAGAACGAGTCGGCCGCCATCTGCTGGTAATCGCGCAGCTCCCAGTCGGTCTCGGCCAACTCGATCGGGTGGGCCTCGCCGTCGACGTAGCCCGCGAGGTCCTCGGCGGGCCAGCCGATCTTGAGCAGGATCTGCTTGATGTGTCCACGCTCGGAGGCGTGGACGATGATCGTGTCGTCGTCGATACGCGCGCCCAGCATCGGCGCGATCTTCTTGTGGCGCATCACCTCCTCGAGCACCGCGCGGTCGTAGCTGACCAGGATCAGTCCGTGTACCGGGCTCTTGACCAGCTGCAGTCGGCCGAAGCGTCCCATCGTGTCGACGATGTCCATCAGCAGGGGCTGCGGCACGGCGTAGCGGGAGAAGCTGACCAGAGCGTCGACGACCTGCTCGGCGTCGTGGCCCGCGGCACGGGCATTCCACAGTGCGAGCGGCGTCACCCGGTAGGTGTGCACGTGTTCGGGGGCGCGCTCGAGTTCGGCGAACGGCGCGATGGCGGCACGCGCCTCGGCGGCTCGCGGGTGGTCGACCTCGAGGAGCAGGGTCTTGTCGGACTGGACGATCAGTGGGCCTTCGGTCACCTGTCCATTGTCCACGGTTCTGTGACACCGCGTCGCCGCGTCCCCGACGGCTACTCCTCGATCAGCTCCACCGAGGTGATCCGATGCAGGGCGTAGTGCTGGTCGGAGAGGCCGTCGTCCTCGGTGACGATCAGCTGACCTGCGCCGACGAGACGTGGGACGACGATGTGGCGGCTCGCCGAGCCGTGCGCGTCGACGTAACCGATGCGGACCTTGCGGCCCACCCGCATCGCGAGCTGGAGCAGCGCCGTCGCCGGTTCGCCGCCGCCGGCGCGGACGGAGTTGCCCGTCGCTCCCGACGGTACGGCCGAGACCGCGGCGTCCTGGGTGCGCATCCGGGACACCACGGTCGTCATCTGCTCGGGGCTCGCGACCGGTCGGCGCGGCGACCGGCGCACCGCCCGCAGGGCCGGGACCCGGGCGCCGCGCTCACGCAGATCCACGAGGTCGCCGGAGCTGTCCTCGCCGGCCGGGGCGAACCCGGCCGCGCGGAGCTCGTCGAGCACCGTCTTCAGTGAGGCCTGGGAGATCGCGACGGTCGGGGCCAGCGCACGCAGGGCGAGCGTCTCCGCGACCGGGGAGGCGAGAACGGCCGCGAGCGTCGTGGGGTCCTCGCACCGGATGAACGCCGAGGCGACGCCGACGCGGAGTTGGCCGTGTCGGCGGGCGACGTCGTCGATGAGGTATTCGAGTGACTGGGGAACCGGGGTTTTCGAATGCGCGGTGAAGAAGCCGGTGAGCTCGGTCCCGGTGCGGCCGGTGTCCAACGCGCGACGCACCGTCGAATCGGTGACGCGGTAGACCGACGCCGCACCACCGGATTCCAGGTCGGCGACCAGGGCCAGCTCGGCGGAGAGCTCCGGTGTCAACGGTCCGGGTGCGGTGACGGTCAGGTCGGCCTGGGTGAGGAAGAAGTCGATCGGGTCGGGCAACGCGCGCCCCATCACCGTCGACACCGCCTTCTCCGGATCGCCGTTCTGCGTGGCCGGGTCGGCGATGATGGCCCGTCCCGCAGCGGTGAGCGCGCCATGGGCGACGAGTCCGAGCGACCGGGCCTCCTCGAGGGTCGCGTCGATGAGTCGTCGCGACATCCGACGTTGCCACCGCGGGTGTCGCCAGCCGATCAGACGGGCCAGGGAGTCGACGTCGACCGACACGCCGGAGGTACCTGTGGCCAACGCGCTCAACAACATCCGGCGCTCGACCGGGGCCTGCACGTCATAGAGGTCACCCGCCAACGACGGGATCGCCGACCCCTCGGCGCTGTCCTCGCCGATCTGCCACGGCCGGCGCGGCAACGTCATCCACGCGTCGGCGATGGCGTACCACCGACGTTCGGGCGGCTGGTGCAGCCACTGGTCGGCGGTCACGGTCGGCGTCCACGCGGTCTCGCCGCTGTCGATCGGCGGGTCGGGGAACCCGTTGTCGATCAGACGGGCGCCCGCGAGCAGCTCGATCACGAAACCCTGCCGGACGATGTCGATTCCGGTTGCCTTGGACAGTCGTCGCATCTCGCGGACCCCGAGCCCGCCTGCACGCAGCACGAGCGCCGGCGACCGGCCGAGGACCTCGACGGTGTCGGTGAGATGGCGCAGGAGTTCGAGGGCCTCACCGCCGGCCGCGGCCTCGACGTCGGCCGCCTTGAACTTGCGGGTCGTGTCGGCCGGGACGAGCGCCGGTGCGCGCAGGTCGTTCGGCTCGGCCGGCTTCTCGCCGCGCAGCAACTGACCGAGGACCGGTGGGAGCTCGACGGTCTGGTCGTCCACCCGGGCGAGCAGTCCGAGTGAGATCAGGTGCGGGACAGGGCGGGCCGGGTCGGCGTCGGGCGCGGCGTCGCGGGTGCGCCCCAACGCGGAACCGGTGGCGAGGGTCTCGATGAGTTCGCGTTCCCGATCGCTGAGTCCCGCCAGCACGTCGGCGATCTCGGCCAGCGTCATCGTCGAGAGCGGACCGTTCAGGTGCATCGCCCTCGTCGAGAGGGCACTCGGGGTGTGCGAGCCGGTCTCGAGGGCGGAATCTGGACCCCAGAGCAGTGCACGGCTGCGCAGCAACGCGATGCGTTCGCGGATGTCGTCCTTGTCGGCTCGGCCGGCAAGTGCGGAGAGGACGGCCTTCGCCGACGTCGGGGCGAGGATCGTGCGGTGTGCGGCGTCGGTGGTCGCCGTGATCGCCTGCTCGATGACCGCGGCGGCGAGCAGGTCGAGGTCTTCGGCGGCCAGGCTGATCGACGGACCGGCCAGCGCCCGCTGCGCGAGGACCGCGGTGCTCGTCGGTGGGGGAGTCGCGAGGTCGGGGCGGGCGAGGAGCAGTTCGACGAGTTGCTCGTCCGTGCGACCGGCCAGGTCCTGGGCCAGACCCACGTGACGCTCGGGGCCGGCGCCCGTGCCGGGACGATCGTCAGAACTCATCGAAGCGATCTTATCTGGCTGTGACACCGACCAGATGGGGGTCATGGCAGAATGAGCCCGTGGCTGAAAAGAAGCGGTATGTCGACAACGGCTGGCCCCAGTCGGACGACGGTGATCACGAGCACGCGGTGTCGGAGTTCGCGGCGAGCATCTCCGGTGCGCTCTCCCCGTTCGGGGACGTCGAGTTCCCGTTGCCCGTCGAGCACCTCTCGTACGTGCACCCCGAGACCCACGTCAACCGCTGATCGGTGCCCGACTCCGAGTCGACGAGCCCTGACGGCGAGTCGACGGGCGGTCTGACACACATCGATCCCTCGGGCGCGGCCCGGATGGTCGATGTCGGAGGCAAGTCGGTGACCCATCGGACCGCCGTCGCCGCGGGGACGTTCCGCACGACCGCCGAGGTCGTCGGTCACCTGTCCGACGGCACCCTCGCCAAGGGTGATGCGCTGGCCACCGCCCGCGTCGCCGCGATCATGGGCGCCAAACACACACCTGATCTGATCCCGCTGTGCCATCAGGTGGCACTGTCGTCGGTCAGCGTCGATTTCGACATCGCCGCCGACAGCATCGCCGTCACCGCCACCGCGCAGACCACCGACCGCACAGGGGTCGAGATGGAGGCGCTCACCGCGGTCGCCGTCGCCGGACTCACCCTGCACGACATGGTCAAGGCCCTCGATCCGCGCGCCCGCATGGACGACGTGCGTCTGGTCGAGAAGTTCGGCGGTAAGCACGGACACTGGACCCGTGACTAGCCGGCGCACCGCCCGCGTCGTCGTCGCCTCCACGCGCGCCGCGGCGGGCACCTACCCGGACCGCACCGGACCCGTCATCGCCGACTGGCTGGTTGCGCACGACATCGCGGTGGACGCGGTCTCGGTGGTCCCGGACGGCGACGAGGTCGGGGCGCAGCTGCGCGACGGTGTCGCTGCGGGGGTGTCGCTGATCATCACGACCGGGGGCACCGGGCTGAGTCCGACCGACGGAACCCCCGAACAGACCCGCGGGGTCATCGATCGCGAGATTCCCGGACTCGCCGACGCGGTCCGCGCGGCCGGATCCGATGCCGTGCCGACGGCGATCCTCTCGCGCGGGGTCGCGGGTCTCGCCGGGCGAACCCTGATCGTCAACCTCCCCGGGTCGACCGGTGGGGTCCGCGACGGACTGGCCGTGATCGAGCCGGTCCTCACCCACGCGCTCGACCAGATCGCCGGCGGCGATCACTGATGGGCGCCGTCGTGGTGCGCGCAATGGTCACCGAGGCGCCGCTCGATGTCGATGAGCACCGGACCGCGGTCGAGGCGGCGTCCGAGGGCGCCGCGGGAGCCGTCGTCGACTTCGTGGGCGCGGTACGCAACCACGACGGCGGTCGGGACGTGGGCGCGCTCCACTACACCGCCCATCCGAGCGCAGGCGAGGTCATCGCCCGTGTCGTCGCCGACGTCGCCGCGACCGCCGAGGGGGTACGCGCCGTCGCGGTGTCGCATCGGGTCGGCGACCTGGAGATCGGTGACGCGGCTCTGGTCGTCGCCGTCGCGGCCGATCACCGCGGTGCGGCGTTCGCGACGTGCGCGCGGATGGTCGACGCGGTCAAGGACGCCCTACCGGTCTGGAAGCACCAGATCTTCGCCGACGGCAGCGACGAATGGGTCGGCTCGGCCTGACGCCCTCCCGCCGAGCGGGCCGAAACACCCCGCCGAACGTGCCGAAACGACCCGTCGAGCGTGCGCTGGTCGCCCGGGCGGAGCTCTTAGGCACGCTCGACGGGTGATTACGGCACGATCGACGGGTGTTTACGGCACGGTCGGGGCGTGTTCAGGCTCGGCGGCCCGGGAATTGGAAAAGGACCCCGCACGGGACAGATGTCCTCGTGCGGGGTCCTTCGTCTGTGTGATCGACGCAGTGCGTCAGATCAGGGCAGCAGTCCCTTGAACTGGTTGAACAGCGCGAGCTGGCCGTCGTCGAGCTGAACGCCGCTCTTCTTGGCCTGCTCCCAGAGCGCGGTGACCGCGGGGTCGACCTTCTGCTCGGCGAGTGCCTCGTCGACCTTCTTGTTGGCCTCGGACTGAGCGGCCGGTGCCTCCGGGGTCTTGAGCTCCGGTGCCTTCACGCTCGGCAGCTTCGGCAGGTCGACCGGGGTGGTGCTGCGGGGGGTCGGTGCGCCGAGCCCGGTGCCACACACCGGCCATGCGCCCTTGCCCTGGCCCGCGAGGACCTTCTCGGCCACTGCGATCTGCTGTTCCTTGGTGGCCTGGTTGGCCGAGGGGGCGTACTGGGTACCACCGTGGCCGGCCCAGGTGCTGGGGCTGAACTGCAGCCCGCCCTGGTAGCCGTTACCGGTGTTGATACCCCAGTTGCCGCCTGACTCACACTGAGCGACCTGGCTCCACTCGGAATCGGTGGCTGCAGCTGCGTTGCCGACTCCCAGAAGCATGCTGGCGCCGCCGCCGAGGACAGCGGAGGTGACCGCTACGCGGGCGACGGTACGGGTGGTGGAGGTCGGCTTGCGATGACGTCCGGACATATACAGGTATTCCTCTCTCCACGCGCCTACGAAGTGAGCTGTCGGGTTCGGGCTGAGAGGTTGCCCGGCTCCACAGGTGGAGCTTCACCCCAAGGGATCTCGGCGATGACTCGCCGGGATCCCGGTTCTCGAAAGGAGATGTGGGTCCCCCGTCCTCGTTCCTGAATTCGTGATCGGTGACCCTGTCCACGGAACGAGGTTTGGCGCGGAGGACGGGGAGTTTGTGTTTCGGGTGTGGCAGCAGGTGCAGCCGTCGCAGACGCTACGTGGTCCTCGCGTACGTGTCATACGTTCGTCGCGCAAAGGATTTCAAGTGTCGCGAGCTGGTCTCGGCGAGTACCCGTGCGTCCCCGCAGGCCACGGGGCTGACAGCAAGTTCGTGTCCTCCCTGTGACCCTTCTGTGATGTGACCAACGCCACACCTCATCCGAACGGATGACGTCCTCAGGTGGGAATACGAGTTTCGCAGAGCGCAACGCGGTCGCAGAGAAGAGTGATCAGCCGCCGGCGAACGGCGGCAGGACCTCGACCAACGAGCACGGTGCGAGCGCCCTGTCGCGGTCGCGGACGGCCATCGAATCCCGCAGATACGAACAGCGGAGCAGGACGCGCGCGAGGTCGGGGTTGTCCGTGCCGAGGGCGGTCTCCAGATCGCCGACGGTGGCGTCGTGGGGGAGTTCGACGACATCGGTCGCGCGACCCGCCGCGGCCTTGGCGGCGGCGAAGAACCGGACCTCGATGCGCAGCACCGAACTCGTGGTGGCCTCGACGGTCATCTCAGCCGCCGATGGCCGACATCGGCCGTGTCGGCTGTAGGAAGGACGGGTCGTTGATCGCGTGACCGGGTAGCTTGCCCCAGGTGGCCCGTCGCCAGGCCATCGCGATCTCGGCGTCGTCGGCACCGCCGCGCACGAGGCCGCGCAGATCGGTCTCGGTTGTCGAGAACAGGCAGGTCCGCAGCGCGCCGTCCGCGGTGAGCCGGGTCCGGTCGCAATCGCCGCAGAACGGTCGCGTCACCGAGGCGATGATGCCCACCCGGGCGTCGACCATCGCACCGTCGCGTCCGGGCATCCGATGGCCCCGTACGACCCAGGTCTCTGCGGGGGCCGAACCACGTGGTCGCGGGTCGGCGTCGAGGTCGAATTCGCGGGAGAGCCGCTCGTGGACCATGTCGGCGGTGATCATGTCCGACCGTGACCAGGTGTGTCCGGCGTCGAGGGGCATCTGCTCGATGATCCGCAACGCATAGCCGTTGTCCAGGCACATCCGCAGCAGCGCGGGAGCGTCGTCGAGTCCGCCGTCGGGGCTCAGGACGGCGTTGATCTTCACCGGGGACAGTCCGGCCTCACGCGCGGCCGCCAACCCGTCGAGCACGTCGTCGAGGCGGTCACGGCGGGTGATGGCGGCGAACCGGTCGCGATCGAGCGTGTCGAGGGAGACGTTGACGCGGTCGAGGCCGGCCGCGGCCAGTCGGGACGCGTGGCGACGCAGTCCGAGCCCGTTCGTGGTGACGGCCATCTCGGGACGCGGATCGAGACGCGCAACGGCCTCGATGATCTCGGGGAGATCCTTGCGCAGCAGGGGTTCGCCGCCGGTGAAGCGAATGGCGGTCACGCCCAGGTCGCCGACGGCGATCCCGATCAGTCGCACCAGCTCGGCGGTGTCGAGCACGTCCGACCGGGGCAGCCAGTCCAGTCCCTCGGCCGGCATGCAGTAGGTGCAGCGCAGGTTGCAGCGATCGGTAAGCGAGACCCGCAGATCACGCGTCGTCCGACCGAACGTGTCCACCATCGGTCCCGACGTGGGCATACCGGATGTGCCCGACACGTCGGCGTCATCCGGGTCCGGCCCACGTCGTATGCCCGTGGGCATACCCAGGGCGATGGCTGTCATGTCCCCAGCCTACTGACGGGTGCCGATCAGGCGCGCGCCTCGAGGGCTCGGAAGGTGCTCGCGTGGAACACCAGCGGTTCGATCGTCGGGTCCGCACTCAGCGCCTCGATCTCCAGGAGCACGAGGTTGTGGTCGCCCGCGGGGAATTCGTTGTAGAGACTGCAGGAGAGCACCGCGGCCGCGCCCGGGATGAACAGTGCGCCGTTGTCGCTGACCTGGGGGGCGATGCCGTCGAAACGGTGCTCGGCGGATCCGGCGAGCTGCCGGCAGAGCAGATCCTGGCTGGCCGCGAAGACGCTCACGCCGATCCGGGGCGCATCTCGCAGTTTCGGCCAGGTGCTCGACGTGTGCTGCACGCACAGCGACACCAACGGTGGGTCGAGGGAGACGGTCGCGAACGAACTCGCGGCCATGCCCACCGGCGCGGAGTCGATCTGCGCACACACCGCGACCACGCCGGACGGGAAGCAGCTGTAGGCGGCGCGCAGGGCGTCGCCGTCCGTGCCCGGGGCCAGATCGATGTGGTCGGCGCTCATCGCTGCCTCCGACCCGACCGCAATGCGAACACGATGGCCAGAACGAAGCCGATCGGGGTCCCCAGCGTGAGGAGGTAGACCCCGATGGGGGCACGGTCGCCGTCGGCGAGGGCGGGGTAGGCGAACATCGTGACGATGGCGACGACGCCGATCGCGAACAGGACCAGAGCTGCGTGCAGCAGACGATCCCCGGGTTGTCCAGGCATACCGATGACGGTAGAGCAGGGGACGCCGCGCCTGCCAACCGAACTCCACGCGGCGGGCGCCTGGCCGCTCGGTCGCGTAAAAACCTGGACATTCCCTGCGTAGAATGGTCCCGTAGCGCTCCGACGTGTGGGACCCAGGTCGCCACGTCGGGCGCTTTATTCGTGCCGTGGTTCGTCGTCGACGTATCGCGGCACGATCCGACACAGACAAAAGTTGAGGGTGAGTTCGGTGCCAACCGGCAAGGTGAAGTGGTACGACGCGGAGAAGGGCTTCGGCTTCCTGTCCCAGGAGGACGGCGAGGACGTCTACGTTCGATCGAGCGCCCTCGCGGGCGGGGTCGAAGCGCTCAAGCCCGGGCAGCGTGTCGAGTTCGGCATGGCCGCGGGCCGTCGTGGTCCGCAGGCGTTGTCGGTGACGGTGCTCGAGCCCGCGCCCAGCGTCGCGAAGAACGCGCGCGAGGCTGCCGCGGCGGCTCGTGAGCCGGTCAAGCGCCACTCGCCCGACGAGCTGCACGGCATGGTCGCCGATCTGATCACGTTGCTCGAGAACAAGATCCAGCCCGACCTACGCCACGGCAAATACCCGGATCGCAAGACCGCGCAGCGCATCTCCGAGGTCGTTCGTGCGGTCGCCAAGGAGCTCGAGCACTAGGTCTGCTGACTGCGGGGCTTCCGCACCGTCAGCGTGTGAAACTCGTGCGGTGGTCGGCAAAAAAGCCGCCGACGGTGCGGAAGCCGATCGTCGAGTGTGCGCTGTCTCGTGGGCATGTCACGTACCGCTGCGAGCACACTCGGCGACCGTTTCCACACAGTCAGCGCGTGTAGCGGGCACCCCGGAACTCGAGCACAGTCGGGCGAGGCAGGGCGAGTTCTAACCGTTGTAGGGCTGAAGCTCCACACCGCTGGTTGCCATGAACGCCTGCGGCACCTGCGTGCCCTCGGGCAGCGTGTTGATCGACCAGAAGCCTCGGGTGATCGGTGCCCCTGCCGTGTCGGTACGGCCGGACGGCAGGCGTACCTCGATGTTGGTCAGCAGACGTTCCTTGGTCGAGCGGACCGTGAACGAGTACTTCTCGTCCGGCCCGTAGAACTCCGGGGGCTGCTGCTCGAAACCCCTGGGCGTCAGGAACTCCAGCGTCAGGGCCCACGGCGCGTCGAAGATGCCGCGTGAGAGCGCCACGATGATCGACTTCCCGGCGGGCACCGGGACGCGGGGCGCGAACGTGCCCTCGGCACCCTTCTTGCAGTTCGACAGGTCGATCTCGCACAGGATGGTCGGCTCGACGTGCACGAGGGACTTGCCGGTGGTCGCCTGCAGGTACGGCACCTCTTCGTCGTCGTTGTTGAGGACGAGGAGAGTGACCGCGGTGCCGACAACGGCGACGAACAGGAAACCGACGATGGTGGCGATGGCGAGGAACTTCTTCTCGCCTGCCTTGAGGGTGAACACGGTGCGGTCAGAATCCGTTCTCGTGGGTGTCGACGCGGGTGTCGGGATGCGACGGTCTGGGGCGGGTCATGTGTGGGTCCATGCGGATGCTGCCGGTCGGCATCGCCTGGTCGGGACGTTTGCCGCCGAAGCCGGGGACGAGCGTGGAACCGCGATTGGTGATGGCTGTCTGCGCGAACCCGAGAGCCAACAGCACGGAGACGACGGTGAACCCGATCCACAGTGTCGGTGGCAGCAACACCCCGAGCGCGGCACCGAACACCCACGACAATTGCAGTACCGACTCCGACCGCCCGAACGCCGACGCACGCGATTCCTCGGGCAGGTCGTCCTGGATCGACGAGTCGAGGCACACCTTGCCGATCGCGCTGGTCCCCGAGGCGACCAACGCGGCGAGCGCGGCGAAGAGGATCGACCCGAAGACGGCCGCGAGAACCGCCGCCACGAGACTGGCCGCGGTCACCGACACGACGATGCGTTGCGGGTTCTTCAGTTCCAGTCGGGTGCCGGTGGCGTTGCCGACGAAGTTTCCGACGCCGGCGGCGGCACCCACCGCGCCGAGCAACGCGAACTGCATCCACCCGGAATGGGTGCCCTGGTTCGATTTCGCGTAGAACGCGATGTAGAGAACCAGGAACCCGGTGAGGATGCGAATGGTCGCGTTTCCCCACAGTCCGGTGAGGACGTTGCGGCCCAACGGTTGTCGCATCTTCGCGGCCAGTGCGGCCGGTGTGAAGGTCCGCTGCTTGCCCGGCTGCGCCTCGGGCTCACCGTGATAGGTGAACGTCGCGGGGATCTCACCCTCGGTGACCTCCACCCACGACGGGATCCGCATGCACAGCACAGCGCCCGCGGTGGCGATGATGGCCAGGAACACCATCGCCCCGGGTAGATGCAGCGGCAGGAACCGGCCGAGCAGGGTCTCGAAGAGTGCGGCGAGACCGCCGCCCAGGATGGTCCCGCCGACCAACCCGAACGTCGTGAGTCGGGAGTTCACCCGGACGAGGTCGATCGTCGGCGGCAACACCCGTGGGGTGACCGCCGATTTCAGCACACCGAACGACTTGGACAGCACCAGGAGCCCCAGCGCACAGGGATAGAGCACCCAGGGGTCGTAGACGAGTTGGTTGGACGCGGAGTCCCATCCGCAGTTCGCCATGATCAGCAACGCCAGCAGGACACGGACACCGAAGGTCGACGCCATCGCGATGCGTCGACCCTTCTGGAACCGGTCGAGGGCCGGGCCGATCAAGGGTGCGATGAGCGCGAACGGTGCGATCGTCAGCATCAGGTACAGCGCGACCTTGCCCTTCGACTCCGCGCTCGCGGCGGCGAAGAACAGGGTGTTTGCCAGGGCCACGGTCATCGCCGCGTCGACGGCGAAGTTCACGATCGTCGGATAGGTGAGCGCGGTCAGCCCTGAGCGGTCGGCGCCGTCGGCGGTGGCGGCGCGATGGATCCGGCTGATGCCCTTCGATGTCAGCTCGCGTCCCCGGAACGCCGCCACGCGGGTGACGGTCAGCTTGCGGGGCATCGCCCTCGACGCATCGGGTGCGAGGGAGTCGTCGGGTCCGGGGCCGGGAGGGGGACGATGACCGGCCGCACCGGGATGCCCGTCGGCGGGATCCAACGGATCGAGATGCGGGTTGTGGGTCGGCGGCGGGCGGTAGGCCGACGCGCGATGAGGGGTGTCGGCCGGATAGTTCGCCGCTCCGGGGTGTTCCACCGTCGGCATCCGACGTGTTTCGGAGGGCCGACCCGTCGAGGTTCCACCGGGAGCACGGCCGCGGCGGGGCGTGGGTCGCGGTACGCGACGCTGGTGGGGTCGGTTCACCGTGTCGATTGTTCCCTATCCCCAGACAGCGACCAACCCGCAACACCCTGTGTCGGCCGGTATACGGCAGAATGGGGGCGTGGATATTGTGACGAGCCCGGCTGCCGTCGATTCGGTGGGCAGCGACATGCCTGCTGAGGTCGAGGCCCGGCTGACCGCTGCCGTCGATGCGGCCCGGTCGGCGGTGGAGGCATCCGGTGAGGGTGCGGTCGGCGCGCACATCCGTGCGGTGACCGAGGGCGACTGCACCGTCACGCACTACTTCGAGGCCGACATCACCGGTTACCGCGGGTGGGTCTGGTGCGCCGTGCTGGCGTCCTCTCCCGACACCGAGTCCGGCCCCGGCGAGATCACGGTCAGCGAGATCGCCCTGTTGCCGGGCGGCGACGCACTGACCGCTCCGTCCTGGGTGCCGTGGATCGAGCGCATCGCGCCCGGCGATCTCAGCCCCGGCGATGTGCTCGCCGCGCCCGCCGACGATGTCCGTCTGGTGCCCAATCACATCGACACCGCCGAGCTGACCTCGACAGGTGATCTCGACGAGGTGTCCGACGTGGCACTCGAGCTCGGACTCGGGCGCAGCCGCGTGCTCAGCCGTGAGGGTCGCGACGACGCCGCCCAGCGGTGGTTCGAGGGCCCGCGCGGACCCGAGTCCGACATGGCCACGGCCAGCCGACTGCACTGCGGCACCTGCGGTTTCTACCTCCCCGTGGCCGGATCGCTGCGCGTCGCCTTCGGCGTCTGCGCCAACGAATACGCCTCCGACGGACAGGTCGTCTCGGCCGAGTTCGGTTGCGGCGCACACTCGGACGCGGAGGCCCCGTCCGGTGAGGGGTCACCCGCATACGACGCCTACGACGACGGCGCCATCGAGATCGTCGCCGCGAGCGACTGACCACCTCCGACGTGGCCGAGTTCGATCCGTTCGACACCGCCACGATCCGACACGGGGTCCTCGAGTCCTGGCGACTCTCGGCGACCCGTCTCGCCGAGGACGCCGCCTCCGAGTCCGACCTCGTCGAGATCGGCTATCGGGACCGATTGCTCACCGAGCTCGCGGCCAACGCCGCCGATGCGGCCGTCGACCGTGACGGCGAACTCGCGATCTGGGCCACGCCCGACAATCTGCTGCACGTGGCGAACACCGGTGCGCCGCTGAGCGGGTCGGGTGTCGCGGCACTCGCGGCCCTGCGGGTGTCGGCCAAGACCGCCGGACCCGATTCGTCCACCCGCTCATCGGTGGGTCGGTTCGGAGTCGGGTTCAGCTCGGTCGCGGCGGTCGGGGTCGAGGTCGCCATCCGCTCCGCTCGCGGCGGCGTGGTCTTTGGGACACGTCGGACCGCCGACGCGCTCGCCGACGCCGGCATCCCGGCCGGTGAGCGTGTGCCGATGCTGCGGCTGCCGTGGCCCGATCCTGTCTCTCCGACTGCAGGTTTCGACACCGAGGTGGTCATCGAGCTCCGACCCGGTCTAAATGCCGCCGACCTCGTCGCCGCGATGGACGCGCAGGTCGAGACCCTGCTGCTCGAACTGACCGCGCTGCGGGCGATCACATGCGGATCCCGGCGCGTCGAGCGGACGGTCACGACCGCGGACGGTGTCGACACCGTCGTCGTCGGCGAGCGGTCGTGGGTAGGGGTGCGGACACCCCACGCGCGATGGCTGATGCCGGGAACGCCCACCCGACCCCGTCCGCTGCACGGCGAGGTCCTCCATGCCCCGACCCGCACCGACGTCGAACTCACCCTGCCCGCGCTCTGCATCGCCGACATCGCGCTCACCCCCGACCGACGCGGGCTGCACCCCGACGCCGACATCGCCGGTGTGGCAACGGGATACCACCATCTCGCCCTGGCGCTCGACCCCGTCGAGCGCCTGGCCGTCGTGCCGACACCGGGCTTCGCGGCCGGCCGGGTCGACGACGCGTTGCGCACCGCGGTCCTCGACGACCTCATCGGTTCCCGGTGGTTGCCCACCGCCGACGACTCTCTGGCGCAACCCGACCGGGCGGTGGTCCTCGCCGGTCTCACCGAGAGCCTCGGCGCGTTGCTCGCCGACGTTCTCGACGGTCTGGTGCACCCGTCGTTGTCCGACACCGCATCCCTGCCTGCACTGAGGTCGCTGCGGGTGGAGCAGATCACCCTCGCCGATGTCGTCGAGCGGCTGACCGGGATGACGCGCGAACCGGCGTGGTGGAGTTCGCTCTACGACGCGTTGACGCCACTCATCGTCGACGACCGTGCCGCCGGTGAGATCGGGGCGATACCGGTCCCGCGCTCGGACGGGCGGGTGTCCATCGGGGCGCGCGGTCTGGTCATCGCCGATGCGCACGAGACGACCTCCGACGACGCACCGGGAGTGGCGATCTCGTGGCTGCCGACCGTGCACCCCGACGCCGCCCATCCGCTGCTGGAACGGCTCGGTGCACGGCGGATGACCGTCGGCGAGATCGTCGACGACCCGGCTCTGCGCGCCGCCATCGACACCGCCGACGACGATGCGGTCACCGAGGAGGTGCTCGCGCTCCTCGCCACCGATCCGCACGCGCCGGTACCGGAGTGGCTCGGCGGCCTCCTCGTCCCCGACACCGACGACGAACTGCGACCCGCCGACGAACTGTTGCTGCCGGACAGTCCGCTGGCCTCGGTGCTCGCGCCCGACTCGCCGTTCGGCATCGTCGACGCCGCCACCGTGGCCCGTCACGGGCCGGAGGTGTTGCGCCGCATCGGCATCGGGTGGGGTTTCACCCTGATCGCCGACGAACTCCCGGCCGGCCCCGACCACGACCTGCCCGACGAGAACCGATGGTGGGACTCCCTCGACACCGAGCCGCAGCAGATGACCGCCGTCCGTGACCTTGACCTCGTCGACTCCGACCGCTGGCATCGTGCGCTGAGTCTGCTGGTCGACGACCCGACGATCGCCGCCACCCTGACCGACCGCACCGGCTACACCGCCTGGTGGCTGCGTACCTTCGCCGAGATCGACGGTCGCCCACTCGGACATCTCAGGGCCCCCGACGACGTCGACCTGACCGGACTCCTCGACCCGATCGACCATCCCGACGCCGACCGTTTCGCCGGAGCGCTGGCCGGGGCGACGATCGAGTCCGACGACCATGCCGCACTGGTCCTCCGGCACCTCGGTGACCCGGACCGCGCCATCGCCCCGGGCGTCGCCGCCCACGCACATTCGGCCCTGATGCTCGCCCACCGGCGTCGGATCATCGACCTCGACCGGCTCGACGCGCCGACCGCGGTCCGCACGCTGGCCGGGACGACCTCCGACACCGCGCTCGTCCTCGACCGCCCGTGGATGCTGCAGGTCCTCGACCCGGCCGAGACCGTCATCTGCGCCCCGCCGATCGACGCCGGAGCGGCGGCCGGACTCGCGACGGTCCTCGACATCCCCACCGCAAGCGAGGAATTGCGCACCGAGATCGTCGATCACGATGCCGTGACGACCACGTGGCGCGACTCGCCGACCGCACTCGCCGACGCGATCACCCGGGGTGCGCCCGCCGCGTCGGGCACGGTGGTGATCCACGACCGGCTGCGGATCGAGGTGCGCCGCGGTGAGCGACGCCGACTCGTGGACGTGACCTGGTGGGTCGACGACACCGGGATCCACCATCTCCTCGCCCCCGCCCCGACGACACCGACGACACCGAAGGCCTAGGCACCAGCAGAATGCAGTTCCCCGCACTGGAGATCGACCACGACATCACCGACTGGGTGGTCGATCACCGTCTCGACTGGCTCGAGACCCCGTTCCATGTCATCACCACCGTCGGCAACACCCTGTCGATGACGATCATCGCGATCGTCGCAGGTCTGCTGTTCGCCCGGTCGGACCGACGCTCGCAGGCCTGGCTGATCGTGACCGGTTCCGCCACCGGCTATTTCGTGATGGTCGGGCTCAAACACCTCTTCGCCCGGGACAGACCACCGCGGGCCGACCGCCTCGTCGACATCGACACCTACGCGTTCCCGTCCGGCCACGCGATGATGTCGGCCCTGGTGCTGGGCCTCATCGCGGTGGCGCTGCTGCAGGGCACGCCGTGGATCCGCCGCCACCGCGCAGTCCTGCTGATCGCCCCCGCGGCGTCGCTGCTCATCGGCGCGTCCCGGGTGTACCTCGGGGTGCACTGGGCGTCCGACGTGGTCGGCGGGTGGCTGTTCGCGCTCGTCTGGATCGGTGTCGCGGTCGCGGCGCAGCGGTTCCTAGCCCAGACCCTGCTGCGCCGAACGGTCGCCGCGTCGGCTGGCGCGCCTCTGGACGAGGAAGATCGTCGTACCGAACAACCCGACGCCGAGCCCGATCAGGCAGCTGATGAGCGTCGTGGTGCTGCCGATGCCGGTGACCCCGACGACGATCGTGGCGATGAGCCAGAGCGGCATCCCGATGTAGATCACCACCTGAGGTGAACCCAGCCACGCCGGTAATGCGGGCAGGGCCGCGGGCGCAGGCCCGGTGGAGGCCGGATCGGGGGGAGTGGTCATGCGCCCAGGGTAAGGTCACCCGCGCACACCGGACAATGATCGAGCCCACCGAGAGAGGTTTGCGCCCGTGTCGCTGAGTGGCCGCACCGCCGCCGTCCCCACCGCCGTGTCGGGACGCATCGACCGATATTTCAAGATCACCGAACGGGAGTCGACGATCGGCCGCGAGATGCGTGGCGGACTCGTCACGTTCTTCACGATGGCCTACATCGTGGTGCTCAACCCGATCATCATCGGCGGTGTCGCGGGCAGCAACCGCAACGCCGACGTGCTGGGCAACATCCTCCCGATCGCCGCCGTCGCCGCGGTGACGGCGCTGGTGGCCGGCGTGATGTCGATCCTGTTCGGCGTGGTGGCCAACTACCCCTTCGCGATCGCGACCGGCCTGGGCATCAACAGCCTGCTGGCGGTGACCATCGTCCCCGACGTCACCTGGCCCGAGGCCATGGGACTGGTCGTCATCGACGGCATCATCATCGTGCTGCTCGCCGTCACCGGCCTGCGCACACGCGTCTTCACGGCCATACCGCCGGAACTCAAGGCGGCGATCGCCGCAGGCATCGGCTGCTTCATCGCGTTCATCGGGCTGGTCGACTCCGGTTTCGTCACGCGTGTCCCGGACGCCGCCGACACCACCGTCCCGGTGGGCCTCGGCGTCGGCAACTCGGTCACCACCCTGCCCGCCCTGATCTTCGTGATCGGTGTGCTGCTGATGGGAATCCTGGTCGTGCGCAAGGTCCGTGGCGGACTGCTGATCGGCATTGTGGTCACCACCGCCATCGCGATGATCGTGCAGTCCTTCGCCGATCTCGGGCCGTCGACGACCGACCGTTCCGGCTGGAGCCTGAACATCCCGCAGTGGCCGGGCAGCGTCGGCGGTCTGCCGGACCTCAGCCTGGTCGGCGACGTCAGCATCTTCGGGGCGTTCGTCCGCATCGGGGTCCTGTCGGCGTCGGTGCTCGTGTTCGCGCTGGTGCTGTCGAACTTCTTCGACGCCATGGGCACCATGACCGGCCTCGGCAAGGAGGCCGGTCTCACCGACCCCGACGACAACCTGCCGAACGTCGGCCGCGCACTGGTGGTCGAGGGAGCGGGCGCGATCGTCGGCGGTGCGGCGTCCTCGTCGTCGAACACCGTCTTCGTCGAGTCGGCCTCCGGTATCGCCGAGGGTGCTCGGACCGGACTGGCCAACGTCGTCACCGGCCTGCTGTTCCTGGTCGCGATGTTCTTCACGCCGCTGTACTCGGTCGTCCCCCTCGAGGCGGCCGCGCCGGCGCTGGTCGTGGTGGGCGCCATGATGATCGCGCAGATCCGGTCGATCGACCTCACGCGTTTCGAGGTGGCGCTGCCGTGCTTCCTCACCATCGTGGTGATGCCGTTCACCTACTCGATCGCCAACGGGATCGGCGTGGGGTTCATCACCTGGGTGGTCCTGGCGACCGCGCGGGGCCGGATCCGGTCGGTCCACCCGCTGTTGTGGGTGGTGGCCGTCCTGTTCGTCCTGTATTTCGCAAAGGGCCCGATCGAGTCGCTACTGGACGGTTGATCAAGTGCCCGTGAGCATGACGAGAATGCGCGCCACATCGCTAGTTCGGCATGCATTACACAATGTGTGACCTATTGTTGAGCCCGTGAACGCCAAAGACGACAAACTGGCCAGTGACCTGGCTCTGGCCGTGGTACGGCTGGCCCGGCACCTTCGTGGCCGACGGGCATCGTCGACGGTGTCGCTGACGCAGCTGTCCGCACTGTCGACGCTGCAGCGAGAAGGGCCGATGACGCCGGGCGCCATGGCCGCTCAGGAGCGTGTCCAGCCGCCGTCGATGACCCGCGTCATCGCGTCGTTGGCCGACCTGGGAATGGTCAAGCGCGATCCGCACCCGACCGACGGACGCCAGGTGATCGTCACGCTGTCGGATCTGGGCAACGAGGTCATCACCGACGAGGCCAATGCCCGCGAGGAGTGGCTCCGCGGGGAACTCGGCAAGCTCGACGGCGACGATCTCACCACGCTGCGCAAGGCCGTGGAGATCATGTCGACGCTCGTCTCCAGCAGCGACTGACTCTGCACCGCCGGTCGCTGTGACCGGCGCAGGTCTCACCACGTGAGCCGGTCGTCCGAAAAATCCGCTTTTTAGCAGCGGTAACATCAGTGTGTGCCGTTGCCCCTGATGTTCTCCTCGCTCGGGGTGCGCAACTATCGACTCTGGGCCGGTGGCCAGGTCGTCTCACTCGTCGGTACGTGGATGCAGCGCATCGCCCAGGATTGGTTGGTGCTGCACCTCTCCGGCGGCAACGGCCTCGCCGTCGGCATCGTCATGGCGCTGCAGTTCGGTCCCACCGCGGTGCTGTCGATGCCGGCGGGCGCACTGGCCGACCGCTACGACAAACGCAAAATCCTCCTCGGCACCCAGGTGGGCATGGCGGTGTGCGCGCTCGTCCTGGGGGTGTCGGACACCCTCGGCATGGCCACCCTGGGACAGGTCTACGTCCTGTCGTTCGCGCTCGGGGCCATCTCGGCGATCGACGCACCGGTGCGGCAGTCCTTCGCCATCGAGATGGTCGGTCCCGAACATCTGCCCAACGCCGTTGCCCTGAACTCGATGACGTTCAACCTCGCACGCATCATCGGCCCCGCGATCGCGGGCGTGCTGATCAACCTGATCGGCACCGGACCGGTCTTCCTGGTCAACGTCGTCAGTTTCGTCGCGGTGATCATCGGTCTGCTGATGATGCGACCCGGGGACCTGATCCGTTCGGACAAACCCGCGGGCCGGGGGTCGGTGCGGAGCGGGATCGCCTATGTCCGTGGACATCCGCACCTGGTGGTGGTGCTGTCCACGGTGTTCGTGGTCGCGACGTTCGGGATGAACTTCCCGCTGTCGCTCGCACTGATGACCCGCAACACCTTCGCGGGATCGGCGGGCGGGTACGGCCTGCTCTCGACGATGCTGGCCGTGGGCACCCTCGCCGGTGCGACGCTCGCCGCGCGACGCCGATCCCCCGCCCGGCTACGCCACTTCCTCGCGGCGGCAACCGTGTTCGGTGTCCTCGAGGTGGTCGTGGGACTGATGCCGACCTTCTGGTTGGTCGCGATCATGCTCATCCCGGCCGGCGCGGCGGTGATCACGTTCAGCACCACCGCGATGAACATCGTGCAGCTGTCGGTGGACTCGTCGATGCGCGGCCGGGTCATGGGCATCTACATGCTCTGTTTCCTGGGCGGCACCCCAGTGGGGAGCCCCCTTCTCGGCTGGCTCGCCGGCGTCTACGGACCCCGCTCGTCGCTGTTGATCGGCGGGGTGGTGTCCGCCGTCGCCGGGATCGTCTGCGTCGCGCTGCTGATGCGTGCCCACCACCTGCGCCCGACGATCGACCACGGCCGGATCGGGCTGCACAAGGTGGGCGTCTAGAAGAACGTGCCGGAGAACGGCTTCCGGTCGGTGAGGAACGCCTGGTCGAGCTCGCACAGGGTGGTGTGGTCGGCAGACCACAGCCGGTCGGCCGCGGCGAACTCGGTGGCGCGGTACCCGCCGAGGTAGATGCTCCCGAGAACCGAGATGTCCATCCGGACCGTCGCCGGCTCCTCGGTCTCCGACACCGTCGCCGCGCCGTCGCGCACGGTGAACGCGAAGCGGCCACCGCTGTCGCGGAACGTGTCGGTGATCTCGAGAACCGCGTCGACGTCCTCGGAGTAGGTACGGGCCTCGAGCGCCTTCGGCACGTCGAGGATGCGCAGCCACATCGAGTCCGAGATGGCGGTCACCGTCGGCGCGCGCAGGTTCGTCAGCTTCATCGGCAGCGGATCGTCGACGGGCATCGATGCGGTGATCCGGGGGATGAGGTCGAGCCCGAGCAGGACCCGCCAGAGGTCGGTGTGCGCCTGGTCGGTGACGGCGATGAACTCCGAGACCTCGGCCACGGCGGATCCGTTGTCGCGGTGGATGCGGTAGCTGGCGTAGCCGTCGGGATGGACCAGATAGTGCAGCGCACTGCGGCCCTCACGCAGCATCTCCCGGTCGGCGAAGATCATGTTCCACCACACCCGGGAGCGCACGATCGCGCCGGGGCTCATCGATGCCCACCGGTCGTGCAGGTCCGGAACCATGTCACGGACCTGCTGCTCGTCGGCGAAGTGGACCGGGGAGTAGGCGGGTGTGGGCTCGCGCAGTTCGGCCTTGGCGAGGTCGATCTTCACCTGCTCCTCGAAGCAGGCGGGACCGTAGCCGAAGCGCTCGTAGATGGTCGCCTCGCTCGCGGTGAGGATCGAGAACACGCTCTGCTCGCGTTCCCACTGCTCGAACAGTTCGGTGATCATCAGGCGCAGGATTCCGCGCCGCCGGTGGGTGGCCGCCACCGACACCCAGGACAGACCCGGGAGCTCGGTGCGCACGCCGCCGGGCAGGGTGAGCGTCATCCGATAGAACATCGCCACGCCCGCCAGCACCGGACCGGCCGATCCGGACTCGTCGTAGACCACCACCACGTCGGAGTCACGCAGCTTGCTGCGGATGTCGGCCTGGGCCTCGTCGTCGAGCGGATGGATGAACGCGAAAGCGCGCGCATCTGCGGCGATGATGGCGGGCCAGTCCTCGTCGGTCGCGCGGCGCATGGTCAGATCGGAATCGGTCACGATCTTTACGTTTTCATATCGCATCCGCCGCCGGTTGCTCGCCTCGCGAAATATCCCGGGGTCCGACATCCTTGAAGACACCATGACCGACGCGACATCGACCCGATCCGACACGACGCGGGCTCCGCAGACCGCCGGGCTGATGCTCGTGTTGGCCCTGGTGATGGTCGGCACCACGATGCCCACCTCGATCTACGCCACCTACGAGCGTGAGCTGCACTTCTCCCTGCTGACCGTCACCGTCATCTACGCGACGTACGCGGTCGGCGTCCTCGCGACGCTGCTGGCCTTCGGCAAGTGGTCCGATGCGCTGGGTCGGCGACCTCTGCTTTTCGCCGGTATCGGGTTCGCGGCGCTCAGCGATGTGGTGTTCCTGCTGGCCGACAACACCGCTCTGCTGCTGGTGGGGCGTCTGATCTCCGGGATGTCGGCGGGCATCTTCGTCGGGACGGCGTCGGTGGCCATCATCGAGATGGCGCGCGGTCGGTTGTCCGCCCGGGCCCCGCTGTTCGCATCGATGGCCAACATCGGCGGGCTCGGTCTGGGGCCAATCCTCGCGGCCGTCGTGGTCACCGTGGCCCCCGCGCCCACCCGCACGAGCTACTGGGTCCACCTGGGCCTGATGGTGGTGGCGGTCCTCATCGTCGTGGTGGTGCCCGAGACACGGTCACGGCACCGCGACGAGCCGCTGCGCCCGATGCCGTTGTCGGTGCCCGCCGACATCCGCACCTACTTCATCCGCGCGTCGCTGCTCGGCTTCGCCGGGTTCGCGGTGCTCGGTCTGTTCACCGCCGTCGCCCCGACCATCGCCACCCAGATCGCCGGGGTCGAGTCGTTGATCGGGACCGCGTTCCTCGTGGCCACCACCTTCGGCGGCTCCATCATCGGACAGATCGCGGCCCGCAGACTGACCTCCCGGGTGGCCGACCCGCTGTCGATCGCGCTGTTCGTGCTCGGCATGGTCCTGCTGATCGTGACCCTGATCGTGGGGCAGTGGCCGCTGCTCGCCGTCGCCGGCGTCGTCGGTGGTCTGGGCCAGGGCATCGCCTTCTCCAAGGGGCTGGCCGGGGTGAGCGCGGCCGCCCCCGCCGACGACAAGGCCGGCATCACCTCCGCGTACTTCGTCATCGCCTACATCGGCATCAGCGTCCCGGTGGTCGCCGAGGGGCTGCTGTCGCGGGCGGTGGGGGTCGAGACCGCCGGGATCGTCTTCGCGAGCGTCATCATCGTGCTCGCGTTGGCCGCGGGTGCGCTCACCGCGATCGAACAACGCCGTTCGAGTGGCGTCGAGTCCGATCCGGAGCCTGCGGCACACTGATCGCGTGCCACCTTCCCCCATCGAGACGGGCGACCTCGCCGTCGACGTCATCGACATCACCGACCGCGACGACCCGCGCGTCGACGACTTCCGCGACCTGAACTCCGTGGACCGACGCCCCGACCTGCCCGTCCTGCCCGGTGGGCGCCCAGGTAAGGGCCTGGTCATCGCGGAGGGCGTGCTGGTGGTGGCCCGCATGATCGCCTCCCGGTTCTCCCCGCACGCGTTCCTCGGCGTCGACAAACGTCTCACCGAGTTACGGGCGGATCTGTCCGATCCATCGGTGGCGGGCCTGCCGTTCTACCGCGCGTCGGCGGAGGTGATGGCCGACATCGTCGGGTTCCACCTCAACCGCGGCGTGCTCGGTGTCGCCCGACGTCCGGAGACCCTGGCCGCGGCCGACCTGGCGACGACCGCCTCGACGATCGCGGTACTGGAGGGCGTCAACGACCACGAGAACATCGGCAGTGTGTTCCGCAACGCCGCCGGCCTGGGCGTCGACGCCGTGCTCTTCGGCGCGGGCTGCGCCGACCCGCTCTACCGCCGCTGCGTGCGCGTCTCGATGGGGCACGCGCTGCTGGTCCCGTTCGCGTCCGCAGCGAACTGGCCGCACGACCTGACGATGCTGCGCGACAACGGGTTCGAGATCGTCTCGCTCACGCCGGACGAATCAGCGGTGCCGCTGTCGCAGGCGGTCACCGGCGCGAAGGTCGCGTTCATGGTCGGGGCGGAGGGGCCCGGTCTGACCGAGACGGCGATGCGGGCCGGCGACATCCGCGCGCGCATCCCGATGGCGCGTGGCACCGACTCGCTCAACGTGGCCACGGCCGCCGCGATCGCGTTCTACGAGCGCGCCTCTCGCGCCGAACGCTGACTCAGCGCGTGCGCAGGTACTTCAGGGCGGACTCGGCCGCGTTGTACCCGCACATCCCGTGCGCACCCGCGCCCGGCGGGGTCGACGCCGAACACAGGTAGGTGCCCGGGATGCCCATGCTGTACGGGTCGATGCCGACGCGGGGCCGGAACAACACCTGCAGACCGGAATTGGACCCGCCGACGATGTCGCCGCCGCCGTAGTTGGCGTTGGAACTCTCCAGCTGCGCCGGTGTGGTCACCGTCGTCGCGAGGATCCGATCCCGGAAGCCCGGGGCGAACCGCTCGATCTGGGCGGTGACCGCCTCCGTCGCATCCCCCGTGTAGCCGTTCGGCACGTGCGCGTACGCGTACAGCGGATGCACGTCGCCGCGGGACCGACTCGGATCGGCGACGTACTGCTGACCGACCAGGACGAACGGGCGCTCGGGCATGGAGCCGCCGAAAACCTGACGTTCGGCGTCGGCGACTTCCGCCGCACTGCCCCCGACGTGGACCGTCCCGGCCCGGCCGCTGTCCGGGTCCGCCCACGGCACACCGGATTCGACGGCGAAGTCGACCTTGTAGGCGCCCGGCGCCCGCCGGAACCGTCGGAAGGACCTCGAGATGTGCCTCGGGATCGCGTCGCCGTAGATGTCGAGGGCGACTGCGGGGGACACGTCGAGCAGGACGACATCGGCCGCGGGGATGTCGGCCGCCGTGCGGATCGGGGTACCGGTGACGATGGTCCCGCCGTGCGCGGTGAGCATCGCGGCGAGGGCATCGGTGATGGACGCGGAGCCGCCACGGGCGACCGGCCACCCGTAGTTGTGGCCCGCGGCGGTCAGCAGCAGCGCGACCGCACCCGCGAACGGACGGTCCAGACGGGCGTAGAGGTGCGCCGCCAGTCCGGTGAACAGGGCCTGCGCGCGAGGCGTCCGGAACACCCGTGAGGTCAGTGTCGCCGGGGACAACGCCCGCGGACCGAACGACGCCAGGGCCAGCGGATGGCGTGGGATGTTCGCGACGGGCCGCATCAGATCGTTCGCGAGATAGTCGAAATGCTTCGCCGCCGAACCGAACACCGCCTTCCACCGGGCGCCGTCGATACCCAGTCCGTCGGCGGTCGCGTCCAGCGATCGGTACATCAGTCCGGCATCGCCGCCGTCGATCGGGTGGGCGCAGTCGATGTCGGCCCACTCCCAGTGCAGTCCGTACCGCTCGAGGTCGAGGGTCTGCAGATACGGCGACCCCGCCCCCATCGGGTGAAAGCCCGAGCAGTGGTCGTGGATGAGGCCGGGCAGAGTCAGTTCGCCCGATCGCGTGCCACCGCCGATGGTGTCCGCGGCCTCGATGACCGTCACCTCGACACCCTGTGTGGCCAGACGTACCGCCGCGGCGAGGCCGTTGGGTCCCGCGCCGACGACCACCGCTGTTGTCATACCTCGAACGTATCGGAAACCGCCCCGGCCCCCTCAGGTGTGTGAGCCGGGTGACGTCTCACCGGTGACGTCGGTGAGGAAGCCCTGGCCGATGTAGTCGCACTTGCCGAAGTCGAGCCGGGTGTCCGATCCGAGAGTGTTGTCGATGACGTAGGCGATCCGCACCGGGAGAGAACGCATCCCCGCGTGCAGTTGGTCGCCCCGGAACAGCGCGCACACCACGAGGGCGTGGACGAAGAGGAACGGTCCGCGTTCGTCGTCTCGACGGAACTCCGGCTGCGTGCGTGAGATGTCGAAGTCGGGCCCGATGCGATACCGGAGCGGGCGTTCGAGCACGCACAGAACGTAATCGGGACGGTCGGGGCCGGGCAACGTGAGTCGCGGCGTCACGTCGACGGGGAGTTGTGATCGCGCCTCGGCGATCGCTGCCGGCACGCCGCCACCGCTCTGATCCCAGTCGATCGAGTCGAGGCGGAACGTGATCATCGGTGTGGTCTCCATGAACGTTTCGATGCGCGTACGGGCCGTGATGTTCCCGCCGAGGATACGACGTCGGCGTCGGCGAACCCGGCTGCGACAATGGCGCGGTGGCCTACGATGCCGAGGATCTCCCCGATCCCGATGAACCCACACCCTGGACGCTGGGTGTGCTCCTGGCGTCGCTGAGCGCCGTGTTCACGACCTGCGTGTCGATCGGGGTCTACGACGTGGTCGCGCAGACCCACATCCTGCTGGGGGTGGCCGCGGTCCTGGTGGTGTGCGGCGGGGTGGCCCCGACGGCCTGGATCTGGCGGCGCAGATCGGTTCTGCGCTGGCCGAGTTGGGGCGCGATCATCGGGTTGGCCGTGGGGGTGCCGGTGACGGTCTTCCTGGCCGCAGCCGGGATCGGCTGAGCGGGATCAGGACTCGCGTCTGCCGAAGCCGAACCACCGCGCCACGCGGGCGGTGGGGGTGGGCGGTTCGTCGGCCGGTGCCTGTGTCGATGACTCGGGGGACCGCGCGGCGTCTGACGACGGTGCGCGTCGGCCGGCCAACTCGTCCTCGGTCGGTTGGTAGCCGCGCGGACGGATGGCGAAGCCGCTCAACGGGATCCGGTCGGGGACGATGTCGCCGTCGTCCCACGGTCGGGTCAGTCGCATCCCGAGCCACTCACGCGAGGCGTGGTCGGCGAACTCGATCGGGTGGAACGGCAGGGCCTGCGGATCGCGGGGTACGCCCTCGGCGTAGACCAGCGGGTGCTCGCCGGCCCAGAAGGCACGTTCGAACGGGAACGGCAGCCCGAGGTTCTCGGCGATGCTCACCGGGTCGGCGGAGAACGACCGACGCAGGGTTCCGTTGTCCCACTGTGCGAACACCCCCACCGACGCACCGGGATCGGTGCAGATCAGGTAGGCGGTCTCGGCCGGGTGGGCCGCGAGCACCGCCTCGGGGAGCTGGGAGGGCGCGGTGGTGTTCAACGTCGCCCCGGCGATGACCGCGTAACGACCGAAGACGCCGACGAACACCTCGTCGTCGGCGCACGACGCGGCACGGTCGAGGGTTGCGTCGCCGATCGGCAGGAGCACGTTGTCGGCGAAGAGCTTGTGCGCCATCGCTGTTGCCGACTCGCGGTCGTTGACGAGACCCAGGCGGAGATCAGCGATGAAGTCATCGCTGTCGATCAGCCAGAGCATCGATGCGGTCGCGGCCAAGTTCTCGCCCCCTGTCGGATCGATTACTGGTTTCCGTTGCTACGGACGCCGAGGAGTACATCTTCCCATGCCGGAACCGACGGCTTGCGTGCCGCCTTACGACGGCGCGGGGGAGTGGGGGGTTCTGATGGTTCGCCGGCGGTGGACGATCCGTCGCGCGCCGACGTCGCGGGGACGTCGATGTCGTCGTCGTCCTCGGTGTCGAGCAGCGGGGCCGTCGTCGATCGCGACTCGACCCGGGCTGCGGGTGCCGGATCGATGTCCGCGGCCTCGTAGGGCTCGGGTTCGAACCGCTCCGGGGCGCGCGGGGCGGGATCGCGCTGAGCGGTCTCACGGGGCGCGGTCTCACGGGGCGCGGTCTCACGCGGAGCGATGTCTCGGGGCGCGGAGTCGAAGGGGTCGGGATCCTCGTGGCGTGCACGCTGGGCGCCGATGACCTCGTCGGCCTCGACGGTGAACTCCGCGGTCGAGGACGCCGCGAGGGTGACGACCGAGGTGAGACCCCGTAGCGGACGGCTCATGTCGGGATCGGTGATCTCGTCGGCGGTCTCGTCGAGAGGCTCGACGGCTCCGCCACTCGATCCCGGCAGATACCGCCAGTGCGCGTGGTTCTCCGATCGCCCCACGCGCCAGCTGACCTGGACCACCCAGCGGTTGTCCTCGCCCTTCCAGGCGTCCCACGTGGTGTCGTCGGGGTTGTGGCCGCGGGCCCCGAGTGCGGCGGCGACCACCTCGCTCAGCGTCGACAACGCCGGTCCGTCGACGCGGACGGGGTGTGCCGACGAGGCGAGCTCGGCGGCGCGCGAACGCTCGAGCAGCACCGGGTGTGCGAACCGGGCGACCTTGTCGGTGGTGACCCCGGCTGCCGCGGCCACCTGCGCAACGCTGGCGCCGGCCCGTATGCGTGACTGGATCTCGCGGGGTCGCAGCGAGCTCTCCATCTCGATCTCGATCTGGCCGAGTCGGGACAGGTCACCGCGAGCGGCTGCGCGCAGACGATCGTCGGCGGCGATGTGGAACTTCTCGCCCGAGTCGGGATCCTGGCAGACGACCGAACTGCCGTCGGCTTCCAAGCCGATCACGCGGAGTTCACGCATCTGCCCCTCCTCGGTGAGTGAGTGCGGGAGTTTCACATCTCGCGAATGTAGATTCTGACAACCCTAGTTCAGGGCAGACCGCCCACGCGGGTGACACACCGGGAAAGGCCAGCTCAGAAAGGCTGTACCGCCGGCCCCACACGTCCCACCCGTCACGCGAAACGGAACTCAGAGTGCGGCGACCACGTGATCGATGCAGGCGGTCAGCGCGGAGATGTCGTCGGGCTCGACGGCCGGGAACATGCCGATGCGCAGCTGGTTGCGTCCGAGCTTGCGGTAGGGCTCGGTGTCGACGACGCCGTTGGCGCGCAGCGTCTTCGCCACGGCAGCGGCGTCGACGGAGTCGTCGAAGTCGATGGTGCCCACGACCTGGCTGCGGTGCTCGGGCGCGGCGAACGGCGTTGCGAACGCGCTCTTCTCGGCCCATTCGTAGAGCCGACTCGAGCTGTCGGCCGTCCGGCTAGTGCACCAGTCCAGGCCACCGTTGCCGTTCATCCACTCGAGCTGGTTGGCCAGCAGGAGCAGCGAGGCGACCGCGGGGGTGTTGTAGGTCTGGTTCTTCGAGCTGTTGTCGACCGCGGTGGGCAGCGACAGGAAGTCGGGGCACCAGCGGCCCGACGCCTCGATCTTCGCGATGCGCTCGAGGGCGGCCGGACTCATCAGGGCCAGCCAGATGCCGCCGTCGGAGGCGAAGCTCTTCTGGGGGGCGAAGTAGTAGACGTCGGCGTCGGCGGCGTTGACCGGCAGGCCGCCCGCGCCCGAGGTCGCGTCGATGACGATCAGCGCGTCACCGGCCGCCGACGGACGCGAGACCGGCACGGCGACACCGGTGGAGGTCTCGTTGTGCGCCCAACCGATGAGATCGACGTCGCCGGCCTGCTCGGCGGTGATGTCGGCCGGGTTCGGGGCGGTGCCCGGGTCGGTGGAGATCACCGTCGGGTTGTCGATGAACGGGGCCTTCTTGGCGACACTGGCGAACTTCGAGGAGAACTCGCCGTAGGTGAGGTGCAGCGACTTCTTCTCGATCAAACCGAACGAGGCGGCGTCCCAGAACGCGGTCGAACCGCCGTTGGACAGCACGACCTCGTAGCCCTCGGGCAGGGAGAACAGCGAACTCAGGCCATCGCGGATCGCGCCGACGACGTTCTTCACGGGCGCCTGACGGTGGCTGGTGCCGAACACCGACGCGCCTGTCTCGACCAGCGACTGCAGCTGTTCGGGGCGCACCTTGGACGGGCCACAACCGAAACGACCGTCGGAGGGGAGCAGATCGGCGGGGATCGTGATCGGTGAACTCATGACGTCGATAGTAGTGGCCGGTCGCGGCGCCTCGGACGGCGGATCGCACCGCCCGACGCGGTCGGTTCGGGGACGGGTCTTGCCGTTGGCTGAACAACTGTTTAGCATTCTGAACAAGTGTTCAGCCGATCCGAGGAGCAGCAGTGGACGACCTGACGACCCGTGCGCGGGTCCGCGACGCGGCGATTGCGGTGTTCGGGCGAGACGGGTTCACCGCGACTGTCCGCACCATCGCGGACGAGGCGGATGTGAGCGCGGCGCTCGTGATCCACCATTTCGGTACGAAGGACGCGCTGCGGGTGGCGTGCGATGCCCACGTGTTCGAGCTGACGAAGCAGCGCACCACCGCGGTCCTGGCCGCGCGTGAGGACGGCTCGTCGGGTCCCCCGCCCGCGTTCGGCGAGCAACTGGCGGGGCTCGAACAGTCCGGACCCTCGCTGATGTACCTGCTGCGCAGCATCCAACACGGCGGGGATCTGGCGCGGGCGTTCATCGAGCGCCTGGTCGCCGACACCGAGGAGTCGATGTCGGTGGGTGTCGCCAACGGTGTTCTCCGACCGTCGGTCGACGAGGCCGCCCGGGCCAGATACCTGGTGGCGCAATCACTCGGGGCGATGCTGGTCGACCTGGTGATGAACCCACCCGCCGACCACGCCGACAGCGGCGCGATCATGCGGTCCTACGCCGAACGGACGATGGTGCCCGCAGCCGAGTACGCCACCCACGGCGTCCTGACCGACTCGTCGATGCTCGACGCCGTCCTCACGTACCGAGGACATCAGCGATGACCGCCGTGATCGAGGTGCAGGGCCTTCGCAAGAGCTTCGGGAGGATCACCGCCCTGGACGGGCTCGACCTGACGGTCGAGCAGGGCACGGTCGCCGGGTTCCTGGGACCCAACGGGGCCGGGAAATCGACCACCATCCGGGTCCTGCTGGGCACCTACCGCCGCGACGCGGGCACCGTCCGCGTCCTCGGTGCCGATCCGGTACGAGACGCCGTCGAGGTGCACCGGCGCATCGCCTACGTCCCCGGCGACGTCGATCTGTGGCCGCAGCTGACCGGCGGCGAGTGCATCGACGCGCTGTTGGGGCTGCGAGGAGCGGTGTACACCGCACAGGCCCGTGCGCAGATGATCGAGCGTTTCGAGCTGGATCCGACGCGTCGCATGTCCGAGTACTCGAAGGGCAATCGCCAGAAGGTCGCGCTGGTCGCCGCCTTCGCCGCGCACGCCGAGCTGCTCATCCTCGACGAGCCGACGTCCGGTCTCGACCCGCTGATGGAGGACGTCTTCACCGACTGCGTGCGCGAGGCCACTGCCGCAGGCTCGTCGGTGCTCCTGTCGAGTCACATCCTCGGTGAGGTCGAGAAGCTCTGCGACACGGTCACCATCGTCCGATCGGGCCGCACGGTCGCGGCCGGGTCGTTGGCGCGGATGCGCCATCTGACGCGTACGCGGGTCACCGCCGAGGTGGCGGGGTCGCCCGACGGTCTGGCCGAGCTGGACGGCGTCGACGACGTGGAGATCGTCCCGCACCCGGCGGACGGGGGCACGACGACGGTGTCGTTGACCGTCGAGCCGCCCGCGTTGTCGCGGCTCGTCGCTGCCCTCGGCGGGCTCGACGTCCGGTCGCTCGAGGTGTCTCCGCCGTCTCTCGAGGAGATGTTCCGGCGCTACTACGGCGGCCACGACCACGCGACCACGAAGTGATGACCGGTACCGATCTGGCCGCAGGCGCAGGGCTGCTGACCCGACTCGCCGTCCGCCGCGAGCGGTTCACCACACCGCTCGGAATGCTCGCGTTGCCGGTGCTGGTCGTTGTCACCGGTGCGTCGATGGCGTCGCTGTACGCGTCTCCCGGGGACCGAGCCGAGCTGCGGTCCGGTGCCGCGTCCAACGTCGCGTTCCGATTGTTGTTGGGGCCGTTGGGCTCCGACACGACCATCGCGTCGATCACCACATGGCGGGTCGGGCTGTTCCTGCTGCTCGTCGCAGGTGTCCTCGCCTCCCTGCTCATCACGCGCAACACCCGCGCGCAGGAGGAGTCGGGCCTGCTCGAGATCGTCCGCTCCGGAGCCGTCGGCGCGGCGACACCGTTGCTCGTCGCCGTGGCGATCGCGTCGACGGCAGGAGTCGCCACCGGCTGCGTCATGGCGATCGCCACCGCAGCCATCGGCGCCCCCGGTGTGGCGGCGGTGGCCGTGGGTGTCCAGTACTGCGTCGTCTCGCTCGCGGTGATCGGTGTCGCGGCGATGGTCAATCAGCTCGCGGCCACGGCGCGGACCGCGACGGCGACGGCGGTGTCGGTGCTCGTCGGCGGATACCTCCTGCGTGGCGTCGCCGACGTCGTCGACGGCGCCGGGTGGCTGCGGTGGGTCTCGCCGCTGGGCTGGGGCGAACTGATCGACCCGTTCGGTCGACGGGATCCGGTGCCCGTGGTGTTGTGCGTCGCGCTCTTCGCGGCCAGCGTCGTCGGTGCGGCCATGATCGCGGTGCGGCGGGACCTCGGTGAGGGCATCCGGTCCCGGCGCGAAGGGCCCGCGGGCTCGACGCGCCTGGGCTCGGTCGGCGCGCTCATGGCGCGGGTGTCGGGCCCGGCCATCGTGCCGTGGGTGTCGGCCGTCGTGGTCTATTGCCTGTTGCTCGGTTTCCTGCTCTCGTCGGTCGGCGATCTCGTGCCCGACGGCGGTGGCGTCGCCGACGTCGTCCGAGACCTCGGCGGGGGCGGTGGGCTCGCGCGGTCGGTGATGACCGCGGTGCTCGGGTTCGTCGGGGTGATCGCCGGTCTGGCGGCGGTGGCCGTGGTCGTCCGCACCCGGGGCGACGAGGCCGCGGGCCGCACCGAGCAGGTGCTCGCCACCGCGACATCACGGACGCGCTGGTTCGCGTCGATGGCGGCGGCCGTCTTCGGGACGTCGGTACTCGTCGTGGTGGGCGCCACGCTCGCGATCGTGGTGGGACACGGGATCAGTTCGGGCGTCTCCACCTCGCCCACCGCGGGCGACGTGCTCGCCGCTGGTGCCGTGCAGATCCCGGGGTCGATCGCCGTGGCCGCCGTGGCGGTCGCCGCGTACGGGTGGGGGTCGCGATGGGTGCCGCTGGGATGGGTGGCAGTCGTCGGCGACGCCGTGCTCGCCCAGTTCGGCGACCTGCTCGGGCTACCGATGTGGGTCCGCGACATCGCGCCGCACGCCCACGTCGTCGCCACCGCACCAGATGCCGTGGGTGTGTGGACGCCGGTACTGACGCTCGGGGGAGCGGCCGCGCTGGTCGCGTTCGGCTGGTGGGGATTTCGTCGCCGTGACATCCCCGGCTGACCCACCCGGATCGGTGGCGATGACCGAACCCGGTCGGATGACACCATGGCCCGGGTGGACGTAGACACCTTTCGTACCCTGCTGACCCCGTCGGGTCAGGCGCTGCTGGCCGAGGTGCACCGATGTGCCGGCGTCGAATCCGACCACGCACTCGGCGCCCGACTCCGGGAGTCCCACGACGGCGACCTCGTGGCCGCGGCGGTCACACAGAACCATATGCGCGGCCTGGCGTTCGACCGGTTCGGGACCGACGCGGGCCGGATGTACTTCACCCACGACGCACTACGACAGGCCACCGGGGCCCGGGTCGCCGACCACCGCGCGCACCGCATGCACGGCCTCGGGGTCCGACGCGTCGTCGACATCGGGTGCGGTCTGGGCGGCGATCTCCTCGCGCTCGCTCGCGACGGACTGGAGGTCCGCGGCATCGACACCGACCCGGTGCTCGTGGAGATCGCCCGCGCCAACCTCGACGCCCTGGGGCTCTCCGGGTCCGTCGAGGTCGGCGACGCGCGCGACGTCACGGCGTCAGACGACGAGGTCGTCTTCTGCGATCCGGATCGTCGGACCGTGCGCGGGCGGGTCGCCGGACTCGATGCACTGTCACCGTCGTGGGAGCTCATCGGCTCGATGCTCTCGGGTCGGGCGGTGGCGACGGTGTTCGCGGGGGTGTCGCACGCAGACCTGCCCGAGGGGGTCGAGGCCGAGTGGATCAGCGATGCGGGCGATGTCGGCGGCGTCACCCTGTGGGGTCGGGGGCTCACGGACGGTCGGACGTCCCGACGCGCCACCCTGCTGCCCGGCGGCGAGTCGATCGTCGGTGACGACGACGCCGACGTCCCCACCGGCGAGGTCGGCCGCCATCTGCTCGAGCCGGACGAGGTGATCATCCGAGCGGGCCTCACCGCACGACTGGCGACGAGCCTGGGTGGGTGGCTACCCGACCCGCACATGCACTGGATCAGCACCGACGACCCGATGGACACACCGTTCGCCCGTACCCACGCCGTGCTCGGCGAGCTGCCGTTCCGAACGCCGAAACTGCGAATCGCGTTGCACGACCGCGGGATCGGGACGTTGACGGTGAAGTGTCGCGGCCTCCCGATCGTGCCGGACGCCCTCATCGCGAAGCTGCGACTCGACGGACCGAACTCGGCGACGGTCGTGCTCACCCGTGTGGCCGGCGAGGGGCGGGCGTTCCTGGTCGAGGAGCCGGCTCGGCGGTGAGACGGCCGTCAGGCGATCTCGCTCCACCCGTCGACGTCCTCGGGACGCCGCGGGCCGGGGCCGAGGTAGATCGCGGCGGGGCGGACCAGCTTGCCCAGACGCTTCTGTTCCATGATGTGCGCGCACCAGCCCGCGGTGCGGCCGCAGGTGAACATCGCGGGCATCATGTGCGGCGGGACCTCGGCGAAGTCGAGGATGACCGCGGCCCAGAACTCGACGTTGGTCTCGATGGCGCGGTCGGGGCGACGTTCGCGCAGTTCCGTCAGCGCGGCCTGTTCCAGCGCGGCGGCGACCTCGTAGCGCGGGGCGTTGAGCTCCTTGGCCGTGCGCCGCAGGACCCGGGCGCGGGGGTCCTCGGCGCGGTAGACGCGGTGACCGAAGCCCATCAGCTTCTCTTTGCGGTCGAGGATGCCCTTGACCAGGCCGCGGGCGTCGTCGGTGCGTTCGACCTCGTCGATCATCGGTAGCACCCGGGCCGGGGCACCGCCGTGCAGCGGTCCCGACATCGCGCCGATGGCCCCGGACAGCGACGCGGCCACATCGGCGCCGGTCGACGCGATCACGCGGGCGGTGAACGTCGAGGCGTTCATGCCGTGCTCGGCCGCACTGACCCAGTAGGCGTCGATCGCGCGGGTGTGGGCCGGATCGGGCTCACCCTTCCACCGCGTCATGAAGCGCGCGGTCACGGTGTCGCACTGGTCTATCTTGGCCTGCGGGACGGCGGGCTGATGGATCCCGCGAGCCGACTGCGCGACGTAGGACAGCGCCATCACCGAGGCGCGGGCCAGATTGTCGCGTGCGGTGGCGTCGTCGATGTCGAGGAGCGGCTGATAGCCCCAGATCGGGGCCAACATCGCCAGACCGGCCTGCACGTCGACCCGGACGTCACCGGTGTGGATGGGCAGCGGGAACGGCTCGGCGGGCGGCAGACCGTCACCGAAGCGACCGTCGACCAGCAGCGCCCACACATCGGCGAAGGTGACCTGGTTCTCCACCAGGTCCTCGATGTCGACACCGCGGTAGCGGAGGTTGCCGCCGGCCTTGTCGGGCTCGGCGATCTGGGTGGTGAACGCGGTGACGCCCTCGAGTCCCTCGACGAATCCCTCCGGAATGTCCGGCTGCTCTGTTCCCGTTGCCTGTGTCACTTCTCGACTCCTTCGTCGGCACCGCTGCCGTGACTGTTCTCCTGGGGACTCTAGTGGGCGGCGTCGGCCGGGTTACCGGCGAGTACGCGGTGTCCGGCAGCGGGAGTAGCGTCTGGCCGGTGAGTGCTGACGGAGTGGACGTGTCCGGGATGCGTGTCAGCTACGGGGGATCCGGTACGGGCGGGCTGACGCCCGATTCGTTGTCCGGCGAACCGGTCTGGCTCGATCTGTTCGAGCGGTGGTTGGCCGAGGGGGTGTCGGCGCAGATCCCCGAGCCGAATGCGATGGTCGTCGCGACCGTCGACGCCGAGGGGGTGCCCGCCACGCGCACCGTGCTCTGCAAGGGCGTCGACCCTCGGGGAATCGTGTTCTACACCAACCATGACTCGGACAAAGGTCGCGCCATCGCGACGAATCCGGTCGCCTCGGCGACGTTTCCCTGGATCGCGATGGAACGTCAGGTGCACTTCCGGGGCCCGGTCACGCAGGTCTCCCGGGAGGAGACCCGGGCGTACTGGACAACCCGTCCTCGGGGGTCGCAACTGGGTGCGATCGCCTCGCACCAATCCCACCCGATCGCGTCGCGGGCCGCGCTCGAGGAGCAGGCCGCCGACGTGGCGCGTCGGGTCGGCGGCGTCGACGGTGACACCCCCATCGACGTACCCGAGAACTGGGGCGGCTACCTGGTCGCCCCGACGGTGGTCGAGTTCTGGCAGGGCGGCGCGAACCGGCTGCACGACCGGGTGCGCGCGGCACTGGTCGACGGCCGCTGGGATGTGACCAGGCTGCAACCCTGATGGCGGGACTCCTCGCCGACACCACGCCCCTGCGCAGTCCCCATTTCCGGAGGCTGTGGTCGGCCAACATCATCACGGTCATCGGTGCACAGCTCACCGTCGTCGTGGTCCCCGCGCAGATCTACTTCATCACCGGCAGTTCGGCGTACGTCGGTCTCGCCGGGCTGTTCGGTCTGGTGCCGCTGGTCGTCTTCGGGCTCTGGGGCGGCGCGCTGGCCGACATCATCGACCGTCGCATCCTCCTCATCGCGACGACGCTCGGGTTGATCGGCTGTAGCGCGCTGTTCTGGCTGCAGGCCGCGAGCGGCGTGGACAACGTGTGGGTGATCCTGACGTTGTTCGCGGTGCAGCAGGCCTTCTTCGCGGTGAACCAACCGACGAAATCGGCCATCCTGCCCAAAATCGTCGAGATCAAGGATCTCCCGGCGGCCAACTCCCTGAACATGACGGTGATGCAGGCGGGTGCGATCGCCGGCCCGGTTCTCGGTGGTGCACTGATCAAGCCGCTGGGCTACTCGACCCTCTATCTCGTCGACACGATCTTCCTGTTCGCCACGCTGTGGGCGGTCATCCGTCTGCCGTCACTCAAGCCCGAACGTAGCGCAGATGCGCCGCGGGTGGCCGGATTCCGTTCGGTCATCGACGGTTTCGTATACCTGCGCGGTCACAAGGTGCTGATGGCCTCGTTCGTCGTCGACCTGATCGCGATGATCTTCGGCATGCCCCGCGCATTGTTCCCCGAGATGGCACACGAGAGCTTCGGCGGCCCCGACGGCGGCGGCATCGCCTTCGCGCTGCTGTTCGCGGCGATCGGGGCCGGCGCGGTCGTCGGCGGAGTGTTCTCCGGCTGGGTGTCGCGGGTGGAGCGCCAGGGGCTGGCGGTGATCGTCTGCATCCTCATCTGGGGTGCGTCCATCACCGGCCTGGGGATCGTGGTCGCGTTCGCGGGCGGGTCGGCACTGCCGATGCTCCCGATCGCGGTGGCGCTGTTGATGATCGGCGGCGCGGCCGACATGGCCTCGGCCGCGTTCCGGCAGTCGATGTTGCAGTCGGCGGCCAACGACGACGTCCGTGGCCGTCTGCAGGGCGTGTTCACCGTCGTGGTCGCGGGCGGACCGCGCATCGCCGACGTCGCACACGGTGGCGTGGCCGCGACCGCCGGCGTCGCGGTGACCACGGCGGGCGGCGGCATCGGGGTGATCGTGTTCACGGTGGTGGCCGCACTGGCCATCCCGGCGTTCGTGCGCTACCGAATCACCCGCTGACGTGCGCGTTCACACCCGGGCTCGGCCGGTCGATCGCGCAGGTACGCTGGCCCGGTGAAGGAGATGACCCTGCGGCTGTCGGGCAGCGCGGTGCTGCTGGCCGCCATGGCCGTGGTCTATCTGCTGACGGTGTGGACCACGCGCGGGCAGACGGTCGATCAGCGCATCTACCTCGAGATGTACGGCGCCGACACCTGGCGGGACCTGTTGCACCACCTCGGATTCGAGCAGGTCACCGATCCTCGTCTGTGGTTGGTGACCGCGGTGGCCGTGATCGTTCTCGGACTCGCTGCGCGTCGACGGTGGAGCATCGTCGCCCTGCTGGTGCTCCCGGCGGCCGGCGTCGTCATCGCCCGGGCGCTGCGAACGGTGATCCTGCCGCGCCCGGAACTGATCGACATCGTGCGAGCGGCTTTCAACACGTTCCCCAGCGGCCACACCGCCGCGGCGTTCGGATGCGTCGCCGCAGCCGTCCGCGCCGCGCCACGGCAGGTCGCGCCGGTGATCGCCGTCGTCGGCGCCATGTGGGTGACCGTGGTGGGACAAGGCCTCATGGAGGTCGGAGCCCACCGACCCAGCGACGTCATCGGTTCGCTGTTCATGGTGGGGGCGCTGCTGTTCGCCGTCCCGGACTCCCGACGTGACGTCGGGGTGCGACCTCGGACGGCTCTGCTGGTCGCGGTGGTCGCTGCGGTGGCGCCGGTGGTGTGGTCGGTCTACACCGGGCACCCCGTGCTGGCCGCGATCGGTGTCGTCGCAGCTGCGGTCTCCGGGTTGCTCACGGTCGGAGTGGGCCGGACGAGACCGGCCACCCCGACGTCACGCGAGAGAGCTCAAGCCGTCGCGTAGGTGAGGCAGTTGGCGGTGTCACCCGCGTTCGCGGCGCCGATCTGAACCGATGCCGCGGTGCACTCAAGGTTGTCGTTGTGCGAGCAGTCTGCTCGCTGGCAGGCGCCGACCTGCGGGGAGACCACATCGAGTCCGCCCTTGATCGACAGCGGGATGAAGGTGGCGCAGTCAGCGGTGCCGTTGTCGCCACTGACGTTGATCGCGAAGGCGTGGCAGCCGTCGTGGTTGTACGAGCAGGCGCTCACCGAACAGTCGGAGACATGCGGCATTTCGAGAGTGGTCATGCGAGGACCTCCATGAGAGAGAACGTCATGTGCGATCTGCGGGCATGAGATCGCCTGGCACGAGCGACGATACGACTCGAGATCCGTATGCACCAGCAAGGTCAGGCTGCCCTTCGGGCCGCCGGATGCGAGCTGTGCAGCCGGCTGATCTCGCGGGGTTGCGCACTGCCTTGTATACGTTACTATGCGTAACACCATAGTGCGGTCGTCGCGCTGGACGAGGGGTTGGGCACCACATGGCACATGGCCGCAGCAGGTTCTTCGAGTCGGTGGGCGCGTTCTGCGTCCGGCACCGCTGGTGGATCATCGGGTTCTGGTTCGCGGTGATCGTCGGGCTCAACCTCGCCGTCCCTCAGATCGAGAAGACGGTGTCGGAGCGGTCGGCCGCGTTCCTCCCCGACGACATGCCCTCGGTCAACGCCCTGCGCGACATGTCCACCGACTTCGGGTCGCCCGCCTCGACCGCGGTGGGCAACGTGGTCCTCGCCGCGGACCGTGGCATCGACGACGCCGACGGTCGGTACTACGCCCAGCTGGTGTCGCGACTGACGGCCGACCGCGACAACGTCGCCTACGTCCTCGACATGTACGGCAACCCGGCCACCCGGGACGCCGCGCGGAGCCCGGACGGCAAGGCGGTCACCGTGATGGTGGCCGCGCAGGGGGACGTGGGCAGCACCCGCGCCCATCACAGCACCGTCGAGATCCGTTCGGCCATCGACTCGATCCCGAAACCGGACGGGCTGTCGGTGTACTACACCGGCGCCTCACCGACGCTGGCCGATCTGTTCTCCTCGATCGACGTGTCGTTGCTGATCATCACCGTGGTGTCGGTCGTGCTCATCACCCTGATGCTGCTCATCGCCTACCGGTCGATCATCAGCGCGCTCATCCCGCTGCTGACGATCGGCATCGGGTTGGGGGTGGTCCGGCCGATCATCTCCGCGCTCGGCGCCCACGAGGTGCTCTCGATCTCGAACTTCACCATCGCCATCATGACGGCGCTGATCCTCGGGGCCGGAACCGATTACGCCATCTTCCAGATCGCCGGATATCACGATGCGCGACGGGCGGGAGCCGATCCGGACACCGCGGTCGCCATCGCCAGTGCGAAGGTGTCGCCGATCCTGCTCGCCTCCGCCCTGACCATCGCCGCCGCCGCAGGCGCGATGGCCTTCACCAAGGTGGGCATGTTCAAGACCGCCGGTCCGCCCACCGCCATCGGGGTCCTGGTCGTGATGGTCATCTCGGCGACTCTGACCCCCGCGCTGATGTCGGTCGCGGGACGGGCCGGGCGCCTGCAGCCGAAGGTGTCGACCGAGCGTCGGTGGCGTCGTCGCGGGGTGACGATCATCCGGCACGCAGGTCCGCTGACCGCGGTGTCGATGGTGGTGTTGATCCTGCTCGCGCTGGTGATCCCGACGTTCCGGGTGAGCTTCAACGAGGAGTCGGTGCAGCTCTACGCCAACGACTCCACCCGTGGTTACGACGCGGTGCTCAAACACTATGGCGTCAACGAGATCCTGCCGGAGTACCTGATCGTTCGGGCTGATCACGACATGCGCAACACCAACGACCTCGCCGCGCTGGAGATGATGGCGATGTCGGTGTCGAAGCTGCCCGACATCGCCTACGTCCGGTCGATCACGCGTCCGGACGGGAAGCCGATCCCCGAGGCGTCCACTGGATTCCAGGTGGGACAGGTGGGCAATCGCCTCGACGACGCCCACCGGCAACTCGTCGCGGCGTCACCGCAGTTGCAGCAGCTCGCATCGGGGGTCACGGCGTTGCGCGACGGGGCCGACGACGCCGCGGCGCAACTCCCGCGATTGGTGGACGGGACCGATCAGGTCGTGGGGCTCGCCGACGGTGTGCTCGACGCGGTCGACACCGCCACACGCATCGTGACCACCGCGTCGAACGGTCGGCTCACCCTCCCGCAGGGAATCGGCGAGTTGTCCTCCCTCGCTCGGGTTCTCGGGTCACTGGTGGACGCGGTCTCGACGAGCAACGGTCGGACGCTCGCGGTGGCCGGCCGACTCGACGACGTGTTCGGCCCGATGCTCACCGCAGCGCCCGACGCGAGATGCCTGGCCGATCCGGCCTGCATGACCGCACGTGCTGCGTTTGGTGTCCTCGACCGCGCCACGGCCGGTGCCGCCTCGCGATCACTGCGCCAGGTCGTCGGCCTGGCCGGCGTCCCCGGTGACGTGGTGGCGACCGCGCGGGCGTTGCTGCCCGACATCCGGACCGGACTGGCCCAGATGCGCGGCCTCCTCGACGGTCTCGGGGGCAGGACGCCCGAACAACTCCGCGCCGATCTCGGTCGGCTGACCTCGGGGATGGCGCAGTTGTCGACGGGGATGTCGCAACTGGCGACCGGTCTGCGCCAGGTCAAGGACGGCACCGACAAGACGGTGTCGCTGACGGGGCAGCTCACCGCCGGCCTCGGCACCGCGAGTGGGTACCTGACCACCATGGCGGACGCGACGACGTCGGGTCCGGGATCGGGGTTCTATCTCCCCGCCCAGGCGCTGGGCGATCCGCGGTTCGTCGCCGGTACGAAACTGTTGTTGTCGCCGACCGGCAAGACCGCGCGGATGCTGGTGATCCGCAGCATCAACCCGTACAGCGACGCCGCGATGCGCAGCGTCGGTGACATCGCCACGACCGCGAAAACCGCCACCGCGGGCACGGTCCTCGAGGGTGCGAACGTCTCGTCGACCGGGCTGACGTCGCTCTCGGCGGACATGAACAAACAGGTCAACCGCGACTTCGCGTTGTACGCGATCGTCGCCATCACGGCGGTGTTCCTGATCCTGTCGGTTCTCCTGCGCAGCCTGCTCGCGCCGCTGCTGCTGGTCCTCGCCGTCCTGCTGTCGTTCGCGGCCACGGTCGGACTCGCCATCCTGTTCTGGCAACACGGCCTGGGCATCGACCTCGACTGGTCGGTGATCCCGCTGGCGTTCATGGCTCTCGTGGCGGTCGGCGCCGACTACAGCATGCTGTTCGCGTCACGGATACGGGAACACTCGGCGACGGGCATGGTCGGCGGCATCATCCGCGGGTTCGGCACGACCGGCGGTGTGATCACCACGGCCGGGATCGTGTTCGCGGTGACCATGTTCGCGTTGATGAGCGCGACGGTGATCAACCTGCTGCAGTTCGGGTTCACCGTGGGTGTCGGTCTGATCCTCGACGTGGTGATCGTCCGGTCGATCCTCGTGCCCGCCGCGATGGCGCTGATCGGCAACCGGATCTGGTGGCCGGCGAAGGTGTGACGGGCTCAGGCGGGGGTGTCCGGGAGGGCCTCGGCGACGATGCGCCGGAGCTCTCCGGCCACGTCGGTCAACGGGGTCAGCGAACGGCGGGAGCGGGCGAGGACCAGCGCGCCCTCGAAGGAGGCGACGACCATCGAGGCCAGCGGCTCTGATCGCGTCGGATCGACACCCCACGCGACGAGGCTGTCGGTGAGGGCGACGTGCCAGTCGGTGAAGATCTGCTCGACGGTGGACTGGAGGTCCGGGCTGCTCTCGGCTCCGCCGACCGCGGCGGCGACCACAGGGCATCCGTGGGCGTAGTCGCTGGAGACCAGCATGTCGGTCCAGAACCCGACGAAGGTCTCGATGGCCTCCAGTGGCGATGTCTGGGCGCCGTTGACCACCATCGCGGTCATCAGGTCACCGGCGTTGCGCAGCGCCTCGGACACGATCTGGTCGCGGCCACCGGAGAAGTGGTGATAGACCGAACCGCGGGGTGCGCCGCTGTCGGCGAGGACCGCGTCGACCGTCACCGCCGCCGCGCCGTTGCGCTGCATCAGTGCGATCGCGCTGTGCAGCATCCGTGCGCGTGTGTCCGTCCGCCGAGCCATCTGTCCACCGTTCGAGTCGAAGTATGCCGTTCAGCATAGTCGCCCGGCGGTGGCGCGACGGCGGAACGGATCCGTCGCGCGTGGGTGTCAGGTCCGCTGCCAGGGCAGATCGGCCCGTCGCGCGGCGTTGACCGGGCAGTAGTGCACCGGTGAATCCTGCTGGTCGGGCGGTGGGAGGTTACGGACGGGCGTCTCGATGAACGGTTCACCGGCGCCGACTCGGCCCGACACCCGGTCCCACCCGTCCCGTGCGCGCGGGTGCAGCCGGTACCGCGGCGGTACGAGTCGGAACGCGCGGTCGACGATCCGGCCGAGCCTGCGCAGTCGGCGTTCGTCGCGCTCGGTCCAGGTCAGGCCGAGCATCGCGCGGACCGGCTCGTCGTAGAGCCCGGTGGTGATCCACATGAACCCGTGGGCCACGGGCGCGGCGAGTCGTCGCCACACGGGCACCGGCATCCACGAGATCCACGGCGGCGGTGGCAGTTCGGTGATGTCGAGGACGGTTCGCACCGCGGGGTGGTCTTCGAGGACACTGCGGCACATGTGATCCCAGTAGACGAGGAAGTCCTCGTAGGTGTCCGGGCACGGCCGCATGCTGACGCCGTAGGACGCGTACCAGGTGCGCGACTCAGCGAACAGGGCGCGTTTGTCCGCCTCGGTGATCGGCGGACCGAAGATCTCGGCGCAGCGGATGTTGCCGTACCAGAACGTGGCGTGCGCCCAGTAGAAGACGTCGGGGTCGAGGGCGTGGTAGCGACCACCATCGGGCATGTCGCCCTTGATGGTTCGGTGGTAGTCGCGGACCTCGGAGCCGGTGTCGGTGGTCTGGTCGAACACGACGCCGATGATCGGGTAGAGCGAACGCATCAGGCGTTGCCAGCGCTCGTCGAAGAAGTCGGAGTGTTCCCACACCGCGGCACCGAGTTTCGGGTGCATGTTCTGCATCGACCCGGACCACAGCCCCATCAGCATCCCGCGCCAGCCGCCGAAGTACCGCCACGTGACCGAGTCGGGTCCCAGCACCGTCATGAGACGGAACGCTATATTCGTCTCACCGCACTGTCAACGGCGCAGTGTCACTGGCGCAGTGTCAACGATGCAGCCGGACCCGTTGACCCGGCACCAGTTGGGCGGCACGGTCGACGGAGTCGGCGGTCAGGACCGCGGCGACCGGGTAGCCGCCGGTGACCGGATGGTCGGCGAGAAAGACGACCGGTTGCCCGCTCGGCGGTATCTGCACCGAACCCAGCGCCACCCCCTCGGATGCGACCGTGCCACCGTCGGAACGGGTCTCGGGCAGTGCGCCGTCGGCGTCGATGCGGTCGAGTCGCACGCCGACGCGGTTGCTCGACGGGTTGACCGTCCAGAGTCCGTCGTACAGGACGCCGGGGTCGATGAGCGCCTGCGCCCGCGGCCCGGGTTCGGCGTGCAGCGCGACCACGTCCTCGGTCACCGACGTCATGGTGCCGGGCGCCTCGGTGGTGCTCGGCCACGCGTCGCGTTCGGACCCCACGGCGACGCGATCGCCGACGGCAAGCGGGGCGGGGCCCAGCTCCGACAGGGTGTCGGTCGAGCGCGACCCGAGCACCGACGGGACGTCGATGCCGCCGCGGACCGCGAGGTAGGTCCGCAACTGCGACGTGGGAGTGCCCAGCGACACCGTCTGCCCGTCGCGCACGACGAACGCCGCACCGGGGCCGGTGGGTCGGCCGTCGACCAGCACTGCGCACGGTGCGCCGGTCACGACCATCAGCAGATCCCCGGCGACGGTGACCGACAACCCGCCCAGGGTCACCTCGACACCCGCGGCGCCCTCCGGGTTGCCGACCAGACGGTTCGCGAGTCGCAGCGCCCCACGATCGGCCGCGCCCGACAGGGGGACCCCGAGGTGCGCGTACCCGGGGCGGCCCAGGTCCTGCACGGTCGACAGCGCACCGGTGGCGAGGACGTCGAGGTGCTGCGGATGCGCGCCGGACGGCCGCGTCACGTGGCCTCGAATCGCACGAGTCGGCCGGGGGTGAGGACCGCAGGCGGCTGGGCGTCGACGTCCCACAGCGCGATGTCGCTGCGGCCCAGCAGATGCCACCCGCCGGGACTCGCCCGCGGGTAGACCGCGCTGTAGCCGGCGGCGACGGCCACCGCGCCCGCGGGCACCGAGGTCCTCGACTCCGAGCGCCGGGGCACCGACCGCAGGGCGTCCAGGCGACCGGGCCCGGGTCGGTCGGGCACGAGGTATCCGAAGCCCGGGGCGAAACCCATGAACGCGACGCGCCAGATCGTCTCGCGGTGGGTGGCGATCACCTCGTCGACGTCGAGGCCGGCGAGGTCGGCGACCGCATCGAGATCGGGGCCGTCGTATCGGACACCGATGACGACCGGTTCGTCGGATGCGGAGGCGGTGTCGGGGTCACCGGCCGCGATCGGCGACGGGGTCGACGTCCTGCGCAGCGTCCGATGCAGTCCGAGGTGGTCGAGTCCGCGGCCCGGGACCGCCTGTACGAGGACGGTCGTCTCGGCGGGCACCACGTCGGTTACCGTGGGCAGTTCGCCGCCGGTCATGGCGGCGCGCAGGCGGCTCGCGACATCGAGTGCACTGCGCCAGGGCGTGTCCTCGTCGGAGAAGTCCAGCAGCAGCGCGTCGCGTCCCGCGGGTAGCTCGCGCATGCGTCCAAAGCTATCGCAGAACGACATCCGACCCGTGTGCCAGACTCGCAATGTGGGTGAGTACAGAATTGCTGCAGGCGAGTACAGCGCGCTGATCGTGGCCCGCGGTGCGGCGCTGCGCGAGGTCCGACACGGCGACCGACTGCTGACCGAGACCTGGGACGTACCCGAGGGCGAGAAGCCACCGCTCTCGGCCGGGTTGGTGCTGGCACCCTGGCCGAACCGCACCGCCGACGGGCAGTTCACCTTCGACGGTGTCGACCATCAGCTCGACATCACCGAGAAAGAACGCAACAACGCCAACCACGGGTTCGTCCGCACCGTGGAGTGGAACCTGCACGACGCCACGGAGCGGTCGGTGACGCTCGGTGTGCCGATCGGTCGGCACCCGGGATGGCCGTTCGACCTCACCCTGACGGTCGAGTACGCCCTCGACGCCGACGGCGGCCTGACCGTCACCCACACCGCCGCCAACACCGGCGACGTGCGCGCACCGTTCGCGCTGGGTCAGCACACCTTCATCCGTGCCGGTGACGCCGAGATCGACGACTGCACACTGACCCTCGCGGCGGACTCGACCCTTCCGCTCGACCCCGAACGGCAACTGCCGCAGGGTGATCCGGTCGAGGTGGCCGGCACCGACCTCGACTTCCGGGCCGAACGTCGTCTGGCTGGGGTGTGGATGGACAACCCCTTCACCGACCTCGTCGTGACAGACGGTCGGCACCGCAGCCGGCTCACCGCACCCGACGGCGACTCCACCGAACTGTGGACCGACCGCAACTTCGGGTGGGCGCAGGTCTTCACCGCCGACCCCGATCACGACCAGCCCTTCCCGGGCCGCGGTCGTGCGCTCGCCGTCGAGCCGATGACCGCCCCGCCCAACGCCCTGGCCAGCGGCACCGACCTCATCGTCCTCGAACCGGGCCAGCAGTGGTCGGGGACATGGGGGCTGCGAACCATCGCCGCCCTCCAGGTCGGCCCCCAGAGCTCATGAGAGAGATCGTCGTCTGCGGCGAGTCCCTCGTCGACCTCGTGCTCGACGCCCGCGGGTTCGACGGACCCGGCCAGCCCCCGCTGCAACCGGCGCTCGGTGGCGGGCCCTTCAACGCGGCCATCGCGCTCGGCCGGCTGGGTTCGGCGGTGTCGTTCTGCTCCCGGGTGTCGACCGATCACTTCGGGGACGAACTCGTCGCCTCGTTGCGCGCGGCCGGGGTGAACCTGTCGTTGGTCCAACGCGACGAGGCCCCCACCTCGCTCGCGTTGGCGGCGATCGGGGAGGACAACGCCGCGAGCTACACCTTTTATGTCGAGGGCACCGCGGACCGGCTCGTGACCGATCCCGGCGCCCTGCCGCGGTCGGTGGCCGCACTCTGCTTCGGAACGCTGTCATTGGTGCTCGAACCCGGCGCGTCGGTCTATGAGCAGATGATGCACACCCACCACGCCCAGGGGCGGTTGATCATGGTCGACCCGAACATCCGCACCGTCGCCATCGACGCGCCGGACGCCTACCGGGCGCGGTTCCGGTCGTGGCTGCCGTCCATCGACATCGTGAAGGTCTCCGATGACGACGCCGAGTGGCTGGGCAAGGGCCCCAACGGATCCCATCCCGGCGACTGGCTCGCGGCGGGGGTCGGTGCGGTCGTCGTCACGCGCGGCGGGAAGGGCATCTCGGTGACCACCGCGTCCGGGACGGTCGAGGTCACCGCGCCCACGGTCACCGCGGTCGACACGATCGGGGCGGGTGACACCGTCGTCGGCGCCCTGCTGCACTGGCTCGGTGGGCACGGGTCCCTCGGCCAGGAGGGGGTGCGGTCGATGGACGACGACGCCTGGCGCGAGGCGCTCACCTACGCCGCGCGGGCCGCCGCGATCACCGTCTCGCGAGCAGGCGCCGACCCTCCGTGGGCGGGCGAGCTGACGAACGACTAGGTTGTTCTCAGGCTTAAGTACACCCTTGTCAACCGGTTCACAAGACCGTTCCAGCCATTCGAAAAGGGGCCCGAGTGTCCGCCGAAGCAGTGTCGTCCAACGATTCGACAGCCCAGTCCGCACGTTTCACCTACCCGGGTGGCGAGCTCGATCTCCCCATCGTCGAGGCGACCGAGGGCAGCTCCGGCGTCGCTCTCGGGAAGTTCCTCTCCGAGACGGGGCTCACGACCTTCGACGGTGGTTTCGTCAACACCGCGTCCACCAAGTCGGCGATCACCTACATCGACGGTGACGCGGGCATCCTGCGCTACCGCGGGTACCCGATCGACCAGCTCGCCAAGCAGTCGACGTTCATCGAGGTCAGCTACCTGCTGATCTACGGCGAGCTGCCGACCCCGAGTGAGCTCGACGACTTCACCAACCGGATCCAGCGGCACACCCTGCTGCACGAGGACCTCAAGCGGTTCTTCGACGGCTTCCCGCGCAACGCCCACCCGATGCCGGTGCTCTCCAGCGCCGTCAACGCGCTGAGCGCCTACTACCAGGACTCGCTCGATCCCAAGGATCCCGAGCAGGTCGAGCTGTCGACGATCCGTCTGCTGGCCAAGCTGCCGACGATCGCGGCGTACGCGTACAAGAAGTCGGCCGGCCAGCCGTTCCTCTACCCGGACAACTCGCTGAGCCTGGTGGAGAACTTCCTGCGGATGACGTTCGGTTTCCCGGCCGAGCCGTACGAGGTCGACCCCGAGGTCGTCAAGGCCCTCGACATGCTGTTCATCCTGCACGCCGATCACGAGCAGAACTGCTCGACGTCGACGGTGCGGCTGGTCGGTTCGTCGCAGGCCAACCTGTTCACCTCGATCTCCGGTGGCATCAACGCACTCTGGGGCCCGCTGCACGGCGGCGCCAACCAGGCCGTGCTCGAGATGCTCGACGACATCAAGGCGGGCGGTGGCGACACCAAGGACTTCATGAACCGCGTGAAGAACAAGGAAGCCGGCGTAAAGCTGATGGGATTCGGCCACCGGGTCTACAAGAACTACGACCCGCGTGCGGCCATCGTCAAGGAGACCGCGGACACGATCCTGCAGACCCTCGGTGTCACCGACGATCTGCTCGACATCGCCAAGGGTCTCGAGGACGTCGCCCTGCACGACGACTACTTCATCGAGCGCAAGCTCTACCCGAACGTGGATTTCTACACCGGACTCATCTACCGCGCCATGGGATTCCCCACGCGCATGTTCACCGTGTTGTTCGCGCTCGGCCGTCTGCCGGGCTGGATCGCGCACTGGCAGGAGATGAATGCCGACCCCGGTACCAAGATCGGGCGTCCGCGCCAGATCTACACCGGGTACACCGAGCGCGACTTCACAGCTATGGGAGACCGTTGAGTTGAGTAAGCCCCAGGAAGAAAAGCCCACCGTCGATTTCCAGGAGGGCCCCGCTCCGACCGAGTTGGTGGCCACCGACATCGTCGTCGGTGACGGCGACGAGGCGATCGCCCACGGACTGGTCGACGTGCACTACGTCGGCGTCGAGTTCGACACCGGCGAGGAGTTCGACTCGTCGTGGGACCGCGGCCAGTCCGCGAACTTCCCGCTCGATCGTCTGATCCCGGGCTGGCAGGAGGGTATCCCCGGCATGAAGGTGGGCGGTCGTCGTCAGCTCACCGTGCCGCCGGAGCTCGCCTACGGCCCCGCGGGCGCCGGACACCGGCTGTCCGGCAAGACCCTGGTGTTCGTGATCGATCTCCTCGGTGTCGGCTAAGAATCTCGTCGCCGGCGTCGATGTCGGGGGAACCAACATCGAGGTCGGACTGGTCGATTCCCACCATCGGGTGGTCGACCGCGCGAAGGCGAACACCCCGACCGAGGGTCCGGATGCGGTGCTCTCGACGATCGCCGAACTGGTGTCGTCGTTCGACGCCGACCCGTGGGCGGTCGGTGTCGGGATCCCAGGAGTCGTCCACGAGGGCGACGTCCTGACAGTCCCCAATCTCTCCAACTGGCACGACAAGGTCGAGATCGGTGACGAACTCGGCAAGGCGCTCGGCATCCCGGTTGCACTCGGCAACGACGCGAACGTCGGACTGCTCGGCGAGTGGCTCGCCGGTGCGGCCGATGGCGCGGACAACGTACTGGGTCTCTGGATGGGCACCGGCATCGGTGGAGCACTGATCATCGACGGTGAACCGTTCAACGGATCCCGCGGTGCCGCAGGCGAGATCGGTCACGTGGTGGTCCAGGAACGTGGCGCGTTGTGCGGCTGCGGTCGGCGCGGGTGTGTGGAGGCCTACGCGGGCCGTCGGTCGATGGAGACCGCGGCCGCGGACATGGTGGAGGCGGGCCGGACCACGAGCCTGTTCGACATCCGTGACGAGCTCGGCAAGACCAAGATCACCTCGAAGGTGTGGAAGAAGGCGCTCGACTCCGGCGACGAACTGGCGGTGTCGTTGTTCGACACCGCGATCGACGCTCTCGGGGTCGCGATCGGGTCGACGCTCAACGTCCTCGATCTCGATCTGGTGGTGGTCGGTGGCGGCCTCGCCGAGAAACTCGGCCAGGACCTGGCCGATCGGATCGAAACCGCCACCGCGCCATGGGTTCTCCAACCCAACCCGGACCGCAGGTTCGTGGTCTCGGCGCTGGGTGACGATGCGGGCATCGTCGGTGCGGCCTCACTCGGCCGCAAGCTGCTCTGACCTGAATCAGAAGCGGCTGCAGGTGTTCTCGATGACGCCGATGCGCGCCTCGACGGCCGGGCGGTACTGGCGCAGCTGCGGGTAGCGGTTCAGATACTGCTCGGCCTCGGCGCGGCGGGCGGCGTCGGGCAGGGTCACGATCCGCTCGAACTCGGCCCGGATGCGCGGGTTGTCCAGGTACCGCGCGACCTCGGGGGCGTTGGCGTCGATCGACCGCTCGACCTGGCCCAGAGTGCAATTGGTGCCCGGCACCGGTGTGGCGGGCGGAGCGGCCGAGGCGGTCGCGGGTACGGCGAGCGCGGCCGCACCGATCCCCAGGGTGATGGCGCCCAACTTGATACGTGTGAATCGCGAACTCATGTGTGCCTCCTCGCGGGGTACGGGCTCATCGAGGGCGACACCGGCGTGGCTGCAGCGGCACCTCGGGCCCGAGATCCACCGTAGCGACGAAAATCGGACATGTCAGGTCGGTGTGTCGATGCCGATCGCCAATCGTGTCCCGCCGAGGGGGCTGTCGGACAGCTCGGCGGTGCCCCGATGCAGCGTCGCCTGCTGTGCGATCAGGGCCAGTCCGAGGCCGGACCCGGAGGCGGTGGTCGTGCCACGTTCGAAGCGCCCGAACAACCGCGCCCGATCGGCCGGTGGGATCCCCCGACCGTTGTCGTCGACCCAGATGACCGCACCACCGTGTGCGTCGAGCGGATGGGCGGACAACCGGATCTCGGTGGCCTGACCGTGCCGGACGGCGTTGATCACCGCGTTCTGGACCGCCATCGCGATCCCGGTCTCGACCACCGCGGCCGGCACCGACTGGTCGCCGTCGAGCGAGATCGTCACACCGTGCAGGCGCGCGGCCGACTCGGTCGCGACCCGGTCGAGGATGTCCACGACATCCATCCGCACCCGGTCGCGGCCGCCGAGCTCGCCCTGGGCCAGGTTCTCCAGCGACGCCAGCGTTTCCAGGATCCGACCGTGTGATCGGCGCAGGTCGGTGATGATCTCGGCGCGCGACGCCGCGTCGGGGGAGAAGGTGTCGAGGACCTCGAGGTCGGTGCGCATGGCGGTCAACGGGGTTCGCAGTTCGTGCGCCGAGACCGACGCGAAGTCGCGTGCGGTGGTCAGCGCCTCCTGGGTCCGGGCCCGTTCGTCGTCGACCCGCCCGAGCAGCGAGTTCATCGCCGCGGCGATCTCCTCGGCCTCACGCGCGCCGCGAACGGTGTGCAGTGCAGCGCGTTCGGGGTCCGCGGGTCCGGCGTCGACGGGCAACGCCTCGGTGTGTTTGGCGAGTCGGCGCAACGGGCGGATGGCCAATCCGCCGAGCAGCCAGGCGAGTACGGCCGAGGCCACGACCGCGGCCAACCCGATCAGCAGCAGGCCGCGTCGGAGTCCGTCGATCCGGTCCAGGGTGGGTTTGAGGGGTACGGCCACCGAGATGTTCGCTCCACCATTGAGGATCGAACTGTCCAGTACCGACACGGTTTTGACTCGGTACTTCGTGTTGTTGATCGTCGTGTCACGGATGCCGACGTCCTGCTGTGGGATCTGTGTCGGCGTGCTGAACAGGGCCAGTGCGCCGACCCGGGTGGTCGCGAGGGATCCGGAGGCGACGTTGTCGGCGATGGTGGTCGAGTTGGGGTTGGAGAGGCTGGGTTGCATGGCCGCCGAGAGGGTGTCGACGCGCGCGTCGAGTTCGCGATAGCCGCTCGTGCGGACCTGGGTCCAGGCGACCGCACCCACGAGGCCGACGATGATGACGGTGACCAGGGCGGCGGCCACCGTGACACGGGTGCGCAGAGAGGGGGACCGTCGCCGCCTGCGCACGCCGATCACGACCTCACGCCGATCTCCGGAGGACGAATCCGACCCCCCGCACCGTCTGGATGATGCGGGGTTGATCGTTCGCCTCCAACTTGCGTCGCAGGTAGCCGATGAACACGTCGACGACGTTGGTGTCGGCGGCGAAGTCGTAACCCCAGACCTGGCTGAGCAACTGTGTTCGGCTCAGCACCATCCCGGGGTGTTCGGCGAGGACCACGAGCAGCTCGAACTCTCGGCGGGTGAGGTCGACGGCGTGCTCACCGCTGTGGACGAGCCGGGACGGGATGTCGACGCGGAGGTGATCGAAGACGAGATGGTCGTCGGGACTGTCGGGTCGGCCCGTCTCCGGCGCCGGGGACGGTCGGCGGCGGAGCAGCGCCTTGATGCGGGCGATCAGCTCACCGAGGTCGAACGGCTTGGTCAGGTAGTCGTCGGCGCCGGCCTCGAGGCCGGCGATACGGTCGTCGACCGAGGTCCGGGCGGAGAGTACGCACACCGGGATGTCGTCGCCGAGGGCGCGCAGCGCGGTGACGACGCCGACGCCGTCGAGGCCGGGCATGTTCATGTCCAGGATCAGCAGGGCGGGGCGTCGCTGCGTCATCGACCGCAGGGCCTCCGCGCCACCGGTGGCGGTGCTGACGTCGAACCCGGCCAGGCGCAGGCCGCGTTCCAGCGAGTTCAGCACGTCGGGATCGTCGTCGACCACGAGGACGCTGACGTCGTTCCCGCGCTCGGACGCTGCGATCGGTTCGGTCATGGCCCCCATTGTGCCTGGGGGAGTCGTCCGATCCGCCGATGGTGACGGCGTGCGGCGAGGCGCCAGGCAGGATGGATGCATGAGTTCCTCCACATCGCTGCTCTGGTTTCGACGCGACCTGCGTCTGTCCGACCTGCCGTCCCTGCTCGCCGCGGCCGATGCCGCCGACCGCGTGCTCGCCTGCTTCGTCCTCGATCCGTGGCTGGTCAAGACCGCAGGCGACCGGCGGCTGAAATTCCTCTACGACTCGCTGCGCGGACTCGACGAGAAGCTCGACGGGCGGCTGCTGGTGGTGCGGGGCAAGCCGGAGAACCAGATCCCGAAGATCGCCAAGGCCATCGACGCGAACTCGGTGCACATCTCGGCCGACCACGCCCCCTACGGCGTCGCCCGCGACGCACGGGTCGAGGAGGCACTCAGTGGCATCAAGGGCGGTGACATCGAACTGCATTCGACGGGGTCGTCGTTCGCGGTCACCCCGGGGCGGGTCACCAAGAACGATGGCGAGCCGTACAAGGTGTTCACCCCCTATTTCCGCGCCTGGCGCGAGCACGGCTGGCACTCCCCGGCGCGGTCGGGCGCGAAGTCGGCGGACTGGATCGACCCGAAGGACGTCGTGGGTACCGGATCGTCGGACGTGCACGCCGTCGACATCCCCGACGTCGACGTCGAGCTGTCGATCCCGGCGGGTGAGGACGCAGCGCAGAAACGGTGGAAGCAGTTCCGTCAGGGCGCCGGGGACTACTCCCAGCACTCGGTGGAGGACTACGACGACGCCCGCGACCGACCCGATCTCGATGCCAGCAGCCGGATGTCGGCCTACCTGAAGTTCGGCAACATCCATCCGCGCACCATGCTCGCCGACCTCACCGAACTGGAGAAGGACAGCGACCACAAGGACGGGGCGACGGCGTACCTGCGTGAGCTCTGCTTCCGTGACTTCTACGCATCGGTGCTGCGTGAGTGGCCGCACAGCGCGTGGCACAACTGGAACCGCAGCTTCGACGCCATCGAGGTCGACGAGGACAAGGCCGCCCACGAGGCCTTCGACGCCTGGAAAGCGGGAAAGACCGGCTTCCCGATCGTCGACGCGGGCATGCGGCAGCTCTCCGGGTCGGGGTTCATGCACAACCGCGTCCGCATGATCGTCGCGTCGTTTCTCGTCAAGGATCTGCACGTGCCGTGGCAGTGGGGCGCCCGGTGGTTCCTCGACCAGCTCATCGACGGTGACCTCGCCAGCAACCAGCACGGGTGGCAGTGGACCGCGGGTTGCGGAACCGACGCGTCCCCGTATTTCCGGGTGTTCAACCCGACCACCCAGGGACTGAAGTTCGACCCGAGCGGCGACTACGTCCGACGCTGGGTGCCCGAACTCGCCGACGTGGAGGGCAAGGCGGTCCACGAGCTGAAGGACGGTCGGCCCTCGGACTACCCCGAGCCCATGGTCGACCACAAAGCCGAACGTGAAGAGGCCCTGCGTCGCTACGGACAGGTCTCCGGTAAGTGATCTGAGCAGCCAAGTTAGGCTCACCGAAGAATAATATTCGCCCGAGTTGAAGAATCTCGGCCGGTATGCGAGATTGTTCGGATGGCAGCTCCTCCCGTGGCACCCGAGACCGGCGAGAAGCCCGGCCGACCGGCGCGACGGCTCGCCGGTGTGGCGCTCCTGGGGCCGGCGTTCGTCGCCGCCATCGCCTACGTCGACCCGGGCAACGTCGCGGCCAACATCACCGCGGGCGCCCGCTACGGCTTCCTGCTGGTCTGGGTGCTGGTGATGGCCTGCGCGATGGCGGTGGTCATCCAGTACCAGTCGGCCAAGCTCGGCATCGTCACTGGCAAGACGCTGCCGTCGCTGATCGGGTCGCGTCTCAAGCGCAAGCATCGGCTCGCGTTCTGGGCGCAGGCCGAGATCGTCGCCGCCGCAACCGACATCGCCGAGGTCATCGGTGGCGCCATCGCGCTGCACCTGCTGTTCGACCTCCCGCTGCTTCTCGGCGGGGTGATCGTGGGCGTCATCTCGATGGGGCTGTTGACCTTTCAGTCCCGCAACCGCCAGCGCACCTTCGAATCGATCATCGCCGGACTGCTGCTGATCATCGTGGTCGGGTTCCTCGCCGGGCTCGTGGTCAACCCGCCGTCGGCGGGCAACGTCCTCGGTGGACTCGTCCCCCGGCTGCAGGGCACCGACACCGTGCTGCTGGCGACCAGCATGCTCGGCGCCACGGTCATGCCCCACGCCATCTATCTCCACTCCGCGCTGGTCGTCGACCGTCACGGGTTCAGCCCGAGCGTCGCCCGTCGTCGCCGACTCGTCAAGGCCACCCGGTGGGATGTGCTGGTGGCGTTGGTGATCGCCGGTGCGGTCAACATCGCTCTGCTGTTGCTCGCGGCGCAGAACCTGCAGGGCAAGGACGGCACCGACACCATCGAGGGTGCGCAGCGGGCGGTCGGCGACGCGATGGGTCCGGTGATGGCGACGGTGTTCGCTGTCGGACTCCTCGCCTCCGGACTCGCCTCGACGTCGGTCGGTTGTTATGCCGGCGCGTCGATCATGCAGGGACTGCTGAAGATTCGCGTCCCGATGTTCGTGCGGCGACTCGTCACGCTGATCCCGGCGCTGGTGGTCCTCGGCAGCGGGGTCGACCCCACCTGGGCGCTGGTCATCAGCCAGGTGGTGCTGAGCTTCGGCATCCCGTTCGCGATCATTCCGCTCGGCCGCCTCACCCGCGATCGCGAGATCATGGGGGAGTTCACCGATGCCGCCCCGCTACGGGTCGTCGCGATCGCGATCTCGGTGGTCGTGGTGCTGCTCAACATCGCACTGATCTTCCTCACCGTCACCGGCATCGGCTGAGCGATCCAGAGCTAAACCGTTCTCTCCGCTAACAATTCGCGGTTCTACCCTTCGGGCATTCCGCGCGAATCCGGCTGCGACAGGTTATTGTTCGCCCAACCTGTTGGTGTTGCAGCTTGACTGCGTGATCGAGGGAGTCCACGCCGTGACGGCAACCAGGGACTGGAGTCATGAGCTGGTCGAGTCGCTCTGGTGGCTCGCGCGGGCTTTCGGTATCTCCGCGGTGGCATTCCTGCTGGTCGCGTTCCTGCTCGCGAGGTTCACGGTCTGGGGCCGACAGTTCTGGCGACTCGGTCGTGGGAACTTCACCGGCCGTCAGGGCGTGACGACGTGGGTCATGTTCGTGGGTTTGCTGCTGCTGACGCTGGCCTCGGTCCGTCTGAACGTCCTGCTGTCCTATCAGGGCAATCAGTTGTTCACCGGTCTGCAGACCTTCGCCGAGGGGGCCGCACAGGGTGACTCCGCGATCGCGCAGACCGGCAAGGACGCGTTCTGGAACTCGATCCTGGTGTTCAGTGTGCTCGCGACGGTGTCCGTGGTCCGTGGGCTGTCGGTCTACTACCTCGGACAGGCCTTCGACATCCGTTGGCGGCTCTGGCAGACCGATCACGTCATCACCGACTGGCTCAAGGGTCGCGCCTACTACCGCAACCGTTTCATCGACAACACCATCGACAACCCCGACCAGCGAATCCAGGCCGACATCACCGACTACGTGCAGATCACCCGGACGTTGTCGCTGGGCGCGGTGTCGTCGATCGCCTCGATCATCGCGTTCACCCAGATCCTGTGGGAGCTGTCCGGGCCACTCGACATCTTCGGGGTCACGATCCCGCACGCGCTGGTGTGGTTGGTCTACACCTACGTCCTGGTGTCGACGGTGATCGCGTTCTGGATCGGTCGCCCGCTGATCAAGCTCAACTTCCTCAACGAGGCGTTCAACGCCACCTTCCGTTATGCGCTCGTCCGCGTCCGCGACGGCGCGGAGAACGTCGCGTTCTACCGCGGGGAAACCGTTGAGCGACACGGGTTGCTCTTCCGATTCGCCGGGGTGATCGCGAACTACTGGCGGCTGGTCAACCGGACCCTGCTCTTCAGTGGTTGGAACCTCATCGTCAGTCAGATCTCCGCGGTGTTCGCCTTCCTGATCCAGGCCCCGCGGTTCTTCAACGGTTCGCTGAGCCTGGGCGACCTGACCCAGACGTCGTCGGCCTTCACCTCGGTCCACGACTCGCTGTCGTTCTTCCGCGAGGCCTACGACACCTTCGCCGGCTATCGCGCGGCCCTCATCCGACTCGACGGGCTGATGGACGCCGACGAGAAGTCACGGGCGCTCCCGCAGGTGGGTGCCGGGGAGGATGAGACGATCTCGCTGCACAAGGTCGGGGTCTCGACACCGACCGGCGTACGCCTCATCGACAACCTCAGTCTCCGTCTCGAACGGGGGGAGTCGGTTGTCGTGAAGGGGAATTCAGGTGCCGGCAAGACCACGCTGCTGCGCGCGCTCGCGGAGATGTGGCCCTATGCCGACGGCGACATCGACCGGCCGGACGGGTCGCGCACGTTGTTCCTGTCGCAGATGCCGTACATCCCCCTGGGCATCCTGCGGGTCGCGGTGGCGTACCCGGCGACCGTCGAGGAGGTCGACGACGAGAGGATCTCCGCGGCGTTGGAGAAGGTGATGCTGGGCCACCTGGTGAGTCGGCTCGACGACCTCGAGGACTGGTCGAAGATCCTGTCGCCGGGTGAGCAGCAGCGCATCGCCTTCGCACGCATCCTGCTGCTGCGGCCGGCGGCGGTGTTCCTCGACGAGGCGACCTCGGCGGTCGACGAGGGGCTCGAGTACACGCTGTACAACCTGGTCAAGACCGAGGTCCCCGAGTGCATCGTGTTCTCCATCGGGCACCGCAGCACCATCGACCAGCACCACGATCGCCGTCTCGAGCTCACGGGGTCCGGAGGGTGGGAGCTCGAAACCGTCTGATCGGGCCGCCCCGACAGGCGTGCGCCTTCGATACGTTGGAGTCCTCGGGGCGATGGAGAGGGTGTGTGGAATGAAACGTCGGGTACCCAAGGTCGCCGACCTCGCCCCGCTGATGCAGTTCAAGAAGCCGGAGCTCAACGCCAAACGTCGCCGTCTGGAGAAGGCGTTGACGATCGAGGATCTGCGCAGGATCGCCAAGCGTCGCACGCCGAAGGCCGCGTTCGACTACACCGACGGGTCCGCCGAGGCCGAACTGTCGATCGAGCGGGCGCGACAGTCGTTTCGCGACATCGAGTTCCACCCGGCGATCCTGCGGGACGTCTCCACCGTGGACACCAGCTGTCAGATCCTCGGCGGCAGTTCCAGCATGCCGTTCGGGATCGCGCCGACCGGCTTCACGAGGATGATGCAGACCGAGGGCGAGTACGCCGGGTCGCGGGCCGCCGGTCGCGCGGGCATCCCGTTCTCCCTGTCGACCATGGGCACCGCGTCCATCGAGGACGTGCGCGACGCCAATCCGGATGGCCGCAACTGGTTTCAGCTGTACATGTGGAAGGACCGCGACAAGTCGATGGCGCTCGTCGAGCGCGCCGCGGCCGCCGGATACGACACGCTGCTGGTGACCGTCGACGTCCCGGTGGCCGGCGCGCGGCTGCGGGACAAGCGCAACGGGATGTCGATACCGCCCGCACTCACGCCCGCGACCGTCCTCGACGCGTTGCCGCGCCCGCAGTGGTGGATCGATTTCCTCACCACCGAGCCGCTTGCGTTCGCCTCGCTGGATCGATGGTCGGGGACCGTCGCCGAGTTGCTGGACACCATGTTCGACCCGACCGTCACCTTCGACGACCTCGCCTGGATCAAATCGCAGTGGCCCGGAAAGCTGGTGGTCAAGGGGATCCAGACGATTGCCGACGCACGGGCCGTCGTCGACCTGGGCGTGGACGGCATCATCCTGTCGAATCACGGCGGGCGACAGCTGGATCGGGCGCCGATCCCGTTCCACCTGCTCCCAGAGGTCGCCGCCGAGCTCGGCGGGCGTACCGAGATTATCCTCGACACCGGCATCATGTCGGGCGCCGACATCGTCGCGGCCATCGCACTCGGCGCCGACTTCACCCTCGTCGGGCGGGCCTATCTCTACGGGTTGATGGCCGGTGGTGAGGCGGGGGTCGACCGGGCCATCGAGATCCTGAGTGAACAGATCACCCGCACGATGCGGTTGCTCGGCGTCACCTCGCTCGACGCGCTCACCCCGGCCCACGTGACGCAATTGGTCCGGCTGGCACCGCGACCGGCCGGGATCGACCACTCACCAGGCTGAACGCGCGCCCATCGTTCGCCCGCGCGCGAACCGGGGCGCGCGTCTGATCGGTAGACGCGCGTTCACCGCGGGTGGCGTCAGACCGACTTCTTCAGATCCGGGTTCTCGGCGTAGACCTCACCGAGCACCGACATGTCGAAGATGTCCGCGGCAGCGATGGTGTAACCCGCCTTGGCGAGCGCTTCGATGTTCTCCTGGATCAGAGCGTCGGTCATGGTCAGCAGACCGTTCGCCTTGGTGTCCGCCGAAACGACCAGTTCGTTCTGTGCGACGGCCTCTTTGAGCTGTTCGGCCATATCCAGCTTCAGTGACTTGCCATAGACGTTGGCTGCCAGCTCGGCGGATTTCTGCGGGTTGGCCACCGCATCGTTCCACCCCTGCACCTCGGCCTTGAGAAACTTCTTCAGCTTGTCGCGCTCGTTGTCGATGGTCTCCTGCCGCACCACCAGGGTCTCGGCGACCAGTGGGAGGTTGTTGTCGGCGAACAGCAGCGTCGCAGTGGGGAAGCCGCCGGCAGCCAGGGTGATCGGCTCGTTGGTGCTGTAGGCCACCCAACCATCCACGTCGCCCGTCGTCAGCGGTGTGGGGTCGTACTGCACGGTGATCTTCTGGATGTCGCTCTCGGAGATGTTGTTCGCAGTGAGCAGCGCCTTGAAGACGTTCTCGTTCGACGCCTGCACGCCGATCTTCTTACCCTTCATGTCCGCCGGGGTGTTGATCGGCTTCTTCGCGTCGGACATGATGCAGAACGGGTTCTTCTGGTACGTCGCGGCGACCGTCTTGAGCTTGGCGCCCTTGAGGATCACCGGCGCGGTGAGCTGCGGCGCGGTGGTGCCGATCCACACCTTGTTCGACGTCAGTCCGGTCTCCACGCCGGTTCCCGCGCCACCGCCGGTGATGAGTTCGGGATCATCCAGGCCGGCGGCCTTGTAGTACCCGCTCGACAAGGCGTGATACTCGCCGGCGAACTCGATGTTCTTGATCCACGAGAGTTGCATCTTGATCGCGTCCGAGCTCGACGACGATCCCGAACTGCAGGCGGCGAGAACACCTGCCCCGCCGACGGTCCCGACGGCGCCGCCGGCGATGAGGGAGTACCGCAGGAACGAGCGGCGGTCGAATGTGTGGGTCATGGGTGGCTCCTCATGTCGGTTCGGTGCCCATCCGGGCGAGGACGATCTTCTCGATGACGCCGACGATCGCGTACAGGACGATCGAGCTGACGGTGATGACGACGACCGAAGCCCACAGTTCGTCGTAGGCGGCGGCGGGCAGGGCCTGCTGCAGGCTGGCGCCGAGACCCTTGTTGGTTCCCAACCATTCGGCGACGGTCGCACCGATGATCGCGCCGGGCACCGAGATCTTGGCCGCGGCGAACAGGGCAGGCACCGCGGACGGCAGGGCGGCCATCCGCATCGTCGTCAGTCGCGTTCCCCCGTAGGCGGTGATCACGTCGCTGATCTGCCGCGGGGCGTTGTTCAGCCCGGTCATGATCATCACCAGCGCCGGGAAGAACACGATGATCCCGCCCATCACGGCGATGCAGGCGGGACCACGCCCGACGATCATCGTGATCAACGGCGTCATCGCGACCAGCGGCACCGACCGCAACAGCATCGCCAGCGGCATGAACGTCTGCGCGGCCGGTCGGAACATCACGAACACCGCGGCGACGACGACCGCGGCCAACATCCCGGTGACGAACCCGATCGCCGTGTCGCCGAGCGTGATCCACAGGTCGCCGAGGATGTCCGAGCGCTGCGTCGACGCGTCTGCGCCGGTGAAGAGGTAGCTGAACACGTCGATGGGGGTGCGGCCGATGATCGGCCCGATATCGGGGAACGCCAGGAGGAACAGCGACCAGATCACCAGGATCAACACGAGCGAACCCAGCAGGGCGCCGAGGAACTTCGCGGTCGCGGTGAGGGCGGGCATCCGAGTGGTCATGCGAGCACCGCGTTCCCGGTCGACCACCGTGTCGCGAACACCGAGACGAGCGACACGATGGCGTAACCGATACCCGCGATGACACCGGCCAGCAGAGCGATCGCCCACACCTGGGGGATGGCCGCCTGCTGCTGGGCGAGGATCAGCGCCGGGCCGATGCCCTGCTCCGGCATCGACAGGAACTCTCCGAGAACCGCGCCGAGGACTGCGGCCGGGGCCGCGATCTTCAGCGCACCCAGGATGTTCGGCACGGCCGCGATGAGTCGGATGCGGACGAGTTGGGAGAAGGCGCCGCCGCCGTAGACCCGAACCAGGTCGAGACTGGCCTGCTGTGGTGACCGAAGGCCGGTGAGGGTGCCGATCATCGTGGTGAAGAAGACCGAGATGGCGGCGAGGAACACGATCATGGTCTGCACCTCCGCGAACGCGACCTGCACGATGGGTGCGACCGCGATCAGCGGCGTGCAGTAGCTGATGATGGCCAACTGTGTTGCCAGGCCCTCGATCAGCGGGATGATGACGACCAGCAGTGCGAGCACGATCGCCAGCAGGTTGCCCCACAGGAACCCGCGCAGGGCGAGCTCGATGGTCGGTGTGAAGTTGGTGGAGTAGAACTCCGACCCCTGCTCGCCGATCGCCCGGAGCACGGCGAACGGGGTCGGGATGGTGCCCTTGAACCAGGCGAACACACCCGCGATCCACCACAGGGCGAGGACGGCCACGAGTCCCAGAGCACCTGCGCCCCAGCGGGACCCGAAGGCACGCAATCCGGTCATCCGGCGCCGTCCGCGTGCGAGAGGTCGGCGGGTGCCTGCGAGCGGCCGAACAACAGGCCGCTGAGGTGATCGTGCAGCGCATGGAACTGCGGTGTCCGCATCATCTCCGGCACCCGGGGACGGGGGAGGTCGATGGGCAGGATCTCGATGATCCGACCGGGACGCGGGCTCATCACGGCGACCTCGTCGGAGAGGAACACCGCCTCGGCGACGCCGTGGGTGACCATCAGCGTGGTGGCCGGCTTCTCGGTCCAGATCCGCAGCAGCTCGATGTTCAGGCGCTGCCGCGTCATGTCGTCGAGTGCGCCGAACGGCTCGTCGAGCAGCAACGCGGTCGGTCGGACCACGAGTGCCCGGGCGATCGAGACCCGTTGACGCATACCGCCGGACAACGTGGCGGGTTTGGCCTTCTCGAAACCGTTCAGTCCGACGAGGTCGATGAGTTCGGCGATCAGCGCGTCGTCGGCGGGAAGGCCGGCCACCTGCAACGGCAGCTTGATGTTGGCCTCGACACTGCGCCACGGCAGCAGAGCCGAGTCCTGGAACGCGATGCCCAGGCCGTGATCGCCCTGCAGTTCCTTCGGGGAACGTCCGTTCATCAACGCGGTTCCCGAGGTCGCGGCCTCGAGACCGGCCAGGACACGGAGCACGGTCGACTTCCCGCATCCCGACGGACCGAGGAGTGCGAGGAACGATCCCTCGGAGGTCTTCAGCGTGACGTCGTCGAGCGCGGTGACGGTCTTCGAGCGACTGCCGAACACCTTGGTGAGGCCGCTGATGTCGATGCCCGTCCCTGGGGGACGGGCACCGGACTGCGGGGCGAGGTCAACCATGTGCGCGACGCTAGGCCGCGCGCGTTGCTGCGGTGTTACCCGTCGGTTACGCCGATCTCACCCGATCAGCCGACCGGGGTCGGTGTCGCCTTCTCCTCGGTCTTCGACCCGCGCAGCGCCTCCGACCAGCTGACCTTCGAGCCGGTGCGCAGGATCGAACGCTGGTAGACGCGGGAGGCGACCCAGACGGCGACCAGGCATGCGGCGATCATGATGACGATCGTCCCCACCACCTGGACCGTGTTCGTCTCCCCGGCGGCGATGCGCATCGGCATCAGCGAGGCCGAGAACGGCGGTATCCAGCTGAGCGCCTTGATGAACGAGGAGTCGAGCGAGTTGATCCCGAAGATCCCGGCGTAGAGCACGCCGATCGACAGGATGGTCAACGGCGCCGCGGTCGACCCCAGTTCCTCCTGGCGGGAGACCATCGCACCCGTCGCCGCGTAGAGGATGGCGAAGAACAGGAAGCCGAGCAGGAACCACACCACCACGGCACCGAGCATCGATATCGCCGCGCTGGGGACCGTGAGCACACCGGTCACCGAAGCAGTTATCAACCCCGCACCACCGAGAACCACCAACTGCCCGAACGTGATCGCGCCGATGCCGAGGATCTTGCCCCACAGCAGGTGCAGCGGACGGATCGTGGCGAGGAGCAACTCGACGACCCGCGAGGTCTTCTCCTCGACCACACCCGCCGACACCATGCCGCCGCCGGTCATGATCGCGAACAGCAACAGGATGACACCGACGTAGGCGATCGCGAGCCGCTGACCCTCGTCGGGCTTGTCCGGCTTGGTCTGGGTCACCTGTAGCGCCGACGCCGCCTGCTGTTCATCGTTGAAGGATGCAGGATCGATGTTGCTGCGCGCCAATGTCTCACGCTGCGCGAGCTGGGCGAGTGCGGTGCGCACGATCGTCTCGGATGCGCCCGACAGGCCGTCCTTCGTGATCGCCGTGTACGCGGGTCCGCCGACGGCCCCGGTGCCGAGGGCGACCGAGACGTCGCCGGCGTCGACCTGCGTACGCGCGGCCGCGGCGTCGGCGAGTGGCACGACCTCCACCGCGGTCCCGCTCAGGGCGCCGGCCTGGGTGATCGACTGCGACAACGCCGCGTTGGTGCCGACCACACCGATCTTCTCGGGCTTGTCATCGCCCCCGGTGAAGATCGACGCGACGATGAGGCCGCCGATGATCAGCACCAACATCAGCGCGTTGGTGATCAGGAAGGAGCGGGTGCGTACGCGGGTGGTGATCTCGCGACGGGCGATCAGTGAGATCGCGCGGGTGGGGCCGAGGGTGGCCCCTCCGGTGGTCTTCGATGTGCTCATGCTGAGACAACCTCTCGGAACAGATCGGTCAGATGGGGATGGCTGGTGGCGAAGCGATGAACGGGTCCGTGGGCCAACGCCGTGGCGAGGAGCCGCTGGTCGTCGGCGGTGTCGTCGATGCGCAGATGGGTGTCGGCGCCTCGGTAGTCGGCCTCGATGACGCCGGGCAGTCCGTCGGCCCACCGTGTGGAGGTGTCGGGGCCGGTGACGTGCAGCGTCTTGCCGCCGCCGGCGCGCAGTTCGTCGACGCGTCCCTGCGCGCGCATGCTGCCCTTGGTGATGATGCCGACGCGGTCGCACAGCCGTTGGACCAGATCGAGCTGGTGGCTGGAGAACAGGACCGGGACACCCTCGGCGGCTTTCTCTTTCAACACGTCGCTCATCACGTCGACGGCGACCGGGTCGAGACCGGAGAACGGTTCGTCGAGGACCAGCACGGTCGGCTCGTGCACCAACGCCGCGGCGAGCTGCGCGCGCTGCTGGTTGCCCAGGCTGAGGTCGCCGACGTTGTCGTCGATGCGCTCGCCGAGGCCGAGTCGGGTGACCCAGCGAACGACGTTGTCGCGTGCCTCGGCCGAGGACAGCCCGTGTAGCTCGGCCAGGAACCGGAGCTGCTCACCGACCTTCATCTTCGGATAGAGGCCACGTTCCTCGGGCATGTAGCCGATCTGGCGGCGCATCTCGAGGTCGATCGGTCGGTCGCCGAGCAGTACGCGACCGGAATCGGCGGCCAACACCCCGAGCACGATGCGCATGGTGGTGGACTTGCCGGCGCCGTTGCTGCCGACGAAGCCGAAGATCTCGCCGGCGTTGACCGTGAAGGTCATGTCCGACAACGCGGTCAGCGAGCCGTATCTCTTCGACAGGTGGTCGATGATCAGTGGATCGTTCACGATCTGCCTTTCTCGGGGGTGCTGATGGATGGATGGTTCACCAGGGAGCGGGCGCCGGCGGGTCGAGATCGCGTGCCGGTGCCCTCGTAGCCGTGGTGGGCGCCGGTTGGGTTGGCGGTGCGGGTGTTTCGTGCTCGTCCTCGACCCCTTCGTCGACGACGAAGTCGTCCGGGTCGGGATCGGCCTGCCACCACGAGGTGAGCATGGTCGGCGTGCACGTCCCGATGAGCGTGATCGTGATGAGCAGGATGCCCACGCCGTACACGTTCTGGCCGGAGACCAGGTCGAACGCCGAGCCCATGAAGGTCAGCATCACGAAGGGGATGAACATCAGTGAGAACAGCACGAAATAGCCGATGGACCGAGCCGAGTTGCGCTGTGCCAGTTGAATCTCGTCGAGCGCCGACACGGGAGCGTCTGCAACGGATCCCGTCACCACCTTGAGGACTGTCAGCGTCGTCAGGATCCCGCCGAGAGACACGAGATAGGGGATGAGGAACCAGGTGGAGTTCACGAACGCGATCACCGCCGACACCACCAGCATCAGCAGGAATGCGACGAGGAGGGTTACGAGTCGCCGGAACGATCGACGGTTGCGCAATCGGGGGTAGCGGCCCGCGTTCTTGGCGATGGTGCGCTCGTACCGGACTGCCCGCCACGTCTCGTATCGGCGCCACAGTTGGGGCTTGGCGTGCTCGGGGATCGCCGAGTTGGGATCACTCATGATGACGCTCCGTTTCGTTTGGCGTACAGCTCGGCCGACATCGCGCCGAATTCGTGGCGGCTGAACACTGCCTCGACGGGGAGGTCGAAGACCGCACAGATCCGGAAGGCGAGGTCGAGGCTGGGGTAGTTGTCGCCGCGCTCTAACGCCCCCACCGACTGGACGTTGATCTCGACCTGTTCGGCGAGCTCGGCGCGGGACATGCGCCGCTCGGCGCGAAGGACACCGATGCGGTTGTAGATCGGGAGCGTTGCTCCCCGTCTGACTGGGCTCACACAACTAAGTATTAGGAAAACACAACACGATGTCAACAGGCGACAACGAACCGTTAGTTCAGGAAGGCGTGACGCCGTAGCTCTCGGCGAGCAGCATCAGCATGTCGATGCGGGCGGCGTCGGCGTCGGGGTCGGGAGCCAATGGCTTGCGCAGCGCCTCTCCGTCGAACGCGGCGATGAGGACCAGGACCAGGGTGCGGCGTCGCGCTGCGCTGAGCCCCTGCAGTTCGGGCATCCCGTCGGCCAACCGGGTCATCGAGGCGTAGTAGTTCTCCAGGATGGGGCTCAGTCGGGTACGCAGTGCCTCGTCGATCCGCGCGTGAAAAGCCAACTCGCGCAACACGATGTTGATGTCGGAGGTGGCGAGGTCGCGGACCAGCAGTACGGCCTCGCGCATGTCCCTGGGCGTGGCCTCGGCACTCGAGGTGCCGAACTCCGCGGTGAAGCTGCCGATCTGACGTTCGCCGACCTCCTGGGCCACGGCGATCATGAGGTCGAGGCGGGTGGGGAAGTGGCGGAAGAGCGCGCCTTGCGACAGCCCGGCCCGCGTCACGACCTCGACCACGGTGGTCTTGGCGTATCCGATCTCGGCGATGGATGTGATCGCGGCGTCGAGCAGTGCCCCGATGGTCGTTGCGCGGCGTTGCGCCTGTGTTCGCCGGGGCGCGACTCGTGGGGAACTCACCTGCCAACTATAAAAGCGTTGCTCCCGTCCACGGCCGGTCCTGACGGCATCGGGCGCGCTCGGGGCGGGCTTGCGGTCACTTAGAAACCATGTACTCTCTTTTTATCTTGGTGAGGTGGGTCACATGCTTGATGGTTTCGGTGTGACTGACCCGAATGACGATTCAAAGGAGAATCTGTGTTTCTGGCGTCGGGCAGGGGAACGGTTCGCGGTCGAAAACGGCTGATGGCATTGATGATCGGCGTGATCACGGTTGCGGGACAGGGCGTGGTCGCCACCGACGCCGCCGCGGCGCCCCGCCCACCGATCGCACCGTCGACGGCGCCGGTCCCGCTCTTCCCACCGCTGCCGGACGCCGACCGCGGGTTCTATCTCCCGCCGCAGCGCGTGGTCGAGGCCGCCGCACCCGGCGAGATCCTCGCGGCGCGTCGGGTCAACCTCGCCAACGTCTCGGTGCTGCCGGTCAACGTCGACGCGTGGCAGATCTCCTACCGGTCCACCAACACCCGCGGCCAGGCGATCCCCGCGGTCTCGACCGTCCTCAAGCCGCGCGGTGCCGCGCCGGGAGGTTCGCGAAAACTGCTGTCGTATCAGATGGCCGAGGACTCGACCGCGAGCTACTGCGCACCCTCCTACGCGATGCGTGCCGGTTCGATCCCGTCCCCCCTGACCGGTCCGATCACCGTCCCGCTCAACTTCATCGACGTGGTCGCCGCGGTCGCCAAGGGCTGGGCCGTCGTCGTACCCGATCACCAGGGACCGGACTCCGCGTTCGCCGCCGGCCCCCTCGCCGGGCGGATCGTCCTCGACGGCATCCGATCCGCGGAGCAATTCGCGCCGCTACAGGTCGACGGCACCGCGACGAAGGTCGGGATGTGGGGCTACTCCGGCGGTGCCATCGCCACCGGATGGGCCGCCGAGCTCCAGCAGAGCTACGCCCCGGAACTGAACGTGGTCGGGGTCGCCGAGGGTGGCGTGCCCGCGGACCTGGGGGCACTGGTGAACCTCGGTAGCGGCAACCTCGGCGCCGGGTTGGTGATGGCAGGCGTGATCGGCGTCAGCCGGGAGTACCCGCAGCTGGCCGGGATCCTGCAGCGTCGGGTGAACCCGTTGGGCAAGGCGCTCATCGCGGCCAAGAATCCGCTGTGTCTGGCCTATCAGTCCGTTCTCGCCCCGTTCCTGAACATCAAGGGCCTGTTCGTCGGCGGGGATCCGCTGCGCGACCCCACGGTGAAGTCGGTGCTCGCGAAGGTCCGGATGGGTCAGACGGTTCCCCGCGCACCGATGTTCGTCTACCAGTCCCATCCCGACTGGTTGGTACCCGTCGGGCCGGTGGACACCCTGGTGCAGACCTACTGCCGTGACCCGCAAGCCCGGGTCCAGTACACCCGCGACCACTTCAGCGAACACATCTCGCTCGACCCGGTGGCCGCGCCGGCAGCGCTGCTCTGGTTGAGCGAGCGCTTCGCGGGGAAGCAGGTGAAGGCAGGGTGCTCGACGACCGATGTGGGATCGATGGCCCTGGACTCGCGGGCGTGGTCGACCTTCTCCGACCAGCTCGGCGCCAACGTGGCCGCGCTGTTCGGTCAGGCGATCGGTCGTACCCCGACCCGCTAGGCGGTCACGACCGGACGGGTTCCCCGTCGAGGACGGCGCGGACGTGCCGCGCCGCCTCACGGCCGGCCCGGTTCGCGCCGATCGTCGACGCGGACGGTCCGTAACCGAGGAGCTGCACGCCGGGCTCGTCGGCGACGACGGTCGCCAGTGCGCCGGTCATGGTGATCCCGCCGCCCGCAGCCCGCAGATGCAGCGGGGCGAGATGGTCGAGCGCACTGCGGAACCCGGTGCACCAGAAGATGACGTCGACATCGAGTTGAGCCGGCGAGTCCTGACGTACGCCGTCGAAGCGGACGCCCTTCTCCACAATTCGCGTGAACATCGGCAGCCATTCGAGGATGCCGTCGGCCTGCGCCGCAGCGATGGCCGGTGTCGTGCGGAGACCGGTGACCGACACCACCGACGTCGGCGGCAGTCCGGCGCGCACCCGGCGTTCCACCCGGGCGACGGCCTCGCGACCCTCTTCGGGAGAGAACGGCGCATCGGTGAACACCGGTCGCGTCCGGCTGCACCAGTAGGTCGTCACGTCGGTCGCGGTGCGCGCGATCTCCATCAGCAGCTGCACCGCCGAGATGCCGGCCCCCACCACCAGTACCCGTTGGCCGTCGAAGTCGTGGGGCCCGGTGTAGTCGTGGGTGTGCAGTTGGCGGCCGGTGAATCGCTCGGTTCCCGGGATATAGGGGATGAACGGCCGATCCCAGGTCCCGGTGGCGTTGACGATGGTCCGCGTGATGATGGTGGATTCGACCCGGGTGTCGCCCGGCCCGGGACCCGTCAGCAGCACCTCGTACTCGTCGGCGGTACCCCGTCGACGTCGCACCGCGTTGACGTGCACCGGACGCCGGACATCGAGTTCGAATCTCTTCTCGTACCGGTCGAAGTAGTCGGGCACGGCACTCGCCGCCGGCCACTCGTCGCACTCGACCCCGAGGGCCTCGGTGAGTCCGTATCCGGGGAGGTCATGGACGTGATTGGCGCCGGCCAGGGTGAGCGTCGGCCAGCGGAACTGCCACGCCCCACCGGGTTTCGGAGCATGATCGAGGATGGCGAACCGCCCGGTCAGGCCCCGTCGTCGGAGAAAATAGCCGGCCGACAGCCCTGCCTGCCCGCCACCGATCACCACACAGTCGAGCCGCTCGTCGGTCACGCCCCGAACTGTACTTCGCGCCGGGTATTAGGCTGACCACATGATCGGGAGCAGCAGAGACGGTCTGGTGACCACCATCGAGATCCAGCGCGAGGACAAGCGAAACGCCGTCGACCACGACGTTCTCGACGGCCTGGCCGCCGCGGTCGCCGAGGCGGTCGACACCGGCACCCGCGCAATCGTGCTCACCGGCCAGGGCGCCACCTTCTGTGCAGGCGCAGACCTGTCCGGTCCGGTCTACGACCCGGACTTCCTCGCCAAGCTGGTGGCCACGCTGCAGCAGATCGAGTCCTCACCGGTGCCGGTCATCGCCGCGCTCAACGGCAGTGCCTTGGGAGCCGGCCTGCAGCTGGCCATGGTCGCCGACCTCCGGGTGATGGCGCCCGGTGCCACGGTGGGCATCCCGGCAGCGAAGATCGGTGTGGCCGTCGACGAGTGGACCATCCGCCGGTTGATCTCACTCGTCGGCGGCGGCACCGCGCGCGGCATACTCATCGGATGTGATCCGCTCACCGCCGACCGTGCCCACGCCATCGGGTTCGCCAACCGCATAGGCGATCTCGCCGAGGCACAGGCTTGGGCGGCGTCGATCGCCGAGCTCGCCCCGCTCACCCTCGCGCACTACAAGCTGGTGTTCGCCGGTGACGGGGCGCGCGACGAGGTCCCGGCCGACCGCATGACGGCGATGATGCGCGCTTGGGACAGTGACGATCTCGTCGAGGGACGGACGGCGCGCACCGAGAAGCGCGCGCCACGGTTCACCGGCCGCTGAGCGCGGCGGTCACTTCGGGTTCTTGACCGATTTGCCCGGCCGGTAGACGAGGCGTTTGATCTCCGGCGGCGGGTCGGCAATCCCGGGACCGCCCGCACGCATCCATTCGCCGACCTCGGTCATTGCCGAGTCGGTCAACACTCGCTGGAGCCACACCGGCCGACCGCCCTTGGACCGTCCGGCCCGTGACGGGGACACCACGATGACGTTCGAGCGCTTGCAGTCGTCGAGACAGTCGCTCGTCCGTACCCGTGCGGCGTCGTCGACCGTGTCGCGGAGCGCGTCGAGCTGGCTGTCGTGGTCGATGCCGGGATGTTTGCGCACAGTCCCACAGCAGCAGCCCCGACACACGGTTGCCGTCGGGATCGACGTACCCGATTTCTTCGCCGACAGCACGTTCTCCGATGTTCGAGCCGGGTGGCCGGCGTGGTCGAGACCATCGACGAGCCTACGACACCCGCGATGAGACTCCTTACGCGACCCGGCTTTGGTGCGCAAGGCTAAGGGTTTGAGTTTTCCTACCCGAAACATGGCTGAACTGTTCGGGATACACGCCGCGCCTAGCGTCGCGATATTGCCCGTCAGGGGGCGGACATCATCTGCGATTGCTGATCGAGGAGTGCGCATGACCCAGGAAGTAGCGGAGCCGAATCCGGCTCTGACCGGACCGCAGGCCGCGGCCACCCGAGAGACACTGGAGGACTACACCCTCCGGTTCGCTCCGCGGAGCTATCGCAAGTGGGGACCGGGCGTCGTCTCGATCTCCGCTCTCGGTGGCATCGCCTATCTCGCCGACTTCGCCATCGGCGCGAACATCGGTATCGCCAACGGCACCGGTAATGCGTTGTGGGGCATCCTGTTCTTCGCCGTGGTCATCGTGCTGACCGGCTACCCGCTGGCATACTACGCGGCGCGCTACAACATCGACCTCGACCTCATCACGCGCGGAAGCGGTTTCGGCTACTACGGGTCGGTGCTGACAAACGTCATCTTCGCCTCGTTCACCTTCATCTTCTTCGCGCTCGAGGGCTCGATCATGGCGCAGGGCCTGAAACTGGGCCTGAACATCCCGCTGTGGCTGGGCTATCTGGTGTCCTCGGTGCTGGTGATCCCGCTGGTCATCTACGGCATGAACACCCTGGCCAAGCTGCAGGTGTGGACCACGCCGCTGTGGCTGGTCATGATGGTGCTGCCGTTCCTCTACCTGCTCATCACCCACCCCGACGCGGTCGGCGACTTCCTCTCCTACAGTGGCGGTCTCGACGCGCAGGGCGGACAGGGAGTGTCCTTCGCGGGCACCATGCTGGCCGCCGGTGTCTGTCTGTCGTTGATAGCCCAGATCGCCGAGCAGATCGACTACCTGCGCTTCATGCCCCCGAAGACCGCCGAGAACAGCCGTCGCTGGTGGACCGCGGTCATCGCCGCCGGCCCGGGCTGGGTCTTCTTCGGTGCCATCAAGCAGGTCGTGGGTCTGTTCCTCGCCGTCTACCTGATCCTGAACTTCGCCGACCAGGCCGGCGTCGCCAACCAACCGGTCGAGCAGTTCCTCGCCATCTACGAGGACTTCATGCCGCACTGGCTGGCTCTGACACTCGCCGTGATCCTGGTGGTCATCAGCCAGATCAAGATCAACGTCACGAACGCCTACTCCGGTTCGCTGGCCTGGACGAACAGCTTCACCCGCGTCACCAAGACCTACCCGGGTCGACTGGTGTTCCTGGTGTTCAACGTGGCCATCGCCATCGTCCTGATGGAAGCCAACATGTTCAGCTTTCTCAACAACCTGCTGAACTTCTACGCCAACTGCGGCATCGCGTGGATCGCCACCGTGGCGTCCGACATCGCCATCAACAAGTTCCTGCTGAAGCTCTCGCCCAAGCAGCCCGAGTTCCGTCGCGGCATGCTCTACAGCGTCAACCCGGTGGGCTTCGGCAGCGTCATCATCGCCGGCGGACTGTCGATCATGACCTACTTCCACGTCTTCGGCGACGCCATCCAGCCTTACTCGCCGATCGTGGCACTGGTTCTCGCCGTGGTCCTCCCGCCGATCTTCGCCTACAGCACCAAGGGGAAGTACTACCTGCGTCGCACCGACGACGGCATCGACCTGCCGATGCTCGACGACGACGGCAACCCGTCGGACGTCAAGCTCATGTGCTGCGTCACCGGCATCGAGTTCGAGCGGCCCGACATGATCGCGTCGGCCAAGCCGGGCCCGAACGGGGAGAAGCAGTACATCTCCTCGCTGGCCCTCTCGTGTGACAAGACCGGGGAGCACGTGCTGCCCGAACAGAAGACGGAGACCGCTCTCACGCAGTAGATCCGACACCGTCGACCACCGCCCCACCAGCGACCTCAGGGTCGATGGTGGGGCGGTCCGCGTTTGCGATGATGATCCGATGACACGACGCAGCGCGGTCGAGGTTCGCGATCTCATCGTCGATCCCGGTAGCTGGGTCGGCTGGGACGAGCCGGTCACGACAATCCCGGCCGACGCCGACTACGCCGACGACCTCCGCGGGGCACGCGAGAAGACCGGGCTCGACGAGTCGTTGATGACCGGCGCCGCAACCGTCCGAGGACATCGCGTGGCCCTGGTGGTCAGCGAATTCGGCTTCCTGGCCGGATCGATCGGCGCGGATGCCGGTGCAAGGATGACCGCCGCCATCAGGCGGGCCACCGCTGAGGGGCGCGCCCTGGTGGCGCTCCCCGCGTCCGGGGGCACCCGGATGCAGGAGGGGACAGCGGCCTTCCTGCAGATGGTCGGGATCACCGCCGCGGTCGTCGAACACAAGGCCGCGCACCTGCCGTACCTGGTGTATCTGCGCCACCCCACCACCGGCGGCGTGTTCGCCTCCTGGGGGTCGCTCGGACACGTGACCCTCGCCGAACCCGGTGCTCTCATCGGATTTCTCGGACCCCGCGTCTACGAAGGGCTCTACGGTGAGGCGTTCCCCGACGGCGTCCAGCAGGCCGAGAACCTGCGGGTGCAGGGGTTGGTCGACATCGTCACGCCGGTGGACAATCTCGCCGAGTTCGTCGACGCGATCCTGCGCGTGCATCGCGCCGGCATCGACCCCGCCGAGATCGACACGGCGACAATCACATCTGCTTCCGACACCCCGACAACGCCCGCGACAACCTGGGATGCGGTGATCGCTTCCCGTCGCGAGGACCGGCCCGGGGTGCGTGATCTTGTCCGGGCGGTGGCCGACGACGTGGTGAACCTCAGCGGGACCGGCGAAGGTGAGAGCGACCGTGGCCTGCTCGTCGCCATGGTCCGCCTCGGCGGTCGGGGAGTGGTCGTCATCGGACAGGACCGACGTATGCAGAAGCCAGGGTCGTTGCTGGGACCGTCGGCGCTCCGCGTCGCACGACGCGGGATGCAACTCGCGGCCGACCTCGACATCCCGCTCGTCACGGTCATCGACACCCCGGGCGCTGAACTCTCGAAGGATGCCGAGGAGGGTGGTCTGGCGGGCGAGATCGCCAGGTGCCTGGCCGATCTCATCGCGCTGCCGGTGCCGACGGTGTCGGTGCTGCTGGGGGAGGGGGCCGGCGGGGCGGCGTTGGCGTTGATGCCGGCCGATCGCGTGGTCGCCGCGTCGAATGCCTGGCTGTCGCCGTTGCCGCCGGAGGGGGCCAGCCTCATCGTCCATCGCGACACCGACCACGCACCGGAGATGGCGCAGAGTCAGGGGATCGGTGCGCAGGCGTTGCTCGACCGCGGCTTCGTAGACGTGGTCGTGGACGAGAAGCCTGATGCCGCAGACGAACCCGGGCCGTTCTGCGTCCGGATGGGTGCCGCGATCGTGGCCGCGCTCGGGGAGATCGAACGGACCGACGCGGCGGAAGTGATCAGATCACGAACCGAACGCTTCGGCCGCCCGTAGACGACCGAAGCGTTCGATCACGAGCGGTTCAGGGCCACTGCAGGCGCTTGCCGCCCTCGAAGTCCTGACGGAACTGGTTGCCCACCTTGTACTCGCCGCCGACCGGGAGGCCGAACTTGTCCGGGCCACCCGCGGCCGCGTACTTGTTCAGGATCTCGCCCCAGACGATGTGCGTGCCGGTCTTTGCGCCGTAGTAGACGTTGCCGCCCTGCAGGAACTGCTTACGGCCTGTCCCCGCCGCGAGTTCGTCGCTGACCGGGTAGCCCAACGGGCCGCGCTCGTAGCCTTGACCGTTGGTCTTCGTGTTCGACCACAGTGCACGAATGGCCCCACCGATCTGATGGGCGACACCACCGGAGACATTCGCCTTCCAGTAGAACGACGTGTTGTCGAACCGTTGGAACCGTCCGTTGTAGGCCGCAGCGGCTTCGTTCATCGTCGGGTTGCCCCACGTGGGGACGCCACCGGTGGCCTCGAAGGCCTCCAGGATGCGGCCGCCGACGCTGAACTCGCCGAAGTCCTTGTCGGCACTGGCCACGCCCACCTGGGTGGAACCGAGCATCGCCACGGCCATCGCGGCCACCGCAACCGCTGTCATGCGTTCTTTGATGCGCATATGTAGTCACCTTCATGTCGTCGAGTCCGTATGAGGGTACGAAACGAAAGCTTCGGCCGCCCGCGATGGGTGGCCGAAGCTTCCGATGTCTCAGTACGGGTCAGGGGAAGACGAGCACGCCGTTCTGGAAGTTCTGTGCGTAGTTGCGTCCGACTCGGTACTCGTTGCTGACGGGCATGCCGAGCTTTCCGGTCGGACCCTTGGCGGCGGCGTACTTGTTGAGGATCCCGCCCCACACGGTGAAGGTCTTGGTGGTGGTGCCGCTGTAGACGTTGCCGCCCTGGAAGAACTGCTTGACGCCCTTGTCCGGGATGCCGATCGGGTCGGAGGTGGGGTACTTCAGAACCCCGCGCTCCCACTGGAGCGTTCCGTACTTGGTGAAGATCGCGCCGCCGACCGGGTGCGCGATGCCGGCGGTCACCGACGCCTTCCAGTAGAAGTGGGTGTTGTCCTTTTCGAAGGTCTGGAAGCGTCCACCCAGGGCGGGGCGCTCGTCGCCGGTGGCCTCGCCCCACTTCGCTTCGCCGCCGGTGGCCTTGTAGGCCTCCAGGATGCGTCCACCGATGGTGAACTCGCCGGACGGCTCATCGGCACTCGCGATGCTCGTCACCTGCGTCGATGCGAGCAGGGTGAAGGCCATTGCGGCCACCGCAGCTGCCGTCACGCGTTGTTTGATGCGCATTTCGATCACGTCACTTTCCTCGTAGTCGGGCCACCGACCCGGATCGATTGTTCGCCATAGCAACTGTTTGCACAATCGTACGAGGAGGCGAATGTACGAAATGCAATCTGTTCGTTGCGCAACCGACGGCGCACGAGTACATATAGTTGGTGAGCGCAATTAATTAGGGAGGCTAGATGTCCGAGATGGTTCGCGAGTATCCGATGGCCCGCACGTGTCCGTTCGACCCGCCCGCAGAGCAGACGGAGAACGGCCCGGTGTCGAAGGTGCGGATCGAGACCGGCGCCACGGCGTGGCTGGTCACGGGGTATCAGGAGCAGCGCGAGGCGCTCGTCGACCCACGTCTGAGCTCCGATTTCCGCCGCGAGGGTTACCCGTCGCGCATCACCACCCAGGCCCGGACGCGGTCCTTCATCTCGATGGACAACCCCGAGCACCAGCGGCAGCGCCGGATGCTCATCAAGTACTTCACGGTCAAGCGCATCGAGTCCATGCGTCCGGCCATCCAGAAAGTCGTCGACAACCTGCTCGACGAGATGCTGGACGGCTCGGGATCAGCCGACCTGGTGTCGCAGTTCGCGCTGCCGTTGCCGTCACTGGTGATCTGCGACCTCCTCGGCGTGCCCTACGCCGACCACGACTTCTTCCAGAGGTGCAGCAGTGTGCAGCTGACGATGTCGGCCCCGATGGCCGACCGTGAGGCCGCCCGAGACGCGCTCAACGGATATCTGCTGAGCCTGGTGGAGTCCGCGGTCGACAACCCCGGCGACGATCTGATCGGTGACCTGGTGGTGAACCAGGTCCGGCCCGGTCACCTCACCGCCGGGGAGGTGGCCGACATGTGCAGCCTGTTGCTCATCGCCGGACACGAGACCACCGCCAACATGATCGCGCTCGGCACCCTGGCGCTGCTGCGTCATCCCGATCAGCTGGCCGAACTGCGCGAGTCCGACGACCGGGCCCTGATGGCGTCGGCGGTCGAGGAACTGCTGCGCTATCTGACGATCGTGCACCAGGGCCTGCGTCGCGTCGCCGTCGAGGACATCGAGATCGGGGGAGCGCAGGTGGCCGCGGGCGACGGCGTCATCATCTCGGCCGACGCTGGCAACCGTGCCCCCGACGCGTTCGACGGCGACCCCGACGAGCTCGACATCCACCGCTCCGCCCGACACCACGTCGCCTTCGGGTTCGGCATCCACCAGTGCCTCGGCCAGGCGCTGGCCCGACTCGAACTCGACATCGCCTACTCGACCCTGTTCCGTCGGGTACCCACGCTCGCAGTGGACGCCTCCCTGGACGAGATCGATTTCAAGGACGACATGTTCGTCTACGGCGTGCGTGCACTGCCGGTCACCTGGAACACGGAGGCAGACCGATGAGCATCGAGATCGACCGCGACACCTGCGTGGGTGCCGGACAGTGCGTGCTGGCGGCGCCGGACGTCTTCGATCAGACCGAGGACGAGGGCATCTCCTTCGTACGACCCGATGCGCCCGAGGGCCGCGACGGCGAGATCGCCGACGCCGTCGACCGCTGCCCGGCCCGCGCCATCGCGCTGGTCGACCGATGAATCGGACATCGCCTCGCGCCGGGAAAAACGACGCGCCACCTTGTGGTCGGCGTTGGTAGCGTCGACCGGGTGAATCCAGATCGCCTGTACGTCCCAGGGCCGCGCGCCCGATGCTGATCCGCCTGCTGCGCACGTATCTACGGGCCTACAGCCGTGAGCTGACCGCGGTGGTCGCCCTGCAGTTCGTGGCGACGTTGGCGATGCTCTACCTCCCGACCCTCAACGCCGACATCATCGACAAGGGCATCGCCCGCGGCGACACCGACTACATCGTCGACATAGGCATGTGGATGCTGGGCATCTCGCTGGTGCAGGTGCTGTGCAGCATCGCGTCGAGCTATTTCGGCGCCCGGGCATCCCTGGGCGCAGGCCGTGACATCCGCCGCGATCTCATGCATCGCGTCGGCACCTTCTCCGCCCGCGAGGTGGGAAAGTTCGGCGCCCCGTCGCTGATCACCCGCACCACCAACGACGTCCAGCAGGTCCAGATGCTCGGCGTCATGGCCTGCACGATCCTGGTCACCGCGCCCATCATGTGCATCGGCGGCATCGTCATGGGCCTGCACGTGGGCAGCAGCCTGGCCATCGTCCTCATCATCGCGGTGCCGGTCCTGGGTGGATCGATGGCCGTCATCATCGCGAAGATGATTCCCGGCTTCCGAGCCATGCAGGAGCGCATCGACGCCGTCAACCGAGTGCTGCGCGAACAGATCACCGGCATCCGGGTCGTGCGCGCGTTCGTCCGGGAACCGTATGAGCGCAAGCGTTTCGGCGCTGCCAACGACGACCTCACCTCCGCCGCCCTGCGGGTCGGACGGCTGATGGCGCTGATGCTGCCGGTGGTCACGGTCATCACGAACCTCACGATGGTCGCCATCGTCTGGTACGGCGGCTACCGGATCTCGGCGGGCGCGGTGGAGATCGGCGCGCTCACGGCGATGATCAGCTACGTCATGCAGATCATGATGGCCGTGATGATGGCGTCGTTCCTCGCGATGATGGCGCCGCGCGCCGCGGTCTGCGCCGAGCGCATCACCGACGTCCTCGAGACGGAGACCTCGGTAGTGCCCGCTACCGAGACGAAGACCTTCGCCGGGGACCCCGGATCGGTCGAGTTCCGATCCGCCCAGTTCCACTACCCGGGCGCCGAACAACCCGTGCTCTGCGACATCTCGCTGACCGCCCGAGCCGGGACCACCACCGCCGTCGTGGGGTCGACCGGTGCCGGCAAGACCACATTGCTCGGACTCATCCCGCGCCTGATCGACGTCACCGACGGATCGGTGGTCGTCGGCGGCACCGACGTGCGGTCCCTCGATCCCGACACGCTGCGCAGCGCGATCGGACTCGTCCCGCAGAAGCCATACCTCTTCTCCGGCACCATCGCGACGAACATGCGCTACGGCAAGTCCGACGCCACCGACGACGAGATCTGGGAGGCGCTGACCATCGCTCAGGCCGCCGATTTCGTGCGGGACATGCCCGACGGACTCGACACCGCGGTGGCCCAGGGCGGTACGACCGTCTCCGGCGGTCAACGCCAGCGCCTCGCGATCGCCCGTGCGGTGATCCGTCGTCCCGACATCTACCTGTTCGACGACTCGTTCTCCGCACTCGATCTGACAACCGACGCCAAGCTGCGAGCCGCCCTCAAGCCCGTCACCCGGGATGCGTGCGTGATCATCGTCGCCCAGCGCATCTCGACGATCATCGACGCCGACTCGATCGTCGTGCTCGAACACGGGCGCGTGGTCGGCACCGGAACGCACGACGAACTGCTGGGCAGCTGCTCGACCTACGCCGAGATCGTCGAATCGCAGTTGTCCGTGGAGCAGGCCCGATGACCCGGCCCGGAGCCGGCGTCGGCGGACCCCGCGGCGGACCGATGATGGGCGGTGTGCCCGGCGAGAAGGCCCGCTCGTTCAAGCCGTCGGTCAAACGACTGATCGGACTGCTTGCCGCACGCCGACTCTCGCTGTCGGTCGTCGTCGTCTCGGCCATCGGCTCGGTGGTGCTCACCGCGCTGTCGCCGCGCATCCTCGGCCACGCCACCGATCTCATCTTCTCCGGCGTCATCGGGGCACAACTGCCCGACGGCCTCACCAAGGCGCAGGCGGTGAACCGACTCCGCGAGAACGGCAACGGCACCTTCGCCGACCTGGTGTCGTCGATGGACGTCGTGCCGGGCCGAGGCGTCGACTTCGGCGCCGTCGGCCAGACGCTGACCGTGGTCCTGATCCTCTACCTCGGTGCCGCGGTCCTCATCTGGCTGATGAGCCAGCTGCTCAACATCACCGTGCAGGGGACTGTCCGGGAGCTGCGCAGTGAGGTCGAGGACAAGATCCACCGACTCCCGTTGCGCTACTTCGACACCACGCCCCGCGGCGAATTGCTCAGCCGCGTCACCAACGACATCGACAACGTGTCGCAGTCACTGCAGCAGACCATCTCCCAGCTGCTCAACTCGCTGCTGATGGTCGTCGCGATCCTGGTGATGATGCTCGTCATCTCGCCGCTGCTGGCGTTGATCGCACTGGTCACCGTGCCCCTCGCGGTCCTCGCGACGGCGATGGTGGCCAAACGCTCCAAGCCGCACTTCATGGCCCAGTGGAAGAGCACCGGCGCCCTCAACGCCCAGGTCGAGGAGGCCTTCACCGGCCACGAGCTGATCAAGGTGTTCGGCCGCCAGGACGAGGTCGAGGAACGCTTCGACCACCGCAACGAGGCGCTCTACCAGTCGAGTTGGCGTGCCCAGTTCATCTCCGGGATCATCATGCCCGCCATCATGTTCCTCGGGAACCTGAACTACGTCGCGATCGCCGTCGTCGGCGGGTTGCGGGTGGCGTCGGGTCAGCTGAGCCTCGGTGAGGTGCAGGCGTTCGTGCAGTACTCGCGGCAGTTCACCCAGCCGCTCACCCAGATCGGGTCGATGTTCAACCTGATGCAGAGCGGCGTCGCCTCGGCCGAACGCATCTTCGACATCCTCGACGAGGACGACGAGACGCCCGATCCGAAGACGCCGGTCTCACCCGAGGTCGGCGCCGGTGGGCCGTCGGGCGCCGTTGTGTTCGACGACATCTCGTTCCGGTACCGCGACGACCAGCCGCTCATCGACCGGCTGACCCTCGCGGCCGAGCCCGGACACATGGTGGCCATCGTCGGACCCACCGGAGCGGGCAAGACCACCGTCGTCAACCTGCTGATGCGGTTCTACGACGTCGACTCGGGTGCGATCACCGTCGACGGTGTCGACACGAGGTCGATGACACGTGCCGACCTACGGAGCCGGACCGGCATGGTGCTCCAGGACTCGTGGCTGTTCGGCGGGACGATCCGCGACAACATCGCCTACGGCGATCCGTCCGCGAGCGAGGAGGCCATCCTCGAGGCCGCCCGCGTCAGTCATGTCGATCACTTCGTCTCGATCCTCCCCGACGGGTACGACACCGTCATCGACGAGGAGGGGGGCGGCGTGAGCGCGGGCGAGAAGCAACTCATCACCATCGCGCGTGCGTTCCTCGCCCAACCGACCGTCCTGATCCTGGACGAGGCGACCAGTTCGGTCGACACCCGCACCGAGCTGCTGATCCAGAAGGCGATGCAGGCGTTGCGTGCCGACCGCACGAGTTTCGTCATCGCACACCGGCTGTCGACCGTCCGGGACGCCGACACCATCCTGGTGATGGAGAGCGGGAAGATCGTCGAGCAGGGGTCGCACGACGAGCTGCTCACCGCCCGCGGGGCGTACTACCGGCTCTACAACAGTCAGTTCGTCGGTCCGATCGACGACGAGGAGATGTCGCCCGTCCCCTGACCGCCGAACGTGCCCAAATCACCCGCCGAACGTGCCGAAACTGCTTGCCGAACGTGCCGTTGATCATGGGCGGCCAGGGGACGCGACCACATCTGTGTACAACGTGGCCTGACCACGATCGACGCCGCCGGCCAGTCGGTCTCCGTCGTTAGGCTCACCCCGTGCTGACACCGACACCCGAGATCCGCCCGGACGACCTGGGCCGGTTCTTCGACAGTGGCACCCTCTCGCGTGCCCGGGTGTACGCCAACCGGGGCATGGTGGTTCGCTCGGACTTCGACACGAGTGGTCGGGTGCTGACCGGGACCTGCCGCGGAAACGGGACGCGTCCGTACGCGGTGCGGGTGGAGTTCACCGACGGCGCGGCGGGGTGGGAGATCGACTGGACATCCTGCACGTGCCCGGTGGGCGAGTTCTGCAAACACGCGGCCGCGCTCGTCCTGATCGCGGCGGCGCCTCGGTTGCAGGTGGTCCCGACCGACCCGTGGGTGTCGGTCGAACCCTGGGAGTCCGTCCTCGCCGACGTCATCGCGGAATCGGCACCCCCACCGTCCGCGGGCCTGCCGATCGCCGTGCAGTTCGCCCTCACCCGGGCGCCGTCTCGTCATCAGGCCGCCGAGTGGATGACCCTGCGGCCGCTCACCCTCGGCAAACGCGGGACCTGGATTCGGTCGGGCCTCACGTGGCGACACCTCGAGTTCAACGCGCAATCCGCCGAATACGACGCCGACCAGTACGCTGCGCTCCGCGAGATCTCGCTGGAGTTCCGCCGTGCGCATCCCTACGCCCAGTCCGACGAGCTCGCCCTGTCCACGGCACCACCCACCATCTGGCGCCTGCTCTCCGACGCACGGGAGGCCGGCGTCGCGTTGATCGCGCACCCGTCGACGTCGGCCGACGAGATCGCGATCGCCCGCACCGCGACCCTCCGACTCGACGTCGGCCAGGACGGTTCCGATGGCGCCGCCCACCTCGCGGTCGCACTCGAGGTCGACGACCGACCCTGGGACCCCGCTGACGCGCATCTGGTCGGTTCGCCCAGTCCCCACGGGGTCCATCGAACCGACGGTCGTGTCCTGACGTTGGCCCCGTTCGACCCGAGGCCGGGTCGAGCGCTCGCCCAGTTGTTCGGCACCGGCGGCGGACTGGCCGTCCCGGCGCACGCGGTCGGGCGGTTCGCCGACGAGTTCCTGCCGCGCCTCACCTCGGCGATCCCGGTGCGCGTGGCGGAGGGCTCGTTCACCCCGCCCGACATCGACGGCCCGCGCGCCGTGCTCAGCATCGACATCGACGACACCGGAACCGGACACGCGTGGTGGAGCGTGCGGTATCTCGTCAACGACCAGGGCCACGACTTCGACCCGACCGCGTCGATGATCGGAGCAGGATTTCGACGCGCCGCGGCAGAGATGACGATGTGGGACGCCCTCGCGCCGGCGTTGCGATCGGTTGCCGCGTCGGCGGGTACGTGGAAGAGCCAGGCCTGCGATCACGTCCGGACGCGGATACGCCACGGGTTCGACCTCTCGCTCGCCGACGAGGTAGGTCGGATCCTGGCCGCGAGGGCTGTCGCCGACGCGGCCGTCACCAGCTCGCCGGCGACGCTGCTGGCCGGTGTGCACCTCACCGCACTGGAGACCGCCCGCCTCTGCGTGGAGCTGCTGCCCGAACTCGTGACCGCCCATCCGGAACTGGTCGTGTCCGTCGACGCCCGCGCCTCAGATTTCGCTGCTGCACAGAGCGATCCGCTCGTGGGGTTCGCACTGTCCGAGGACGACGCCACCGACCTCGAGGCCGGTGCATCGCCGAACGACTGGTTCGACCTGCAGGTCACCGTGAACGTCGACGACCATCGCGTACCCATCGCCGATGTGTTCACCGAACTCGCCGACGGTGCCACGCACATGCTGCTCCCGTCCGGCGTCTACTTCCCGCTCGACTCCCCGGAGCTGAGCCGGATCGGTGAGTTGATGGCCGAGGGGCGCTCGCTGGGCGAGATCGAGTCGGGGCGGGTTCGTGCCGCCTCCGGGAACGTCACCCTGTGGGAGGAACTGCTCTCGCTCGGAGTGGTCGACGAGCAGACGCACGCCTGGCGAGAGCGGATGGCGCGACTGAGTTCGGCACGCCCGCACCACCGCGTCATCCCGCCCGACATGCTGCAGGCCACGCTCCGTGGCTACCAGCAGGAGGGCCTGGACTGGCTGAGCTTCCTGTGGGACAACGGGCTCGGCGGCATCCTCGCCGACGACATGGGCCTCGGCAAGACCGTGCAGACGCTCGCCGTCATCGCCCGCATCGTCGAGAGCGGTTCCGAGGGGAAGTTCCTGGTCGTCGCTCCGACGAGCGTCGTCGGCAACTGGCTCACCGAGTGCCTCAAGTTCGTCCCGGAACTGACAGCCGTGGCCATCACCGCGACCCAGTCGCGCAGCCGCATCCCGTTGGCGCACTCGGTCGCACAGGCCGACATCGTGGTCACGTCGTACGCGTTGATGCGCATCGACATCGAGGCCTACGACGAGATCGACTGGGCTGGAGTCATCTTCGACGAGGCCCAGTTCGTCAAGAACCACAACTCCAAGGGACACCAGTGTGCACGCCGTCTCCGCGCGCCGTTCAAGCTGGCGATCACCGGCACCCCGATGGAGAACAACCTCATGGAACTGTGGTCGCTGCTGTCGATCACCGCACCGGGCCTGTTCCCCCGGCCCCAGCCGTTCACCGATTACTTCCGCAAACCCATCGAGAGCGGACATCACCCCGAACGGCTCGCCGTGCTGCGTCGTCGGATCAAACCGATGATGCTGCGACGCAAGAAGGAGCAGGTCGCGGCGGATCTACCCGGTAAGCAGGAGCAGGTGCTGGCGGTGCAACTGTCGCCGAAACACCGGCGGGCCTACGACACCCGCCTGGCCCGGGAACGCCAGAAGGTCCTCGGTCTCCTCGGCGACTGGGAGAAGAACCGGTTCGCGATCTTCCGGTCGCTGACCATGCTGCGGCAGATGAGTCTGCACGCCGGTCTGGTCGACGAGTCGATGCGCGACATCGCCTCGGCCAAGGTGGACTTCCTGCTCGAGCAGCTGCCCGAACTCATAGCTGAGGGTCACAGCTCACTGGTGTTCAGCCAGTTCACCGGGTTCCTCGCGATCATCCGCGCGGAGTTGGACGCCGCGGGCATCGCCTACAGCTATCTCGACGGGTCGATGACGGCGCAGGCTCGCGCTGCGGAGGTCGCGAGCTTCGGGGCGGGCGCCACGCAGGTGTTCCTGATCAGCCTCAAGGCGGGTGGGTTCGGGCTCAACCTCACCGAGGCCGACTACTGCTTCATCTGTGACCCGTGGTGGAACCCTGCGGCCGAGGCCCAGGCCGTCGACCGCGCGCACCGCATCGGTCAGACCCGACCGGTCACCGTCTACCGGCTGGTGTCGGCGGACACCATCGAGGAGAAAGTCGTTGCCCTGCAGGACCGCAAGCGTGAGCTGTTCAGCGCCGTCATCGACGACGGCGACGAGTTCGGCACCGCGATCGCAGCCGCCGACATCCGGGCGCTCCTCGAGTAGGCGTGGAACTCAGGCGTTGCCCGGAGGCCGCCCGCGTGCGCGTTTGTGACCCACCACGCGGCCGTTGGAGAAGATCTCGCCACCCCACACCCCGTGCGGTTCGCGGCGCTCGCGCGCCCCCGCCAGGCACTGCTCCATGACCGGGCACGTCCGGCACAGCGACTGCGCCTGGTGCAGGGCTCGGGGTGTTTCGTCGAACCACCAGTCTGCGTTCGCCGACAGACAGGGGAGGCGATCGGTCGTCTCGCGGAGTGTCGGGTTCATGACGCCACAGTCCAGTGTGAACCGAGCTCGAGGTCAAGGGTTTCCGCCACAAACGACGCGAATATCGGTCAAAGGTACGAGCCGGTGTCGGCCGAACGTACTACCGCCGACCGTGCCCTAACCACCCGCCGATCGTGCCGCAACGACCTACCGAACGTGCCCTGAGCACCCGCCGAACGTGCCGTCCGAAGAACCCCGCCCACATCCTCGCCGCCGACCGCGTCCTGGGCGGCGGTCATCCCGCGCTTCGGCGACCCCGACGGCCGCGCGCCTACAGTCGAAGGAGGGGAAGCGTTCGAGCGCTCCCGCACGAACTGAAGCGAACGGAAGGCACGCACCACATGGCTTACAGGTACCTCGGCAACAGCGGTCTCAAGATCTCAGAGATCACGTACGGCAACTGGTTGACCCACGGCTCTCAGGTGGAGAACGACATCGCCGAGAAGTGCGTGCACGCTGCCCTCGAGGCCGGCATCACCACCTTCGACACCGCCGACGTCTACGCCAACGGCGCCGCCGAGACCGTGCTGGGCAAGGCACTCTCGGGCGAGCGCCGCGAGGGGCTGGAGATCTTCACGAAGGTCTACTTCCCGGTCGGCAAGCTCGGCCCCAACGACACCGGCCTGTCACGCAAGCACATCAGCGAGGGCATCAACTCCTCACTCAAGCGCCTCGGCACCGACTACGTCGACCTCTACCAGGCGCACCGCTACGACCACGAGACCCCGCTGGAGGAGACGATCCAGGCGTTCGCCGACGTCGTCCGCTCGGGCAAGGCCCTCTACATCGGTGTGTCGGAGTGGACCGCCGAGCAGCTGCAGGAGGGCCAGATCCTCGCCCGCGACGCCGGCTTCTCGATCATCTCCAACCAGCCGCAGTACTCCGCGCTCTGGCGCGTCATCGAGGAGAAGGTCGTCCCGACCTCGAAGGAGCTCGGCATCTCGCAGATCGTGTGGTCGCCGATCGCCCAGGGCGTGCTCACCGGCAAGTACAAGCCGGGCGAGGCGCCGCCGGCCGGGTCGCGTGCCACCGACGACAAGGGTGGCGACGAGATGATCAAGCGCTACCTCGACGACGAGGTCCTCACCAACGTGCAGAAACTGCAGCCCATCGCCGACGATCTGGGCATCAAGATGTCGCAGCTCGCCATCGCATGGGTACTCGCCAACGACAACATCGCCGCCGCGCTCGTCGGTGCGTCGCGCCCCGAGCAGATCACCGAGAACGTCAAGGCCTCCGAGGTCACCCTCGACGCCGACGTGCTGAAGAAGATCGACGAGGCGTTGGGCAGCAGCATCATTCGCGATGCATCGCTCACCAAGAGCCCCGAAAAGCGCATCGTCTAGAGGCGTGACCGCAGCACGCGCGTCGGCGTCGGTGACGATCCGACCCTTCACCGACACCGACTGGCCGCAGATCTGGCCGTTCTTCGCCGAGATCGTCGCCGACGGGGAGACCTACGCGTTCGACCCCGCATGGTCGAGCGACGAGTCCCGCGGCGTGTGGCTCGGCGGCCCGACGTCGCACGTCGTCGTCGCGGTCGACGGTGAGCGCGTGCTCGGCACGGCGACGATGGGGCCGAACCGGCCCGCGCGCGGCGCGCATGTCGGGACGGCGAGCTTCATGGTCTCGCCCGACGCACGCGGATCAGGCGTCGGGCGGTTGCTCGGCGAGTACGTGATCGACTGGCATCGGCAAGAAGCGTTCGCGGCCATACAGTTCAATGCCGTTGTCGAGACGAACACCGCAGCCGTCGCGCTGTGGCAGAGCCTCGGTTTCGACATCATCGGAACCGTGCCGGGCGCCTTCGACAGCGCCCGGCACGGTCGGGTGGGCCTGCACGTGATGCACCTGCCACTGACCACGGGATAGACATGCCTCTACTGCCCACACCTCCCGCGCCCGCGTCCGGATCCGACCACGGTGAATCGATCGCCTGGGTCGCCGAGCACCTCGGCGACCTCGCTCGTGAAAGCCCCACCGACATCACCGCGGGAGGGTTCACCGGGGGACAGGTCGCGGCCGACACCGCGTTGGCCGGTGTCGACATCACCGGGTACGCGCGTGATCGCAGCACCGTGCTGCCGGTCGATCGACGCGGTGCGAGCCGGATGTCGCCCTACATCCGCCACGGCCTGCTGCCGTTGCGAACCGTGTGGGACGCGGTGTCCGACGCGCCGGGCCGCGACAAGGGTCGCTACCGCGACGAGCTGATGTGGCAGGAGTACGCCCGCCACCTCTACGCCCGGGTGGGTCGCGACCTCGGGGCCTCACTGCGACGCGACCAGCCTCGTGCCGGCGCGGGATCGCGGTGGACTGACAACCCGTGGCCCGACGACATGAAGTGCATGGAGACCGTCGTCGGGGAGCTGCACACCGAGGGGTGGCTGGTGAACCAGACGCGGATGTGGCTGTCGTCGCAGTGGGCCGTGCGCGCCGGGGCAACCTGGCGCGACGGTGAGGACGAGATGTTCGCGCACCTACTCGACGGGTCGCGTGCGGCCAACCGGCTCGGCTGGCAGTGGACGATCGGGACCGGCTCCGGCAAGCCGTACGGGTTCAGTCGCTGGCAGGTGAACAAGCGGGCGCCCGCGCTGTGCCGGGAGTGTTCGCTGTCGGACAACTGCCCCATCGAGGGCTGGCCGTCGGATGCGACCGGTCCGTCCGTCGACGGCCCGTACCTCGGCGCCGCCGACATCCCCGCCGGACCCGACGAGGTCGAGGGCCCGGGTCACGCCGACGCGGTGTGGCTGACCGCGGAATCCCTCGGCGACACCGACCCCGCCCTCGACACCAACCCGACGCTGCCCGCGGTGTTCGTGTTCGACGAGCCGCTGCTGCAGCGGTTGCGACTGTCCGGCAAACGGTTGGTCTTCTTGGCCGAATGCCTGGGTGACCTCGCGCAACGCCGCGATGTCGAGGTCCGACGCGGCGTGGTCGCCGACGAACTCGCCGACCGCTCGGTGGCCGCGACGTGGGCCCCGGTACCGGGATGGCAGTCCATCTCCCGACGCGTCGAACCGGTCGAGATCCACCCGTGGCCGTGGCTGGTCCGTCCGGGTCGGGCGCCGGTCCGCTCGTTCAGCGCATGGCGCAAATCGGTGGGTGCGCCCGGTCGGGTGAACTGAGGGGTCTCGAGAACAGACGCTCCTCCCGTTGCAGATTGCTACACTTGCTGAATCAAGGAGGCGACATCACATGGCAACCACATCTCCGACACGAGTCGACGACGAGTTGTACACCTCCGCAAAGCTCGTAGGCGGGGTGATGAGCCGCAGCGCCGCACAGCAAATCGCACATTGGGCGCGCATCGGACGTGAGCTGGAGGCCTCTCCGACCGTTGCGCACCGAGACATCGCCGAGGTGCTCGACGGTCACCGACAGTACGACGAGTTGACTGTCCACGAACAAGCGGTCGTCCGAGCCGAATGGGCTGAACGTACCGCTGAACGCCGTACAGATCTGAACCTGGCCGAGAAGTTCGATCGTGAAGGCCGGTCGTACGTCGAATTGGACGATGACGGCAACGTCGTTCGTCATCCCGCTCGCGATCAGGATTCGCGACAGGCTTGACCTCCGACCCCGTTCTGCACCTCATCGTCGGACCAAATGGCGCAGGGAAGACCACATTCCACGACGAGATCCTGCGTCCCGTGACCGATCTTCCGTTTGTGAATGCCGACATCATTGCAGCAGAGCTCTGGCCCGGTGACGCCGCTGCCCACGCCTATGAAGCCGCTACGTTGGCCTCGCGGGAACGACAGCGTCGCATCGATGAGCGCCTCTCGTTCGTCGCAGAGACAGTGTTCTCACACGAATCGAAGCTGATGCTCATCAGGTCTGCCCACACGGCAGGCTTCCAGGTGACGCTGCACGTGGTGTTGATCCCGGAGGAGTTGGCTGTCGCTCGCGTGGTTGATCGGGTGACCAACGGTGGGCACTGGGTACCTGAGGGCAAGGTTCGCGAGCGGTTCGGCCGATTGTGGACTCTGGTACGTACCGCGATCGACGAGTCCGACCAGGCCAACGTCTACGAGAACACGAGGGCGGCGCACCCATTCCGTGTGGTCGCGAACTTTTCGCACGGTCGCCTCACCGGGTACCCCGATTGGCCGACATGGACGCCCCCGGAGTTGATCGACGGCCGAGGGGCTTGAGCGAGCCGAGTCTGCACGATCCGGTCGCGGTGACGTGATGTCGTATTTAGTCTCGACGGTATGCGACCACGTCGGGCCGAGCGGACTGCTCGATGACCTCGGTGATCGCGACGATCAGCCTCAAGGGCGGCGTCGGGAAGACGACGGTCACCGCCGGCGTCGCCGAGTTCATGGCCGGCGAGTTCGGCCGTCGCGTCCTCGTCGTCGACCTCGACTCGCAGATCAACCTGACGACGATGTTCCTCGGCGACGAACGCTGGGTGAAGCTCAACGCCGCAGGACACACGCTCGCCACTGTGTTCGCCGACGCGGTCGATCAGACGTCGGAGTTCTCACTGCCGGACACCTTGCAGCGCGACGTGTCGACGGTGTCCGGGGTCGCCGGACTCGACCTCATCCCGTCGTCGCTCGACCTGATCGAGGTCACTGAGGAACTCAGCGCGATGCGGGTTCGCCGCGACGACACCCTCGCCGGGGTATCAGCACTTCGCGACGCCCTGGAGCTGGTGGTCGACCAGTACGACTACGTGCTGATCGACTGCCCGCCCAACATGGGTCCGGTGACGTTGAACGGTCTGGCCATGGCCGACGGGTACATCATCCCGACCATCCCGGATGTGCTGTCCACCTACGGCATCCCGCAGGTGCAGACCTACATCGGGCGCTTCGGCGAGGAGATCGGCAGGCGAATCGTCGAACTCGGAGTGGTGATCACCAAGTTCAAGGCCAACTCGTCGGTACACAAGGAGACCGTCACCCGACTCCGCCGTGACTCGACCATCCAGAACGTCCTGCCCGGGTACCTGGGTGAGGCGAATTCGATCGCGGCCGCAGCCGAATTCGGGTCGCATGCGTCGCTGCGGGCGAAGTACGGGTCGCGCGGACAGTTCGACCAGTTCCGCGAGCTGACCCGCACGATCATGGTCGAGGCCGACGACAAGCTCCCACTCCGCCAGTTGGGCACCTAAACCCACCAGTTGGGCACGTACATCCGCCAGTTGGGCACGTACGGTGAAAATCACCGCCCGATGAGGAGTATCGATGACCACCGAGGACCGAGCCGCCGCCCTCGACGCCGCAGACCCGCTGCGTCCCTTCGTCGACCGCTTCGTCACCGGCGGGGGAGTGCAGGCCTACCTCGACGGCAACTCGCTCGGACGGCCCACGCGGGTGACCGCGGAACGGATGCGCACATTTGTCGACGACGAGTGGGGTGGCCGTCTGATCCGCGGGTGGGACGAACGGTGGTTCGAGCTACCGCTCACTCTCGGTGACCGCATCGGCGCCGTCACCCTGGGCGCCAAACCGGGTCAGACCGTGGTCGGGGATTCCACGACGGTGTTGCTCTACAAGCTCATGCGCGCGGCTCTCGCGCTGCGCGCCGACCGCACCGAGATCGTCCTCGACCGCGGCAACTTTCCCACCGACCGCTACCTCGCCGAGGGCATCGCCGGCGAGACCGGCGCGGTACTCCGATGGATCGACCCGCCGTTCGACGGTGGCGTCACGGCCGACGCTGTGGCGGAGGTGATCTCGGACAGAACCGCGCTGGTGCTCATCAGCCATGTCGCCTACCGGTCCGGGCATCTGCTCGACGCCCAGGCCATCACCGGGCTCGCCCACACCCACGGCGCGCTCGTCCTGCTCGACGTCTGCCACTCCGCCGGGTCGGTGGCCATGGACCTCGACGGCTGGGACGTCGACCTCGCCGTCGGCTGCACCTACAAGTACCTCAACGGAGGTCCGGGTGCGCCCGCGTTCGCCTACGTCGCCCAGCGACATCTCGACGACATCGTCCAACCGATCTGGGGCTGGATGGGTGCCGCCGACTCGTTCGAGATGGGACAGGGTTACGTTCCCGCGCAGGGCATCCGACGCATCCTGAGCGGCACCCCGGCGGTCCTCGGGATGCTCCCGATGGCCGACATGCTCGATCTGATCGAGGAGGTCGGGGTCGAGGCCGTCCGCGCGAAGTCGGTGGCGCTCACGTCGTTCGCTCTCGAACTGGTCGACGAGCTGCTCACGCCGTTCGACGTCGAGGTGTCCACGCCGCGGGACCCGGCCGAACGCGGCGGTCACATCACCATCGACCACCCGGCGTTCCGCGCGATCACCCCGCGGCTCTGGCGCAGCGGCATCATTCCCGACTTCCGTGGTCCCACCGGCATCCGACTCGGACTCAGTCCGCTGAGCACCACGTTCGACGAGGTCCGCCTCGGCATCGAGGCGATCCGCGACGAACTAAGCGTCCACGCGTCCTGAACCCAGCGCGAGCTCGATGCCGGCGAGGACCTCGGCCCACAACGGTGCGACCGGGTCGATGATGTCGAAATGGTCCCCTGCCGAGTGGATCTCGGTAAGCACGTCCCCGGCCGTCAGAGCTGCGGCGGAGTAGTCGCGGCTGAAGTCGAGCAGGTGCGGGTCGTCGTCGAGGCCGCAGGCGACGATCTGCGGGATGCCGAGCGGCAGGCGGTGTCGGGGTGATGACGCGACGTCGTCGGGGGAGTCGCCGCTCCAGTGGTGTCCGAGCGCGTTGGCGACGGCGCCGTCGCCCATGTCGAACTGGTCCGCCCGCTCGAGGTCGATGACCCCGGCCAACGACACCGCCAGCGTCGGACGCGACCCGACGGGCAGGTCGGCCACCCCGCGCAGCGCGAGCTGACCGCCCGCCGAGTGACCGATGACCACGATCGGGGTGTCCACCTCGACCGCTTGAAGCGCCGCTGCGAGATCAGCCGTCGTGGCCGCCCAACCGTGCTCATCGGGTCGTCGGTACTCGACGTTCCAGGTAGCCACGTTGTGCGCTGACAGCGAGTCGGCCATCGGGTCCATCAGATCCAGCTTGTACGGCGAGCGCCAGTACCCGCCGTGGACGAGCACCGCGGTCCATCGGGGCGTCGCTCTGGGTGTGCGCACGGCGATGTGCTGGTCGGGGTGGTCGCCGTAGCGGACGATCCGGTCGGGGCCTACGGATTTCTGTGTCGAGGTCACCCCTCGAGTGTGCACGCCGCCTGATATGCCGACGAGGTCCCCGGCCTCGTGCCACAGTGGTGCAATGGGATTGACGGTGGCGGTGACAGGTCCGACAGGTGAGATCGGTATCTCGGCGGTGACGGCCTTGGAGGCCGACTCGAAGGTCGACAGGATCATCGGGATGGCCCGACGACCGTTTGACCCGAGCGAGCACGGCTGGACCAAGACGGAGTATCGGCAGGGCGACATCCTCGACCGTGAGGCCGTCGACGCGCTGGTCGCCGACGCCGACGTCGTCATCCATCTGGCGTTCATCGTGATCGGTTCGCGCGACGAGGCGGCGCGGATCAACCTGGCCGGGACGAAGACGGTGTTCCAGGCGACCGTCGACGCGAAGCGGCCGACGCGGATGGTCTACACCTCATCGGTCGTCGCGTACGGCTATCACTCCGACAACCCGTTGCCGCTCACCGAGGACACCCCGATCCGCGGCAGCCAGGAGCACTACTACTCCGCGCAGAAGGCAGACTGCGAGGACGCGATCGCCGAGATCGTCGACGGCACCGACCTCGAGCTGTACATGCTGCGCCCCTGCATCGTCGCCGGACCCAAGGCGCCCGCCCTGGCCGACGCGATGCCGTGGCGCGCGTTGCCCGGGGTGGCGCAGTCGGTGATCGGCGCAGTGCCGATCCTGAAGATGCCGATGCCCGACCACGGTGTGCCCGTGCAGCTGGTGCACCACGACGACGTCGCGCAGGCGATCGCCCTGTGCGCGACCACGGACGCGCCCGCGGGCGCCTACAACATCGCCGGCGAGGGCACGGTCAGTCTCTCGGAGATCGGTGAGGCGCTCGGCGCCCGGCCGGTCCCGTTCCCCAAGATCGGCGTGAAGGTCGCGGCGGAGGCGGTCAAGCGGCTGCCATTCATGCCCTCGGCCGCCGAGTGGATCCACATCGGGCGTACCTCGGTCGTCATGGACACCACGAAGGCGCACGACGTATTGGGTTGGCGGCCGCAGTTTTCCGCCCAGGACACGTTGGGTGCGTTGGCCTACTCGCTGGAGTGATCGCGCGGATCAAACCAGATCCTGTCCGTTTTCGGACGCACACGGCGCCGACCCCGGGAACATTCGACCCCGTCACCGTTCTCCAACTCTGTGAAGCACCACACCCCGCGTGGCGCGACGGAGAGGCAGACGTGAATCAGGTCCAGTCGGTGACGTTCACCTGGCGGCAGATGGCACCGCGTGCTCAGTCCGCGACGCGAGCCGCGAGCCCGTGGGCCGTGACCGGCGTGCTCGTCGCCTTCGCCCTCGTCGCGTTCGGACGGCCCGGTGGTGCGCTGTTCGCCCTCGCTCTCGCTGCATCCCGCCTGACGTTCCTGATCCCGCCCGAGGCGCGCGGCGACATCGTCGGTGAGACCGTGGTCTTCCACCGACAGCGGTGGTGTCGCAACAGCGTCGTGTGGACCGCTGTCGCGGTGGCCGTGATGGGGGTGGCCATCGCGATCCAGTTTGCGACCGGCGAGATCGACACGCCGCTGGTCCTGGTCGCCGGCGCCGGACTTCTCGTCGCTGCCGTCGCGCTGTTCGTGTTCGCGGTCCGGTTCGGAGGCCCGATCGAGGTGACGGCGCAAGGAATGACGTTTCGACGGGGTCAGGCGTTCCGCTTCGACACCCACCGGTTCGCCGTCGCCACCGCCGGCGGGGACCCGATCGTCGAGGTCGACGCAGCGGCGGATGCCAACGGTGGCGAGGCAACGGTCACCGTGACCCGCGCGGCCTCCGGTCTGGATGCGAACGCGGTCGTGTCCGCGGTGGACCAGATCCGCGTGTGGACATCGATCGGGCGGCAGGTCTCGCCGTGGGAGATCAGGGCGATGATGACCGCTACACCCCCGAAAGATGTCCCGGAAGGTGCTTCTGTACAGCTCACGGTTGGTGTCGAACTGGGGGGATCAAACCGCTGACCTGCAGGTCACAGGCCCAGGCGTGACATCTGAGATTGGTGTGTAACGCCTGAACCGGTCAGGACGAAGTACACAACGAGATTCATGTGAGTCCAGTTTGGATTGAGTAAGGCAAACTCAGGACACGAGCGTTCGTCTGGTGCAACATCGCGGCAGAGGTCCGATTTCACACGCCAATGACCTCACCACCGATCCGATCGGCGGCTAGACCTGCTGCCTGCACTTTTACGAGGTTGAGAAGATGAACCGTAATGCCAAGGGCGCGATTGCCGCCGGAGCCGCTGTTGTCGTACTGCTCGGAGGTGCGGGTTCCTACGCACTGTGGAGCGACTCCGCCACGAACACTCCCGGCAACGTCACCACCGGTGAGCTGAAGCTGACCGCTTCGGGCACCCCGGCCTGGAAGGACGTCTCCGCCGACGGCATCGTGGGCGGCACCGTGGTCAACCCGCTGACCGACTTCCTCGTCCCCCGTGACACCTGGGAGTACACCACGACGTACAACGCGTCGGCGACCGGTAAGAACATGAAGGCCCAGGTCACCGTCAACACCGGCACCGCGGGTGCGCTGCCCACCGGCGTGACCGTGACCCCGGTCGCCACAGTCGACGGCGCCGCGGCCACCAGCGGCAGCATCGTCACCATCACCCCGAACGCACCGCACGTCGTGGTCGTCAAGGTCACCGTCGCGTTCGCCGACGTCACCGGCCAGACCAGCCAGAACGCCGCGGTCAACGTGTCGAACATGTCGGTGAACCTGAACCAGGTTCGTCCCTGACGATGACACGGTCGGGTCTCACCCGGCTCCTGATCGTCGGGATCGCAGGTCTGGTGGTCGCACTGTCGCTCGCGGCAGTGCGATCCACCGATGCCCTGTGGTCTGATCGCAAGACCGCCACCTCCACCACGGCGACCACCGGTCAACTCAGGCTCGTGGCCGGCGGTGGCACCGGGTCGACCTATCAGTTCCCGGGTCTCGCGGGGACCGGTCAGCTGCCGGGTCAACAAAGTCAGGCGCCGCTGGTCATCTCCAACGGCGGCAACACCCCGCTCCGGTATCGACTCACTGCCGCGGGGCCGCAGATCACCTCGGGTTCCGCTGTCACGGTGACCCTCTCGGGTGCCGTCGGCGGTAGCTGTGGCACCGGCCCGCTCACCGGGACGTCGGCGTTCACCACGGTCGACGCGTCCGCGGCCGGCACCGCCACGGCCGGTGTGTGGCGATCACTCGCCAAGGGCGCGTCGGAGACCTGGTGCATCCGCAGCGCACTCAAGGCGGTGTCCGGCGCCGGTTCGTCGACGTACTCCATCCTCTTCACCTTCGGAACAGAGCAGACCAGATCATGACCGCAGGACGCCACGCAGCGCCGGCATCGACGCCCGACGTGCCCGCGGACACCGCTCGGCGCACGGGTCCGCTGTGGTGGGTGTTCCAGATCGTCACGTGGCTGCTTCTGCTGTTCCTGGTGGGCATCCTGCTCGCAGCCATCGTCGTGCCAAAAATCGGCGGCGCCCAGCCCTATACGGTTCTCACCTCGTCGATGAAGCAGAAGTACCCGCCGGGCACGCTGATCGTCGTGCGCAAGGTCGACGCCTCGACGCTGTCGATCGGCGACGTCGTCACCTATCAGATCCGATCGGGTGAACCCGGAGTCATCACCCACCGCGTCGTCGGCTTCACCTTCGACCAGCAGGGCAACCGACTGCTCACCACGCAGGGCGACGCCGTCCCCGTCCCCGACGAACGACCTGTCCAAGCGGAACAGGTGCGGGGCAAGCTCTGGTACTCGATCCCGTACCTGGGTTACGTCAACAACTGGATCACCGGTTCGACCCGACTGATCGTCGTCTACGTGATCGCCGGTGGACTGATCCTGTACGCCGTCCTGCAGTTCGCGGGCTCGGTCCGCGACCGTCGCGCCGCGAAACGCACACCGTGACCGCCTATTTGCGGGCCGCCGGGCTCGCGGTGATCAGTCGACGGTTCCGTGCCCTGCTGTCGATCGGCATGGTCATCGGCATCGGCGTCGTCGGCACCCTCGCGCTGTGGTCGACGAGCGTGAACACCCAGTCCGGCGTGTTCACGACCGCCACCATCAACATCCAGGCCGACGCGTCCAAGGCTGCGTCGTTCGCGTTCTCGCCCACCGGGTTGCTGCCGGGCCAGTCCGCCGCCAAGGTCGTCGCCATCACCAACACCGGCACCGCGGCCTTCAGCTATTCGGCCGCCGTGCAGAGCTCCAGCGCACTCGGGCAGGGGATGATGCTGACCGTCGTCGCCGGAGCGACCGCCACCAACGGTGTGTGCGGAACGGGAACGTCAGTGGCCACCGGTACAACGATCGGTTCTGGCGCAACGACGTTCGCGTCGAATCGCGGCCCCCTCGCTGCGACCAACGGCGTCGAGAACCTGTGCCTGCAGCTCAACCTCCCGATCGGTGCCGCCGCCGGTCTGGCCGGCACGTCGGGCTCGGTGCTCTTCACCTTCACCGCGACGGCGGGTGTCTGACGTGTCCGAACGCACGAAGAACATCGCCACCGAGATCGCCCTCACCGTGGGCGCGATCGCCGGTCTGTTGTGCGTCGTCACCGCAGTGGTCGGCGTGTCATTCGGGTTGTCGCCCCTGGTGTTCCGGTCGGAGTCGATGTCGCCGGCGATCAACGTCGGGGATGTCGCCATCGCGCGGTCGGTGCCGGCGTCGGACGTCTCGGTCGGCGACGTCGTCAGCGTCTCGCGCGCCGACGGCACCCGCATCACCCACCGGGTGGTGTCGGTCGACTCCCGCGTCGGCAACTCCACCACGATGACGCTGCGGGGCGACGCGAACAACGTCGTCGACTCGGCGCCGTACACCGTGACCTCGGTCGACCGGGTCGTCTTCGACATCCCCAAGCTCGGCTACGTGCTGAGCTGGTTCGCCAACCCGTTCTCGTGGGCCATCGCCACGCTGCTCACGCTCGGTCTGTTGTGGGCGGCGTTCCGGCCCGACAAGCGTTTTCGGCGTACCGACCGCGGCCGACACGCCGCGCCGGCGGCGTCCGATCGGTCCCGGTACGCAGCGATCGGAGTGCAGGCAGCGGTTGTCGTGGTTGTCGTCGCCACTGCGGTCGCCGGGTTCGCGCGCACTCACGGCACGCTGGCCGCGCTGACCGATTCGGCCACGGCCACCGGCACGGTCTCGGCGGGTCGCCCCGAGGTGCCGACGGCGTTCAACTGCGCGCGAGTCGGCGCTGATGTGAACCTTTCCTGGCCCAATCCCGTCAGCCACCGGAGTTACGACTATCAGCTGACCTACACCCGAAGCGGTGGGGCGAGTGCCGTCACGGTCGTGGCCGGCTCTGCTGCGGACCCCAGAATTGTTCGGGTCACCGCAAGCGACCTCAGCGGCCTCCTGGGCACGCTGGTGGGCTCGTACACAGTTGAGCTGCGAAGCAAGGTGGGAAACTTCTTGTCGTCGGGTAGCGCGACGATCACGATCGGTGTGTTCCTCGGCGCGCTGTCCTGTGGATCTGCTAACGGCACGGTGACTCAGTCTGCTCAGGCGAACGCTCGGTCGGCGCCGGCACAGGCGACATCCACACCCTCGACCTCGGCCGCACCGTCGTCCAGCACACCCGCTCCGACCACATCGTCTCCGACAACCAGTGCCCCGACGGCGACCGCTCCGACCGAGACGACCACCGCAGCACCGGCACCGGCTGCCGCGTCGGTGTCCGACACCAACTCGCCCGGGGGGACCTACGTCGCGACGGCGACCGACGGGACCGTCGTCATCCGGGACAAGGCCGCCGGCGCGGAGCAGTACCGCGCCGACCTGCGCGCGACGAAGCTCGAGTGGGTCGACGACTCCACGCTGCGCGTGACCGGTACGGACGGCTCGACCACGACGGTCAGCCGTACGGACGGGAGCTGGACAGCGTCGGGCTCGACCCCGGCGACCGCACCGGCCGGCTGACGCGGACGGTCAGGCCGGGTTCAAGCGGAAGATCGGGAACTTACGACCCTCGGCGGTCTTCTCGTACTCCTTGAAGCCGTCGGAGAAGTCGGTGAACTTCTTCCAGTTCTCGGCCCAAACGGAGTCGGGCACCTCGGAGACGTTCACCTTGATGGTCGCGACCTCGCCATCGCGAGGCACCTCCATGTCGATGGCCGGGTGGGCACGCAGGTTGTGCACCCAGGCCGGGTCCTTGGGGGATCCGGCGGCCGAGCCGACGATGAGCCAGGAGTCGTCCTCGGACAGGGCCAGGAGCGGGTTGAGGCGCACGTCGCCGCTCTTGGCGCCGATGGAATGCAGGATGACGAGCTTGTCGCCGAAACCTGCTGTCTCCACATGACCGCCGTTGCTGCGGAACTCGTTGATGATGGTCTCGTTGAAATCAGTCATGGGTCGATGATGCCGCGACTGCGATCGATGCGGAAGGAATTGGTCCCACGATCACGTAAACGCCCGCCCACCATCACGCGAACGGTCTCTTGCGCGGGGCGCATCCGCCCGCGATGATGAACCACCCTGTAAGCCGATGGGGCCTGGAGAGGCGGTGGTGAGTGTGTTGTTGATGGTGATTGTTCTCGGGGCGTTCGTGATCGGTGGCGCCGCGCTGCTGAAAGCGCACAGTCAGTCCGAGGCCGACCGGGAAGCCGAACGCGGGGTACGCAAGGGCATCACCCCGATCTACAAGCGCTCGTCCACGATGGACGCCGGGGGCTCCGCTGGATTCTTTGCTTGGGGCGGTTCGTCCGATGGTGGCGGCTGGTCGGGCGGCGACAACGGCGGTGGTTCCTGTGACTTCGGTGGTGGCGACTCCGGTGGCGGTGGCGATTCGGGCGGCGGTTGCTGACCTGATCGGCGTTACCAGCGCAGGATCGGCGGATGCAGCGTCGTGGCCTCGCCGGCGCGATAGAGCTGTGCGTGTCGACCCCGCGTACCGGTGGCGACCGTCTCGCCGTCCACGGGGCGGACGAAATCGGGGGTGCCGAGCACCTTTCGTCGAAAATTGGCGCGATCCCAGGTGACGTCCCAGACCGTCTCGTAGACCGTCTGCAACTCACGCAGCGTGAAGGTGGCACCGACGAACTGGGTTGCGAGCGTGGTGTACTCGAGTTTAGACCGCACCCGCTCGATCGCGTCGTCGAGGATGGTCCGATGGTCGAACGCCAGATCGTCCGGGAGGTCGCCAAGTGCGAGCCACGTCGCATCCGCCGCGTCGGTGCCGGCCACCGGCTCGGGCATGTCCGGCGCGAACGCCACGTAGGCCACCGACACCACGCGCATTCTCGGGTCGCGGTCCGGAGTGCTGTAGGTGGCCAGCTGTTCGACGTGCCCGGGGAACGTTCGTACCCCGGTCTCCTCGGCGAGTTCGCGAACTGCCGCCGCGTCGGTCGACTCGCTGATGTGCACGAATCCACCTGGCAGTGCCGGCTTTCCTCGGAAGGGGTCCTCGCCGCGGGTGATCACCAGGGCGCACAGCTTTCCCTCGCGGAGGGTGAGCACCGCCAGATCAACGGTGACCGCGAACGGCGGGAACTCCGACGCGTCGTAGGTCATGACACTCCCAGCGGATCGGCGAACGTGGACCGCGTGGCCAGCGCCTGGTCGGCCACTCGAACGGCCAGCGCGATCCGCTCGTCGAGGCTACCGGTCAGCAACACCCAGGACCGTCCGCTGCGCGTCAGCGCATCGATGAACCATCCGGTCATCTCTGCGCGGACGTGCTCACCGTCGCGAATGCCGTCCTGCACGAAGGGGACGTCCTCGTGGTCGGTGACGAGATAGATGCTGCCGGTGTCACGGACCTCGGGCGCCGCGCGGTGACTGTGTGGGCCGAGATATCGCCGCTCCCAGATGGTCGTGGTGAACGCGTCGGTGTCGCAGACCAGCAGTGGCGATCCGTCGCGTGCCGCCGCGTCCTCGCGGCCCTGCTGCGTGCGCGCGATGTGGGCGAAGTCGTCGCCGGACCACGTGACGTCATTCATGTCGGCCTCGGCCGACGTGGTCCGTAGCTGAGCCAGCTTCTCGACGGTCGCGTCCCGGCCGTACTCAGGCACCCACCGCGTCGACGCCCAGATGCCGCCTCGGTCGCGGAAGTGTTGAGCCACAGCCTGGCTGACGGTCGTCGTGCCGGTGGACTCCGACCCCAGCACCACGACGTGCGTCATGAGGCCGGCACTAGTCGGTGCGTCCAGGTAGGTCCACGATTCGGCGAGGTCGGCGCGACACCGTGTGCCCGAGATGGGGAGTCGCCGGCGATCCGGGTCAAAGGACACGTGCGCGGCGTCGAACCACGTCGCCAGCTCGCGTCCGTAACCCTCGCTGCTCACCACCACGTCCACGCGGTCGGGCGACACCTGAGCGACGGCAGCGCGCATGCACGCCACCTGTGCTGCCCACACCGCGCGAGATCTCAGATCGACGGGGGCATCGCAGACGATCCCGGTGATCTGCACCGACGGATTCTCGCGGTGTGATTCCCGCAACCATCCGACACGATCAGCCAACGGGATGGACTCGACGGCCGACGGCATCGCCACCACCGTGACCTCCTCGGCCACGCTGGCCGCGAACCGGATCAACGCATGATGCCCAGCGTGTGGGGGATAGAACTTGCCGATGACCAACGCGTGCCGGTACATGATCAGCTCTGCAGAACAGGAACGGCGACCGGCGGCGCGGACATGTCCCGACGCCACGCCCGCAGGCCCATCACGCACAGCGCGAGGAATCCGACGTAGAGCACCGCGGTCAGAACGAGGTCTTTGTAGAAGTAGAGCGGTACGTAGATGAGGTCGGCCGTGATCCAGAGAAGCCATGACTCCCAACGCTTCTTGGCCTGGCCCCAGGTGGCCAGCAGTGACAGCGTCGTTGTGAGGGCATCCCAGAACGGAACGACCGACTCGGTGGCCAGCGCCAGGACCGCGGTCAGAACAGCAGTGGCCAGCACTCCGATCACGGCGAGCGCGGCCCACTCCGGTCGGCTGGTCCCGGTGACCGCGCGCGGTGCGGCCTCCCGGCCGGCGATCCACAGATACCAACCCCAGACGGCCAACGCGATGTAGACGACCTGCAGTGCCGAGTCGGCGTACAGCCCCGCGGTCAGGAACAACAGGATGAACACGACGTTGTTCGCGATGCCGATCGGCCAGTTCCAGATGTTTTGCTGTGCAACGAGGTACACGCAGAGAGCGCCGGTGACGAAGCCCAATAGTTCCGCCCAAGACGTAGGTGCGCCGAACGCGCTGAACGCGGTTGATCCGAGCCAGCCGACGATCGTCATAGTCGACTCCTTTACTTTAGTGGTCGAAGTGACTACAAAGAACGTAGCACGAGTTTCGCACGTCGTCGCAATGTCAGACCCCGGCGGTACCGTCAGGGTGAAAGTCGCAGGAGGTCACCGATATGGGACACACAAACAACCCGTCGGGCATACGTGAATGGCGCGCGATGGCGGAGTGGATCGCCACCTCCCTCACGGACAAGCCGGTTGGCATGATCTTCGAGATCGGGCCGGCGCACTTCATCTACCACGCGGAACATGATCAAGATGTGGCCTGCGTTCAGGCGGTGATTCTCGAAGACGGTGTCGTGATGCTGCGCCGTTCGCGCGAGATGTTGCTGCGGCTCAACGTGGTCGACTTCAGGTCGCGCGGCTTGCCCATCTACCGATGGTTGATGAACGGACACTTCGAGGACTGCACCGACGGATACATCTTCAGTCGCGACCAGGAGCTCCTCGCGGGTGCCGTGGTCGCCTGGTTCCGGGACACCTGCGGTATCGCGTCCCCGGACGATCTGGGTTGCGAATACAGCCTTCCGGACACTCTGATGCCGGATCACGAGGAGGAAGAAATTGATGACAGTGAATTCATCTGAACGTGAGGGCCTGCTGGCACTGGCCGATGCGATAGCGGTGGAGGCGCACCGTGGCCAGACCGACAAGCTGGGGGTCGACTACATCGAGCACCCGCGCTCGGTGTCGCGGAGGATCGACCCGAGCGACGAGGTCGCCGTCGCTGCCGGACTGTTGCACGACGTGGTCGAGGACTCGGGCATCACCGCGGAGAATCTCCTCGAGCGCGGTGTGCCCGCTGACGTCGTCGAGGTGGTGACGCTACTGACGCGGAACAAGGACATTCCGGACGAGGACTACTACGCGGCGATCCGGAGGCACGACAGCGCACTCGTCGTGAAGTTGGCTGACCTTGCGGACAACACCGATCCCGAGCGGTTCCGCCGCTTGCCGGAGCCGTTGCAGCAGAGGCTGATCGGGAAGTATGTCAAGGCATACCGTGCATTGGGGTGCGATGATCTCGCCGAGGCGCTGGCGGGTCGGTAGTCTGACATCCCTTTGGATCGCAAGGTAGCCCGCGTCAATTGAGGAGCCCGCTGTCTCTTATGAGGGGCAACAGCTCCAAAGCCAGAAGTAAGAGGCAGGCGTTCCGGGTCGCGCCGCTGCCGCGGACCGCCCCGAAGATGGCAGACATGACAGAGATGAAGGCGAAGACGGCTGTGATGACGAAGATCGACGTGGAATTGTCGTCCGGCCCGCTGCCGGACTCCTGCCACGCTGCCAGGTAGAGCGCGGGAACGATGAAGAAGAGCGCCCATGCGAGCCCGGTGGCGAAAGCTGCTCCGCCCGAATACTTGGGTCGCACGACTTCGATCGGTCCGGGGATCTGCGTTGTCTCGATCATGAGGACCATTCCATCGCGGCCGGCCTCCGCATAGAATCCGTACTTCTACTCAGCTGCTCAGGACGTCCTGCATGCCGGGTGCCAGCACGTCGGACAACGATGACCACGGAATCGTGATGGTGACGAGCCCGTCGGCGTACGCGCCGACCTGATAGTCGCCGAAGTGGATCAGCATTCCGGCGGGCGACGCGGTCCAGTTGGCGAAGTTCTCCAGCTTGGGTGCCATGCCCTCGCGGACGTACCGGTCCCCGACGTTGGTCGTCGGCAGGATGCGTGCCGATTCCTGTGAGAGCCGCGCGAGACCGGCGCCGAGATCTCCGAACGCATCTTGCAACGTGATCGGTTTCGCGGTGTCGGCGTTGATGGTCACCGTCGAGAGCAGTGAGTCGCCGTGCGCACCAGGGGGTTGAGCGATCCACCCGGTGATCTGCTCCGCGCTGATGACCCGCTCACCGATGTGGAACGGGCCCTTCGAGTAGCCGTTGCTCAGCTTGAAGCCGTCGTACGGCGACTTGTCATCGTCGATCAGGTCTTGGAGGGCCGCACGCATCGACTGGTTGAACTCGGCGGTGACCGCCGGGTTGCCGCCGCTCAACTGCGGGATGGTGACGTCGTAGGTGGCCCGGCCCGACGCTCCTGTCACCCGGATGCTGGTCTGTGTGTACGGGCTCGCAGCCGCTGTTGTCGTCGTCGACGTGGGGGCGGCGGTCGCCGAGGCTGACTCGGTGACGGTCACGACCGTCGTGGGTTGCGACGAGGGGCTGCCGTCTGTGGACGAGCAACCCGACAGGGCGACGACGGCCACCACGGCTGACAGGGTTACCAGACCCGAGCGCTTCATCGTCTATGCCTAACAGGCCGACGACCCCACGTCGAGACCCTGATCGGCCTGGCGGCAATCACCCCCGCAGCCGGCGGCGGCGAGGACAATTCGAAGGAACGAACAGACGTCGTCAGTCGCGATGGCGAGTGACCAGAGAGGCAGGCAACAAATGAGCGCCACCGATCCGACAAGCGACGCCATCGAGACCCTTCGCCCGGCGAACACGGTCACCGTCCTCACCGGCGCAGGCATGTCGGCGGAGAGCGGTGTGCCGACGTTCCGGAATGTGCAGACGGGTTTGTGGGCCAAGTACGACCCGATGACCCTGGCGACTCCGGAGGCCTGGGAGGACGACCCCGCGTTGGTGTGGGCCTGGTACCAGCGACGTCGTGCGATGCTCACTGCCGTCGAACCCAACGCCGGGCATCAGGCGCTCGCCACCTGGGCGCAGTTCGCGGACGTACGGCTGGTCACCCAGAACGTCGACGACCTCCACGAGCGCGCAGGCAGCTCCGACGTGATCCATGTCCACGGCAGCCTGTTCGCGTGCCGGTGCGACACCTGTGGCCGCGAGCACGACGCGGAAGTGTCAGACCCCGAGGGCGATCGATTACCGCCACCGCAGTGCGAATGCGGCGGACATGTGCGACCGGGCGTCGTGTGGTTCGGGGAGATGTTGCCGCAGAACGCATTCACAGAAGCGACAGCCCGTGCCGAGGCGTGCGACGTGTTCATCCTCGTCGGGACGTCAGGTGTCGTCTACCCAGCTGCTGGTCTGCCGCACATCGCTCGCGGCGCCGGCGCGACGATCATCGAGATCAATCCGGACGAGACGGATCTGTCCGATGCCTGTGACATCACCATCCGGTCGACGGCCGCGGTTGCTCTGCCCGGGCTCGTCGACGTGCTTGCATCAGACGGTTGATGGTCGAACGAGCTCGAAATGACGTAAGCGAGAGCCTGACGTGATCGTTACGACTCGCGGTCGGGGACTTTTGGCGACCGACGTCGCCTTGGCGGGGCTCTGCCTTTCGACGGTGTAAGTCAAACGCCCAGAGACGATGCGGGCCTTCGGTGGCATCTGCTCGTTGGGCGATGCGTGGTAGTGAACTGCTCCGAACGCGTGAGTTTGACACCAATGTCTGCATTCATTCAGTGACCGCACAGCGCGATCTGGCTACGCGGCGCGGGGCTGATATGCATTTCGTCCGGCATGAACATCAGCCAGAATGTTGATGCGTCGCTGGAGGTAACGCGTGTGTGAGGCGAACCATCCTGCGGCCCAGAACCATGTCACGAACGGCGACACATGGGTGCTCGACCCGACTGCAGCGTGAGCCTGGTTCAGTCGCTTGGCCGTCCGGTGGAGGCCGACGATGCCGTAGATGGGGATGAGCTGTGACCACCAGCGTGTCCAGGCGGTCCTCTCAACTCCGACCGCCGCGGCCAGTTCGCCGTTGATGCGGTCGTACCAGATGAAGTAGTAGATGCTCAGCGTGATGATCGTTAGCCACCACAGTCCCCATGCGCCTTGTTTGCGAATCATGCGCAGATTCTAGGTTCAACACAGCGCGGCCGCGCGATGTATCGGATCATGCGACAACGCACGTAATACGTTCGGACTACAACGGCTAAGCGACGGAATCGATCAACCCCCGCTCATTGGCTGCGCTGTTTCACGGGCTGCCTCGCGGCTGGACCGTTAAAGCTAACGCCACCAAGCGCTCTCTGTCGGTGGAGCACTTCTTCGACCGGCTCACAGGCTGCTGCACAGAGGGCCAATAAAGTTGTGACGAGCGGTGAAGACGAACTAACTCGGCACCAACACTGCTCCGCACACCAGCCCAGATATTGCAGCAGCACAGCGTGCGACTCCCCGGGGCGACGAGACCATCGCCGCGATGGCCGCCGCCAGGCCCACCGCAGACAGCAGCATGGTTACCCAGAAGTATTGGGCGATCAGCAACGGTGGGTGGGTGCCGCAGGTCCGGCGCAATTCGCGTGCCAGCATGACACCGGAACCGATCTGGACGGAGCAAAGAACGCACGCAACGATAGTCGCCGCCGCGGTGACGGTCCACAAGAGGCGGATCGTGGGGGGCGCTTGGCCACCGTGCCGGTAACGATCATCGGCAATCCTGCCCCGAGCCGTTCGCGTCGGTGACCATCGCCATCTCCCGTGAAGTCATCCTCGCGGAGTGATCGCAGCTTTGTTGCGACGCCGCCGGTCGTCCGGGCCTTCCATCAAGTGCGCCACCATCTCACCTTCCCTGCAAGGCCGTCGGTCCGTTGCGAGCCGCGTTGCCATGGCCGTGCAGGGGCGGTTCCCACGCTTGGTGCGCCGGCAACGAAGAGGTTCGGTTTTGTGCACCTGTCCGGTACGGTACTGATTCGGACCGCTAACGGCACGGACGTTGGTGGCGGATCGCGACAACTAGCGGGAGGGCGCTTGTCCGAGAAATTCAAAGTTGAGCCCACCGAGCTCGCGGGAGCTGGCTCCTATGTACTAGAACTGGCGAAGCACGCCGATTCAGCCACAAAAATGTCGGTCAAGTGTGCCGCGCCCCAGGGCAAGGACTTCACAGGTCTGATGAGCGTGCTCGAGGGCGCGGTGAACTCGCTGGCCGAGGCGACCAAGGCCCGTCAGGCGCCTCTGATCGACGATCTCTCGGGGACCGGTAACGAGATGAAGCAGGGCGCTTGGGACTATCACGCGCAGGACCGAAAAAACGCGACGTCGTTGGCACACACGGTTATTGACGGTGGCAAGATCGTGTCGGTTGATTCGATGTCAGGCGAGGTCTCCTACGGTGCCCCCACTCCGATCCAGATCGATGAGCCCGAACACCGCCAGGCCGATTCGCGGAGCTTGATCGACGCTTCGATGGGATGGGTGGGTGAAGTGGACGGTAAAATTCGCTCTCTCATCAACTGGAGCCCCATCGAGGCGGCGCTCGAACCGATCGCCGGAAACTGGGCGGCCTTGGAAACGATCGGGGAGGCTTACGCCAAGGCTGGGACAGCCTTGGGCACCGTCGGAAACGACCTGTCTTCAGTACATAGTCGCCTCGACCCGCATTGGGACGGCAAGGCGGCAGTGGCGTTCGGCGACTATGTCAACAACTTGTCGCGCGGGTTGGAATGGGAGGCGGCCACGGGCCGACTCATTCAACAAGGCCTGAATCTTGCTTCACGGAAGATCCAGGACGCAGTAAAGCGTGTCCTTGATCTCTTGATGAGGTCACTGGAACGGTTCGTGGACTTCCACGATCTCTCCGGGGCCGTGCATACCGTCCTGAAGCTCATCCCCGGTCTGGGTACAGAGAAGACCATTGACCAGGTCACGCGCATCATCTACGACATCTACAAAACCGTCGATACGATGCTGACCGACATCAAGAAAGCCATAGACACCGTTGAAGAGTTTCTCCAATTCGTCAGCGATCCAATGGGTTACGCGGGTGGAAAGATCGACGACAAGCTGGCCCCGTATAAGAAGATCATCGACGACGCAGAGCAGCGAGCACAGAACACGCAGGATCTTGCAACCACAGCGGACGTGAACCGCGCGCGTGACGCGCCGAAACAACGCTACGAAGCCGGTGCCGGTGAGGCGCCGTGGGAGGACGCACCATGAGGTACATCCGAAGAATCGTTACGGTACTGGCGTTCGCTGCTTTGACAGCGGGTGCTGTCTCTGCATGCAGCGACGACAGTGCGCCTCGAAACAATGCCGGAAGCTTCGTCAGTAGCGCGGGAGGAACGGCGACCACGACCGCGACGTCGGACGCAGGGGAGTCGTCCAGTGTCGACCCGGCAATCGCCCTTTCGAGTGAACAATTTTGCGGACTCCTGACTGCAAATGACTTACGGCCGTTGAGTGTTCCGCCGGGCGAGGTCGAGTCATCACCTGAGACGCAGGACGGTCTGCCCGGTTGCGATTGGTCCCTCGGCGCCGGAGACAGTCACCTCGAATTGAGCGTTACAAAGCCAGTGGATGCGGAGGCGCTGCGCCAGGCGGCGACCGAGACCTTTCCGGTCGGACCTTCCGCGAAGGGTTACGTGACTGTGCCGGGTCTCCTGGATAGTTGCCAGGCGTCGGTGAGCAGCGACAAGACTCCGGCGGGCTATCTGCTGCAGTATCGACTGCGAACCTACGATGACCGATTCGCCGGCTGCCAACCCGCGACACAGCAAGTTGCGAAAGTGCTCGAGGGGCTGAAGTGGTAGGCGGGCCCGGCCATTCGTCATCTCCGTCGGTGCAGACCGCACTCGATAAGTTGACGAGCGGTCTTTCAGATATGGAGGCCTCGCTCGAGAGGACGGCCGAGAGTCACTATGTAGAGATGGAGACCTGGGGTCCATCGGTCGACGATGCAGACACAAGCGCCGCTCACTACGACGAGCAGTTGGCGTCCAGGCTGGAGCACGAGATGACGCTGTGGCACGAAGACAATGGGTGGTCGGCCGCGATGCCAGAACGTGCCCGCCAGGACTTGATTGCCTCGATCCGTTCGGAACTCGATCGCGAACAGCGCTGATCTGGACTGAGTTCGTGGTCCGTATCATCTAGCGCTACGACACGTCGAAGGTAGTGGCTTAGATGACGACGGGGGAGGCATGGACTTCGAGCAGGAACGTGCCGCGTTCTTCGGTGGATACGGTCAACCGCCCGCATTGCTCGAGGCCCTGCGTGACCAGGTGCTCTACGTGCCGCTCGACCACAATGAGCGGTACTTCACCCTGATGTATGGGGAAGTGCCCTGGTTGCTCGCCTTCACCACCTGGGCGCGAGCGCAGGAATTCGCGGTCGCGGCCGAGCGTGACCTCGCATCCGTTCAGGCGTCCGAGGTGACCGGCGCGGCATTGATCGATAAGGTCGTCACGCAAGGGCCGGTGCCGACGGGGCTCGTCATCGATGCGCACCAGGCCGACGTGATGGTGTTTCCGCCGGAAGCACTCGACTCTCGGGGGTCGTCATAGACGTTCGCGCAGATCCGAAGGCGCTGCAGCAGGCCGCAACCGGCATCAACGGGGTGATCGACGGGTTGTCGGGCGCCCCGGTGATCGGTTCGTACGCCGGGCAGACCGGTCGCGGGTTCAACGACCTCGAGCTGTCCGGACGTCAGATGAGCCGCGAGTCGGCGAAGTCGGCTATGGACACCTTCTGCGAACGCTGGGAATGGGGCATGCGCGCCCTGGTGCAGACCGCCAACGACATCGCCCACAAACTCCACCTCGGCGCCGGCATGTACGAGAAGCAGGAGCAGTACACCGCCAACGCGTTGAAGGACTTCGGCAACGACCTCGTCGGCGACCCCAGCCTCCAGAAGGAAAGCGTCAAAGACGCCGACGGCAACATCATCACCCGCGGCACCGACGACATGTCGGCCGGCGACCTTGTCGACTACAACAGGGACCGCCTCGCCAACCCGGACCTGTCAGAGGAGTCGTTCGACGCGGTCCGCGAGGACATCAACACCAATCTCGACTCGATGAAGAACGATCTGCCGCAGGCCGCGAGCAACCTCGGCGGCGTGGCGAGCGGCGCCGGCCCGATCCCCGGACGCTAGGCCGCGCCGGTGGGCTTTCTCGACGATGTCGTCTCGTTCGGTGAGAACGCTCTCGATGCGGGTGAGAAGGCTGTTGGCAACGTCGTCGACGCCGGCACCGACGTCCTCGCCGACGGGATGCGCGCCGTCGGACTCGACGGTGCGGCCGATGCGGTCGAGGACTTCGGCGACACTCTCGCCGATCAGCTCGGCGCCACCCCGGACGAGAAGTCGCTCGACGAGACCGAGGATCCCAAGGAACTGGTCCACGGCGATCCCGGGGCGATGCACGACCGCGCCGGGAAGTTGTCGACGATGTCGGGGTCGTTGGACACCGGCGGGCAAGGGCTGCGGGGCATCTCGGTCGGGGACTGGGGCGGTGAGGCGTCCGAGGGGTACGACGCGAAGACGGCCGCCGAGTTCCCCAAGTGGTTCACCGCCGCCGACGCCTGTGAGGCCGCCGGCACCGCGCTGAACGGTCTCGCCGACGCGGTGACGTGGTCGCAGACGCAGGCTGCCGAAGCGGTGCGACTCTGGAAAGAGGCCAAGCGCCAACACGATGCGTGGGCCGACGACAAGAACCGGCGCACCGATGCCTACAACTCCGCCGCCAACAGCTACAACAGCGGCGCCACCGACGTGAAGCCGTCGATGCCGACGTTCGGCCCCGACCCCGGCCCGGCGCTCAAGGACGAGGCCAACCGGGTGCTGCGCTCGGCGCGCGAGCACCGCAACTCCGCCGCCGACAGCGCTGCCGGCGCACTCAAGGGCGCAGCTGACAAGGCGCCGGAATTGGCCGGTGCCGCATCACGATTGGCCGACACCCTCGACGATGCGTCGACGACGTTCAACATCATGAAAGACCACTTCGCGGTCGGTGCGGCGAGCGTGGTCACCGACACCGTCAAGATGGTCCGCACCGTCAACCCGTCGGATCCGTACAACATGGCCCACCCGGCCGAGTACGCGCGCAACGCAACGGCTCTCGGTGCAGGCCTGACGTCGATGGCCGCCCATCCGGAGGAGTTCGGCAAGGCGTTTCTCGGCAACGGGTGGGACAAGGACCCGGCTCAGGCTGCGGGCTCGCTGACCGCGAACATCATGTCGCTCGCCGCGCCCGGTCCTAAGGGGGCCGGAGCGCTGTCGAGTGCGACCCGGGCCGGTGCCACCGGAGCACGCGAGGCGGCGACGGCGGCGAGCGCGGCGACCCGCGAGGCCGCCACCGCGTCACGCACCGTGGCCACGAGTGGCGCGCGCGGGTTGGAGTCGGTGTCGCGGGATGTCGGTGCCGGTGCGCGCGATGCGGCATCGAGTGCTCGGCCGCCGATATCGCACCCCTCCGAGGCGCCTCGCGCGTCCGAGTCCGCCGGCGCCGGAGAGAGTCGCGGCGCAGATGCGGGACGCAACGAGGGGCCGGTTGCAGCCGAACGCGATTCGGCAGCCCCGGCCGCGAAGGACCCTGACAGCGACGCCGTTGCACCGACACCGGAGCGCCCCGGTGGCGACACTTCGGCGCCCCACGATCAGCCCGCCGACGGTTCGTCCGCCCCTCACGACGGAGCTGACTCGCCCGCAGCGGACCGCCCGACCGCCGACACCGGCCCGGCAGACAAGCCCGCCGATCCCGTCGCCCCGGACAAGCCTGGGCCGGATGACCCCAACCTGGTCAACCGTCCCGACGGCTCTGATGCGCCGACGGCCAAAGATCCCGAACCGATCCACAACGATCTTCCGCCCAAGGCCGATGAGCCGTCCCCGACGCCGCAAGACCACGATGTCGCCCCACCGAAAGCCGACGAGCCGTCCGTGACGCCGCGGGACCACGACGTCGCGCCGGTGTCGAAGGTTGAGGAGCCGACCGCTCCGAACGCCGACCCGCCGCCGCGCCTGCACGATGAGCTCCCGACCAAGGAACCCGATACGGTTCCGTCGCACGCCGACGATGTCCCGTCGCGCGATCCCGGATCGTCGCCGCAGCACAGCGGTGGTGAGGCAACCGATCGAACACCGCCGTCACCGGCACCCACCCGATCGGCGTCGGTGGATCCGCCTGCCCCCGTGTCGCATGCGCCGTCCCCGGCGCACGACGTGCGGCCCACCCATGACGCGACACCGCAGCGCGTCGAACCGTCCAACCGTGTGGAGCCCCAGGGCCGGGTGGATCCCGTACAACCGAAGCCAGATGTCCTGGGCGGTCGAGCTGATCCGCCGTCGGTGCCGCGCGACCCCGGTCTGCCCCCGCGGCATGGTCCGGGCGCCGATGCGCCTGCGCAGCCGGTCAAACCATCGACGGTGGCTGACCCTCGCGGGCCGTCGCACACGGCACACAACAAGCCAGAAGATCCGGGTGCGGCGGCCGCGGTGGCCACCCGCCCGGGCGAGACAGTGACGCCGGCAGGGGGTCGACCCGCTGAACCTGCGCCCGCCCGCGAGGTCGGCGGCGGGAAATCCGAGGCGACGGATTCGCCGGATGGTCAAACCGACCCGCACGACGATCACTACGTCAACACTTCGAAGCCCGATGGTGATCTGTCAGACGCGGCGACCGAGCCGAAGGACTGTACGTCCACCGGTGAGCCGGTCGATGTCGCGACCGGTGAATATTTCCTGCCGGCAACCGATGTCGCGCTACCCGGCGTCCTCCCGCTGACGATGGTCCGGTGCCACCGCTCCGGGTACCGCAGTGGCCACTGGTTCGGTCCGAGCTGGTCGAGCACCCTGGACGCGCGGGTCGTCGCCGACGACGACGGTGTCACCACCATCGACCCCGACGGTGTTGTGCTGCGCTTCCCACCCGTCGACGGCGACGGCGAGGTTCACCCCGTCGTCGGCCGGTTGTGGCGTCTGCGCCGCACCCCTCGGGGCGGTTACCTCCTCACCGACCGCACCGGCGATCGCTCGCTGTGGTTCGACCCCAAGCCGCAGCTCGGTGGTGCCGACACTGCTGCGCAGGCATTTTCGCTGTCCGCGATCACCGACCGTCATCGCAACCGCATCATCATCGGCTACAGCGCGATGGGTGTGCCGGTGTCGGTCGAACACTCCGGCGGATACCGGCTCGCGATCGACTCCACTGGCGGACGCGTCATCCGGTATCGAGCGATCAGCATGTCCGATGCGGGTGTCACCTCGACGACGCTTCGCGAATTCGGTTACGACGAGGGCGATCTCGTTGCCGTCACCGATGCCGAGGGCGCCACGACCCGGTTCGCGTACGACGACGATCACCGGATGGTGTCGTGGAGCGACTCGATCGGGCAGACCTACGAGAACGTCTACGACGACCAGGGACGGATCGTGTACCAGTCCGGCGTCGACGGAGTGTGGGCCGGTCGGTTCGACTACCGCGAGCTGGGCGACGGCACCGGCAGTGTCACCGCGTACACCGACGCGGTCGGAGCCACCACGTTCTACGGGATGGACGTCGACGGACGGCCGCAGCGCGTGGCCGATCCGATGGGCCGCACCACCTTCACGCGCTGGGACGTGCGGCGCAACCCGATCAGCTCCACCGATCCCGCCGGGGCGGTCACCACCTACGACTACAACGACGAGGGCGATCTCGTCCGGATCGCAGACCCGACCGGAGCCTCGACGACCATCGGATACGCGGCGCCCGGTCGGCCGTCGCGGGTAGTCGCCGCGGACGGCACGGTTCAGACCATCGGATACGACGACGACCTCAACCCGGTGTCGGTGACCGACGCGGCCGGCGCGGTCCGGACCGTTGGATACTCCGACTCCGGCGTGCCAAGCGAGTCCACTGACGCCGACGGTCGTCGAACGGTGTTCGCCGCCGACGCGGCCGGGTTGCCCACCAGTGTCATTGACCCCCAGGGCAACACGACCAGCGTCGACTACGACGACTTCGGGCGACCGGTGCGGCTTGTCGCCGCCGACGGTGCAGTGACGCAGCGACGCTACGACCTCGGGGGTCGGGTACTCGCGGAGGTCGCCCCGGACGGTGGCACGCAGACGTGGACCTACGACGGCGAGGGAAACCGGCTGTCGCATACCGATGCTGTCGGCGCTGTCACGTCGTGGGAGTACGGGTTCTACGACCTGCCCGTCGCCCGCATCGACAACGACGGGTCACGCACGACGTTCGAGTACGACCGCGCGCGGCGTCTGATCGGTGTCGTCAACCCGCTCGGTCGGCGCTGGAGCTACGAGTATTTCGCCGACGGACGGGTGGCGCGTGAGGTCGACTTCGCGGGTGCGGAAACGACGTTCACCTACGACGACGCCGGGCGCCTCGCGTCGAAGACGAACGGCGCGGGGGAGCGCATCGACTATTCCTACGATGCGGTGGGCAGGCTGATCTCGGAACGCTCTGGCGACGAGGTGGTCGAGTATGGGTACGACGCCGCGGGACGAATGGTGTCGGCGAGCAATGCCTTTGGACAACTCGCCCTCGGGTACGACGCGGTGGGCCGCACGGTGTCGGAGTCGTGGAATGCGGCCGCGGTTCTGTCGCGGTGGAGTGCCGGCGGTGACCTGACCGAGCGGATCACGCCGGCCGGTACCGCGGCGGGATACGGCTACGACGCGCGAGGCGTGCTCGCCGGGATGGCTGTCGGCGACCGGATCATTGACCTCGCGACGGATGCCGTCGGGCGGGAGACCAGGCGGGCGTTCGGCACGTCGGCGATCGATTCGCAGTGGGATGCTGCGGGGCGGCTGACGCGCCGGTCGGTGGTGGCCGGATTGACCGATCCCGGTCGTATCAACTTCGGACTCAGCGATCCGGAGCCGGAACGTCTTGCGGCGTCGAGCGGTTTCGCCTACCGGGCTGATGGTGCGTTGCTGTCGGTGACGGGTGAGGGTCCCGCCGGCAAGGCAGTCGCTCGCGATGCGCGCTTCGACCTGGACCCGATGGGCCGCGTCCGGTCGGTGACCGATGCCGCGGGTGCGTTGGTGGAGTCGTTCGCCTACGACGCCGGCAGCAACATCGTCGCCGGGGGAGCGGACGACGGGGGAGAGAGGGCCGGGTGGGAGTACCGCGACGGCCGGTTGATGGACGACGGGCGGTCGTCGTACGGGTACGACGGTGCCGGGCGTGTGGTCCAGGTGGTGCGGCGCAGGCTGAGCCGCAAGCCCGATGTGTGGCGCTACCGCTGGGATGCCTGGGACCGGTTGCGTGAGGTGGTCGACCCGAGTGGTCGGCGCTGGGGGTACGAGTACGACCCGATGGGTCGGCGCGTCGCCAAGGTCGCCGACGACGGGTCGCGAACGTCCTTCGCGTGGTCGGGGACGCAGCTCGTCGAGCAGGTCGACGAGGCTACGGGTGACGGCCTGGCGTGGGTCTACGCGCCGGGTGGGCTGACGCCACTCGCACAGCTGACCGTCTCGCGACAGGCGCGGCCTGCACCGTCGTCGGGTGGTCTGCTGGACATGGCGGGCCTCGAAACCGACGTATCCACGTCGACGATGTCGCAAAGCGACGTGGATCAGCGGTTCTACGCAATCGTGTCCGACCAGATCGGCATGCCGGTCGGTTTGCTCGATCCCGATACGGGTGCCTTCGCTGGTCGCGCCACGAATACGTTGTGGGGACAGTCCGCCTGGACCGGCGAGTCGACGCCGTTGCGCTTTCCGGGTCAGTACGCGGATGAAGAGTCGGGCCTGTTCTACAACCTGATGCGGTACTACAGCCCCGGCACCGGGCGGTACCTCACCCCAGATCCTCTCGGCTTGGCGCCGGCGCCCAACCCCTACGCATACCCAACAAACCCAGCCACCGCGTGTGATCCATTGGGGCTGATTCCTGTGGACTGCGATGGCGCCGCCCCGGACCCACTCCCCGACGACCTCAAAAAGCTTGCCGAGCAACACATAACCAATAACGGTACAACCGTGCTAGGCGGTTTCCCCAAGTACATCAAGGTCGCGATTGAGCACGACGCAAGCTACTTCAGCGTCGGAGATATGTGGGACAAGATAATCGCTGACGGTATCGATCCCTGGTTGCTGAACGAGCACTTTCTGGATAATAGAATCGCCGCGGGTGATCGGATGATCATAGCTCCGAAAGACGGTGTGACGATTCCTCCTACCTCCTACCTGAGGCGGGAGATAGACTATCTGCTTGACCACGGTTACACCTGGGCCGACAGGTTCCTTATGCACCCCCCAGGAGGCTAGCGTGAACGAAATTTTGAAGTTTTTAGTGCTACATATGGGTTTTCTATGGGTTGACGGCCGGTATGCGATCCAACGCTCGTTCGGCGGGTTGGGTAGTGCTGCCCTCTACTTGGTCTCGGGCGACCTCCGGATATCGCTGACACGTGACAAAGGTGAGATGTTTCTGGATTTTCAGCCTGTGGTCTCTGACGATGATTCCAATTGGTTTGGTGTGCATCTCGTCTACGAGCTACTCATAGATGACACGCGCAGAGATAGCAGCTTGCTTGACGCCGAGTACGCCCGATTTGTCGAAAACCATCTAGACGAGATCGAACGCTGTTTTTCAACCGAATTCTGGGATGAGACTCGACTGGCATTGCACGAGTTGGCGGAAGCGCAGAATAGCCGTATGTTTCCGGGCAGGCCTTAAAGTGAACTCTGAGCCAAGACGAAAAACCGACATCGGTGTAGAGCTGCGTGGCTGCTGTACTGGTGGATGCCCGGACGATTGGTATTCACCAAGCGAAGTCAGCGCGTGAGCTGAGACGAACGTTTTTCGCGGCGCACCACATTGGCGTTCCGGCCGGCGTGGTCGCGTAGATGCCACGCGCGGCGGATTCAGCGCGTCGATATTGGCTGGGCCAGTTGATCGAAGACGCAAGTTCGTCGAGCGTTGCCTGTCCGCGCGCCATGGCCCGGTGGTGGTGGTCCGGAATCGGGAGCAGGTCGGACTTGTCTCCGTTGCAGCGTCGGCAGGCGAGAACCAAGTTCGCGAGACCGTCGATGGGGACCCGCGACCAAGGCAGCACGTGATCAACCTGCGGAACGTCAGAAATTGTTCTGTCGCAGTAGAAGCATCGCGAGCCAAACCCTTCTCGAAGGACGTCACGAACGCGAGTCAGCGATATGCGGTCGCTGCCGAAGAGGTGCGCCGCGAGGTCGGGACCATCTTCCTGCAGCCACGCGTTCATCCTGCGGACGTCGGTGATCCACGCCAGCTGGAACGCGGGCCTGAGAAGCGGCGCAAGGCGGGCGAGCGCATTGGCTACCCCGGGGAGGAGCCGAATAGCGTTGCCGTGATCATTCTCGATGATTCTCAACGAGGTGGTGTTCATCCAGGAGTCGTTATAGAGGAAGCACTCGTACTCAGCGTTGTTCACCCGCTGCAGAAGTTGAAGCGGGTAGCGGACGAGGGTGACTTTGATGGCCTCGACAGCCTCCCGATACCCATTCGGGTCCGCCGCTTCGGCACCCGCGGGCGATCCGACACGTTCGCGAATCCCGGTGGAAGTACGCAGCGTTTCGACGATGGCGAGGATCGCGCTTCGGCCGTCTGACGATTGCCTGATCTGTACGCCCTCGATGGGTCGAATCTGGCGCCAGTACATCGCAAGGACCCGCTCGCTGAGCGCATCGAGATCGATGTCGACCGCATCATCTGGGTGTTCAGGAACTGACTCCACAGCCAGATCGAGCAGCGCAAGTATCGTGGCCAGCTTGTACGTGGACGTGCGTCGACCACCCTCCAGAACGGCGACTAGCTTCTGCCCCAGGCTAAGCGGGTCCTCCGGAGGTGACTGAGTCACTCAGCCCTCTGGTTAGTCTGCGGTGCGGTTCCCACCTCAGAGTCGGTCTGGACGATGACCTTCTCGGACTTGTCCTCAGGACTATCGAGCAGGTCCGCGAGACCTCGCAGGCCACTAGCTGTCAGTGTCGAGCCGCGATTCCATGCGTGAGTCGCGATTGTTCCGATCTCGTTCATAGCATCTCCGATTCCGGGGGTGTCGTATCGGTCCCACTCTTGGAGCTGGCCTGCACGTGCTTGCCGGAAGTCTTCGAGATCGGCTTGAAGTCGAACGGTGTTGGTTTTCAGGGTGCTGATGTCCCAGAATCGGCCGATCTCCAGCGGCTTGACCTTGTCGAATCCGTTGAGTCGGGTATGGAGCTGCGACCAGAGTTCTGCGTCCAGGCGCCCCTGAGTGGTGAGAATGCTTTGCACGGAAGAGTGGACGGACTCCCGATGCTGGGGCTCGGTATCCATGACGCGTCGGAGGCGCAGGTGTTGCCAGTAGTACAAGGTCTGCTCGGCAACGATCAGCAGCTGTAGCGACTCCCCCAAGCGGTTTTCGGCGACAGCGGTCTCGATTCGAGCTGCGCGTTTGCTGACTGACATCTCGGGGTCTAGCTTTCCCACGGTCGCGCCGACATACGACCGGATTCGTTCCAACCCCTTCTCGAGCGACGGACCGAGAGACGCGACTGCCTCCCAATCAGAGTTGGGGAGACTGCCGTTAGTCCGGACCTCTGTCACCAGTCGCTTCAGGTAGCTGTGGCTGCCGACTATATCGCCGACCATCTGAGCTTTGGACAGAGCCAACAGGTCGTCGACTTTGTCCTCAACCTTTGCCACGGCTTTCTGGACGTCGGCAAGCGCGGTGGTCAGAGCCATCTGAATCGCGATCATCTGAATCGACGCCAACCGAGCGGGACTGCCTACCAATGGCTTCCATACGATCTGACCCGAGAACTTGTTACCTGCGCCGACGGTCGTTGCGCGAAAGTAGTTCCCCGGTACGTTTTTTGCGGGGACCATCTTGCTAGCCTGCACGAGCTTCATGCTTTCTTTTGCGATCTTCACGTAACGCCCGTGCTGGGCGGTGGCGTTGGCGGCGCCGGCGGCTACTCCCGCAATCGTCCCGAGGTCACTCTTGGAAATCGCAGAATCAGAGACCTCGTTGTTGGTGACCTCGCGAAGACGGGCAATGTAGGAGTCAATGAGCTCCGGTGTCCCCATCACAAGTACTCCGTCGTCCTCGACGTCGATCGACAAGTCAGCAGAGGGGTCCGTCGTCTCAGGCAAGTTCTCCATGAAACCGATGATTGCAGATCGCTCGGACATCCGTGCGGTCCAACGACGTCACGTTCGTTGGCAACCCCGATCGCCGTATCGCGAGCTATCGCGTCGGCGAGGCGTCGAACTCGCGAAACCAGCCCTAGAAAACAGCTGCGGAGGAAGACTTAGGGAGTGACGGACCTTCAACTAAACGAGGATG